>PLOT01000232.1 GCA_003142215.1 Granulicella sp. | reverse complement strand
GCGTAGGGATGCGCTACGAAAACAGGCTTGAGAAGGCGTTGCGCGTTGCGATGCACGGCAAGGATGGTGCTGCGATCCCGCCGCTGGAGCAACCCTTCAAGCGTCTGCGCCTCGCGCTGCACTCGGTGGATGGCTTGCGTCTGCGCCCGGTCTTCGTTGACGGAGAGAACAAGGCAACGGTTCAGCATCTCCTCGTCAAGATCGATGGCCGTGGTCGTCAAGAAGATCATCACCGGCCCCTCGACGCGGTACTGATGCGTGAGCAAGCGCCCCGTCGCCGGGTCTTTGCCGGTGCTGGCGATGGTCAACACGCCTTCAGACTGCAACAGTTTCAGCGCGTAGGATGCCGAGTGTGCGCCCTCCTCCTCCACGATGGCAAGCACCTTGTGCTTCAAGTCCTGCTCGCCCATGTAGAAGAGTGACTGCCCGGTCATGGCGGAGTATTGAACGCGCTGCTCTTCAGGCAGGAACGCGAGCACGGCTTCCATCAGCGAACTCTTGCCCGCCGCCGAACTCGATTGCACGATGATCGCGAGCGGCGATTCCAAGTGGCGCGAGACCACGCCCAGATAGCCGACTAACTTGTTGGTCTCCTCGCCCACGACGCCGCACAGGGCGAAGTCCTCGATGATCCGCTCCAGCAAGCGAGGATCGCGCAGCAGCGCCAACGCCTCGGCCCGTTCCTCCGGACCGATCTCGATTTCTTTCTTCTCCGGTTCCAGAGCCTTTTTGATCTGCTCGTCCTGTAGCTCCTCCAGCTTCATCAGCACGCGGCCCAGGTCGCGGCGGATGACTTCTTCCTTGAGGCCAAGTTCCTCGGCGGCTTGCCTGGTAAACACGCTGCGCTGTCGCGCCACATACAAGTCGAGCGTGTCCACATGGAAGGCAGACTCGCCGTGCGGCGTCATGCCGGAGACAAGCACGTTGATTTTTAGAAGCTCATAACTCAGGTTCTTATGAAGGCCACGGATGCGGTAACGGCGCTCGCCCTGCTGGATGAAGATGTCTTCGCCGCGTATCTCGACGGGAACGTCTATCGTCGGCGCGGGCGCTGCCGTGGCTGATTCCGGCACAGCCTGTGCAACCGGCTCCGGGACCGGATCCGGTTCGGCGGCTAAGGAAAAAACCTGCTCTTCGATTTCGGCGGGGGCTGGCTCTGGAGTTACTTCGATGATTTCTTCTTTAGCCGCTGCTTCTGCTTCCGCTGGCAGTGGCTCGATCCCTGGCTCCGGCGCTGCTGCACGTTGCCCTTTGCCCAGCCATGATGCACGGTTGATCAGCACACCCAGGCTCTTCGCCGCTGGCGTCACCTTCCGCGCGTACTCGTTCGCGTCGATGCCCTTGGGGAACTCCACACGGAAGCACTCGATGCCCATTTGCATCAGTTCCTCGGCCAGCTTCGCGGCGGCTTTGTTGCCCGCTTCATCGTTGTCGTAGGCGATGTACACACGTTCCGTGCCGTGCTGGGCGAAGGCCGCGCGATGGTCGGCTGTGAAGCCGTTCACTCCGTAACTCGCCGTCACGTTGCGATGCCCCGCAACCCAGAACGTAAGCGCGTCGATCAGCGCCTCGCACAGGATGATTTGTTTCGATGCGATGAGGGCTTCTTCATTCCATACGCCCCGATGCTCGCCGGGAAGATACAGGTGCAACGGCGTTCCCTCGCGCAGCTTCGCCGTGATCTTCCGCCCATACATCTCCGCCACTTCACCGGCTGGCGTAATCACCGGGATAACCAGCGAACCATTGAACTGCTCGTGTCCGCTCTTCCGCAAGATGCCCAACTCCTGCAACCGCCCGCGCATCTCCGCGCCGGCAACGCGGTTCTTTCCCTCAAGGCCATAACCCAGCGTCCGGTTGGCGAAGCCCAGCTTGAAGCGGTCGATGATCTCCGAAGACTGGAGGCCGCGCGAGGACAGATACTTCAACGCCTCCGGCGATTGCTTCAACGTCCGGCTGTAGTAGTCCACGGTCTGCAACAGCAGCGTCCGGTCGTCTGCATCCCGCGCAACCGGCGGCGGCAACTTCGGAACCGTGCTCTGCTTCACCGGCTGCACTGGAGCGGCAGCTAAGGGAAGATAGTCTGCTCTGAGCAACTCGACCGCATGGCGGAAGCTCACGCCCTGCGCCTTCATTACCCAGTCGATGGCCGTTCCGCCCATGTTGCACGCGCCCAGACAGTGCCAGAGATTCTTCGCCGGAGTGATGACCAGCGACGGGTTGCGGTCGTCGTGGAACGGGCAGAGGCCCAGCAGGTCGGCACCGTGCCGGTGCAACTTGATGTCCCGCGCCTCGGCGAGCCGCTCGACCGATACCTCCCGTTTCAGCCGTTCGACCTCGTGCTCCGGGATTCGTGCCATTTCCAGCCCTCCGTGGAAAAACCTGTCAAGTGCTTTTTGCACTTTTTTCTTGACTCAAGAAATACTATGACGTGTAGTATTACGTCAAGGATTATTGGAAGTACGCCTTAAACTGCTTCCATGTCGAAGAGGCCCACAGTGCAGAAACCACCCCTGGATTTTGGCGGAGAGAGCCTGGGCGAACGCTTGGCTCGCCTTCGGAAACAGTCCGGCTTTACTCAGGTTGAGTTTGCTAAAAAGGTCGGGATCACCCAAGTGCTGGTCTCCGCCTACGAGACTGACCGGCACCTGTTCTCAGCGGAAATGGCCGTGCGGTTTGCTATGGCTCTCAGTGTGAGCCTCGATGAACTGCTGCATCCCAAGGTAAGGAAGACTGCCAGCAAACAACCCAGCCTCAAGGTGCAGCGCCGCATCGAACAGATCGAGACGCTGCCCCTCTATGAGCAGCGCGCCCTGCTGACCACGATTGATAAATTTCTCGCCGCAGCGCAGAGTAATTGAGAGGATTCCCGATGGCTTACGCCGCAACCAACCCGAAGCAACAAGCCCATGAACTCATCAACCGCCTCTCCACCGGGCAGGCCTCCGCTGCCGTCATCTTCATCAACGCGATGCTCGATCCGGTGGACCGCGCCATCGCCAACGCCCCCTTTGAGGATGAAGAGATCAGCGAGGAAGAGACTCGCGCCGTCGCTGCTTCCAAGGCTTGGCTCAAGGATCACGAGCCGATTCCCAACGAGGACGTGCTCGCCGAGTTCGGCCTCACCGCCGAAGACTTCGAGCGCATGGGACAGGCGCCGCTCGAACCCGAACCGCGTCACCTGGGACAGTAAGCATGGGACAGAAAAAGATCGCCTGGACTGACCCGGCCAAGGCCGACCTGCGCGCCATCGACAAGGACACAGCCCTGCGCATTCTGCACACCGTCGCCCGCTATCTGGCCAGCGGCGAAGGCGACGTAAAACGCCTCCAGGACATCGAGCCGCCCGAGATGCGGCTGCGCGTCGGCGACTACCGTGTGCGCTTCCACGACCACGGCGATTCCATCCTCGTCCTGGCCGTCAAGCACCGCCGCGAAGTCTACCGCTGACGCCGAACACACCTCGAACCCTGCACGAACAAGGCCGGACAGCGTCCGGCCTTTGTCCGTTCCGCGTTCGATCTTCGGGCCGCTGTCGGCTCCGATAAGCCGTCAGGCTTAAGGGATGGTGTCTGGATCACAACACATCGCCAGATACGCCACGCAAGCCCGAGAGCGCCCCGGCGCTGCGTGCTTCGATCAGCCCTTGCGGGCGAAGTGGCGCTCGAAGAGTTCACGCGATAGTCGCTCGCCCTCTTCGCTCAACACGACAGACTTGGCCTTGCTCTTCGGATCGGAGATGTACCCCTTGGTGTGCAGCCGGTCCATCGCCACCCAGTCGTGGCCCTTCCACGTGCGGCCATCGCCGGTCTGCGTCAGCCACAGCAGCGCCAGCACCATCTCGTCTACTTTGTCCTGGTCGTAGTCCATCCCATGCCCCCCACGGATGAGCAGATGAGCACGATGCTATCACCGCGCCGCCGATGGCCGGGAGCCCTGGCCCTGGTCATGTGGAACATGAGAGACATTTTTCTCATAGCTGCAAAACACCCGCAGCGAGGACGGCAGTCAAGGGCGCGCGGTCTGTGCGCGTCGCGCTGGCGCGAGCGAAGCCCCTTGACGGCCACCGCAGCGAAGGGTACGGCGCGTGAGCGCGAAAAAGGCCCGGACAGCCTCGGTCCTTTGATTTCAACACGTTAACGCCGCAGCAACCCAAGGTTACTCCCGCAGGAACCGCGAACCGTTCATTTCCCCTTTAGCCGCTTTGTTTTCAACATGTTTACGCACGTAAACACGTAAACGCCAGTGTTTGCACGCCTCGCCGCGTGCATCGCATTGGCGCGGCTCACGTTAACGCAGAGTTACCAAACGGTATCCCTGCAGCAACCCGCTGGGGGTGACGTGTCCCTATCCTCCCGGTGCAAAGCACCGCGCTCTTCGGGATGCTGGCCGCGACGAGGATTGCACGGCTACCACTGACAGCAAGGCCGCCCCGAACAGCGGCCTGTGCCTGCTTTAGCGAGATTGAAAACTACCTCGGCGGGCAGCGTCAACTAGCTCCGCGACCGTTATTGTCTGCTTCGCCATGGATCGCTTCTTCTGCGAGGGTAGGAAGCGGAAGAGCGATAGCAGCGTCGGCTCGGAGCGGAAATACAGCGACGAGTCGAAGCCTGAGACATCCATCGAACACTTCTTGGATATCTCCAGCAAGGCATCAACAGCATCGTCCCCATCTAGCTTCAGGTCCTCTACGAGACGAGTTTCTGGCCTCACCTGCTCCTTCGCTACCCCACTCCTGCGTGCCAAGACTGACACCACCTGCTCTTCTGGGTTCATTGGCAGTTCCCGCCTCCTCGCCCTGCGGGGTCTTGATGGCCGAAGCTCAGTCACCATTTAACAACAGTTTCTGGGTAGTGTCACAGCCGACAAATGAGGTGAAGCACGGAGTCGATAATTGAGTCAAGCGATCCCGATTTTCTTGGCTGATTACTACGTGAAGTTGCTTTGCACTTCCTTCCGGAAATTGAAATCGGCGAGCAGGCTCAGTCATTGTCTCAGGCTGTTCTTCCACAGTGACTGATGCGATGTCAGTCCTATCAAGAGTGACGAGGAGACTCTGCACGAAGTTATCGGAATCGAAGTAGACTCCCGCCGCAAGATTAGTGTTCGGAAAGAGTGAATATCTTCCGAAGGCTCTATTGTCGAGTCCATAGCCGACACCGCTATAGCATTTGCCGCCACTGCAAACTGACGATGCGCGCGATGATTCATATTTCTTAAAACTAATCATCGTCTTAGCAAAGTCATCCCTGGTAGTATGACCGATACGTACATCAGACAAAACTCTTAGAAACGCAGCAGCTTCGTTCTGTTTCTGAATCGTTCGGCTGTAAATAACGATTCCAAACACTAATGCTGACACGCTAAAGACCACTGCGGCAACCAATATTCGGCGCATTTTCGTTCCCCCTATTTGCTTATTGTGGAAGGACACCACTCTCGCTGGTACCGGGTCCACCATTCGAAGCATTCAAATGTAGTTGAAGCCCGTAGTATTCTAGACCTCCAATTTCTACATTTACATGCATTGACCCGGCAGACCAACCATTTGAATCCGGCGGAGATGTGGAGATCGAGAATGTCTGGTAGCTATTCACAGGCGATTCCATCGGAGTTGTGCCGACTTCATCATCAAATTGGTTTGGATAATCTACGGTTCGTCCACTGTTTGGATGGGTCTTCGCTAGACGATGGACGCTTTGTTGCTCTGTCACATAATACTGTTTATTCGGTT
>PLOT01000022.1 GCA_003142215.1 Granulicella sp. | reverse complement strand
TGCGCGTTCATCGCCAGTTTCCGCGCGCACACGTCGCAGGGGCCGCTGCTTTACCTTATTTGCCTGTCGGTCGTATCCGCGCCAGCCGCCTTCTCGCGTGCCGACATCGGCCACATCATCATCAACACCCTGGGCGCACTGATCGCAGCCCTGGTGGTCCTCAGCCAGTACCGCAAGATCTGGCGCTGGACCTGGCCGGCCTTCGCAATCATAATTCTCCTGGCCGCCTACGGTAAGTTCACTCTGATTAAAGGCACAATTCAGATTCAGGTCCATGAGGCGGTCTTCGGCACACAGTACTACTCGCCAGAGGTGGACAAGGTCTACACGGCGATCTACAAACTAACCCGCCGAAATGCCCAGGCACGACTCGACCAGCTTAGAACGTCCTTGGCCAGATATTCAGACCCGAACGCACCGCACCTCCCAGCTCAGACGCGTCTGCTTGCTCCTTTCGGTGTCCAGCGCAGGCTCACGCCGCCGCCGGACGGCATCGAAATTGTCACCGGACGTTATCCCTGGCTCTTTCCCATGACCAGCACCGCCCCCGTCCAGCAGAAGATCGCCGAGATTGAGGCCCATCCAGACTGGCCGCTCCTGCTTTGGTCGCGAAGTCCACAAGTCTGCGTATCCGATCCTGACGAAGAAAGGAAGTCACTGCGCACATTTCTTCTCGCGCCTTATCTCCCTCCACCGCGGCATACAGTCGATGCAGGCAAGCCCCTCTGCGACTACTTGAACGCGTACTATATTCCCAGCTCCTATGCCTCGCCCGTGCCTCATTCCTTCGTCTGGGTCCGCAAAGGGATCGCCGCCCAGTAGGACGGTTCGCTGCAACATAGCTGAGAAGTGTTACCTGTTTGCTCGTGATATTCCTGAACTAGATCGATGAGGTTCCAACCGTGGACTTGAAATCCGATCGTGCGCGTGTACAGGCAGCAATTCTGATCTATCTGCTATTCTGCGTTGCGATGAATCTGGGCGTCTGGGCCTGGTTCGCGCTGCATATTCACGGCCCCCATATCTTCCCTCTGGGTGGATACAGGGATCGCTTCAGCGACCTCCTGCTTTATTCCGGGAAATACCAGATATGGAAAGACCCACATATGGGGAACTACGATAACCTCAACGGAACATTGTGTCCCCGGAACTATCCTCCGTTTGCAGTCATGGTTTACCGGTTTCTACTCCAGGTGTGTGCGCCCTACGCACTGCCGGTGATGCTGGTGACGATGCTCGGCGCAATGGCGGTGGCCTGCACATTGCTCTGGCGAAGGGTGCGACGATTTGAGAGCTACCGATGGTATATGGGTGCCGCGATCTTCCTTTCCGGCTTCTTCGGTTGGGGCATCTTGCAGGTCGTCATGCGCGGCAACCCAGAAGGGCTGGTGTGGATCGCGGTCTGTCTCGGAGCAATGTTTTTCGCGCGGCGGCAATATCCCGGCGCGGCCGTGGCGTTTGGGATTGCTTCCTCGATCAAGCCGTTTCCCGTGCTATGGTTTGCCCTCATGGCGCGCCACCGCAGATACCGCGAGGCAGTCCTTGGACTCGTCACCGCTGCGGGCGTCACCCTGGCCTCCCTGCTGATCATCGACCGCAATCCGCTGCGCGCCTGGCGCCAAATCTCCGGCAAGAATACCTTCTTCACCGATTACGTCGTGGCCTTTCGCCCCATGGGCGAGATGACCGCAGACCATTCCCTCTTCCAGTCCATGAAACCATCGCCCGTGTCGTGCGCAATCATGGACTCAACTTCTCTAACCCGGAATACGGGATGCATCCCAACGATCCGCTCGCCTGGAAGCTGTATATGGCGTACCTGCCGCTCGCCGCGCTCATCGCGCTGGTCGTGCTCTGGAGGGTATGGAACAAGCCAGTGTTGAATCAGGTCTTTGCTCTGGCCTGCATCACCCTGGTCCTGCCCATGGTTTCCGCCGACTACACATTAATCCTGCTTCTGGTTCCCATGGGATTCTTCATCATCTTCCTGCTCGAAGACGTTGCCCAGGGCAAGACCCCAATGTCCATGGTAAAGATCCTCTGCTTCCTTCTGCCCTGCGCCTGGATCATGGCCACGGAACCACTGCTGACCTTGCACGCAGTCTTCAAATGCTTCGCGCTTCTGCTGCTGCTCGCCGCCAGCATCTCCATCCCACTGCCCAGCACCCTCTTCGGCGAGACGGTCGCCTGACACCAGAGGGACACAAGATCGCGGAAGCACCCCAGCCCTGATTCGCATCAACTCCCCGGCTCCGCGGTCGGCTTCGGCACCCACGGCACCCGCATCTTCTGCGCTACAGCCAGCACAATCACTCCTGCAATCGCGCTTGCCACAGCCGCCACCTGCGCGTTGCTCATCGTCTGGTGGAAGTAGAGCTTGGGATTGATGCGCACGAACTCCACCAGAAACCGCCCTATCCCGCTCAACAGCAGATATAGTCCTGTAAGCCAGCCCACCGGCCGCGCCCGCTCACCCAGCCTCCACAGCAGCCAGAAGACCGCAAGCGAGAACAGCAGCTCATAGATCGGCGTCGGCTGCACCAGCGCGGTCGCAGGAATCGGCGGTACCAGCGCGTTCTTTGCCATGTGCACCCCCCACGGCAGCGTGGTGTTGATGCCGTAGTCGCCATCGCC
>PLOT01000157.1 GCA_003142215.1 Granulicella sp. | reverse complement strand
AACGATGTCTCCATGCTCCAGGCTGCCGGCCATGCGGTGCTGATGGACAACGCACCCGAAGACCTCAAAACCATCGCCCGCGCCAGCGGCTGGAGCATCGCCCCCTCCAACCGCGACGACGGTGTCGCTGAAGCCATCGAATCTGCACTTACTACCACCGTTGGTTAGTGCTGCTTCGCAATCGCCTGCGGCAGCTTCTCGTAGATCCCGCCGAACCCGCCATTCGACAGGATCGCCACCACATCGCCCGCGCGCAGCTCCGGCGCAATCGCCGCAACGATCGCGTCCGCGTCCGCATATACTGCCGACACCAGCCCGCGAGCGCGCAACGCCGCAACCACATTCTCCGGATGCAGCCGTTCGCCCGCCGGAATTGCCTCCGACTTAAAAATCTCCGCCAACACGCTGCGGTCCGCCAGCGCCAGGCTCTCCACCAACTCGTGCTCAAAAACATTCCGCCGCAACGTATTCGACCGAGGCTCCAGCACAGCCCAAAGTCGCCGTCCCGGATAAGCCGTGCGCAGCGCCCGCAGCGTCTCGCGGATCGCCGTCGGATGGTGCGCGAAGTCGTCGATGATCGTCACGCCGTTGACCTCGGCCCGCACCTCCAGCCGCCGCTTCACCGAGCGGAAGGTCGCCAGCGCCTCCACAATCGCCGCCGCTGGAACGCCCTGTCCCGCCGCCAGCGCCGCCGCAGCCGTCGCATTCAGCGCATTGTGCTCGCCCGCCATCGGAAGCCGCAGCTCGGCAAACGGCGCTCCCGCGCGCAGCAGCGTCCAGCGCGACTCCGTCCCCTCATGCCGCAGCTCCGTCAGCCGCCACTGCGACTCCGCGCGAAATCCGTACCGCTCCACCGCGCAGAACGCCCGCGCCACGCACTCGCTCACGTTCTCGCTGCCGTCGAACGCCACCAGCCGCCCGCGCCGCGGGATCAGGTTCACCAGCCGCTTGAACGCCGTCTTCACCGCCGCAAGATCCACGTAGATGTCCGCGTGGTCGAACTCCACATGGGTCAGAATCGCCGCGTCGGGAAAGTAGTGCAGGAACTTCGGCCCCTTGTCGAAGAACGCCGTATCGTACTCATCGCCCTCCAGCAGAAACGGCTGCCTCACCCCGTCGATCTCCGGCCGCACCATGAAGCTCGTCCCAAAGTTCTCCGCCACGCCGCCGATCAGGAACGACGGAGCAAATCGCGCCGCGCCCTTGCCGTTCCCTTTTCCCTTTTCCCTGTTCCCTGCGACCTCATAGATCCACGCCAACATGCTGGTCGTGGTCGTCTTGCCATGCGTGCCGGCCACCACCAGCGACTCGCGCCCCATCAAGAATTCATCGTGCAGCACCGCAGCCATCGACGTAAACGGAATCCGTGCGTCCAGCACAAACTCCAGCTCCACGTTGCCGCGCGAGATCGCATTGCCCACGATTACCAGGTCCGGTCGCGGCGTAAGGTTACTTTCCGCATAAGGCTGCATCAGCGGAATCCCCAGCCCAGCCAGCACATCGCTCATCGGCGGATACGCCGCCGCATCCGAGCCCGTAATCCTGTGCCCGCGCGCCTGCAGCATTCCCGCCAGCGATGCCATCGCCGTCCCGCAGACCCCAATCAAATGTATGTGCTTTGAATCCCGATTCGTCTTTGTCATCGTCTCTTACAAGACTAGACCGCAACCGCCGCTTCCAGAAAGTCCATCCGCGGGTTCCCCGCCGCGCCCGTCTCCAGCCGCACGCGCACGCCCAGCGGCACCGTCACATTCGCCCCATCCACATGACCCGACCGCAGCCCAATCGCCACCGGCCCCGCAAAATCCGCGAGCGCATGAAGGATCGAAGCCTCCAGCCATATCTCTTCCTCCGCCGCGACGCACTGCCGCATGTCGCCGAAGACGATCCCGCTCACATGCTCCAGCAGCCCCGCGTAGCGCAGATGCAGCAGCATCCGGTCCCACTGATATGGCTTGGTCCCAATATCCTCCAGAAATAAGATTCGCGGCGCGTCCGCGCTCGCCGGTCGCAACGCATACGGCGTGCCCAGCCCCTCGGCCAGAATCGAAAGGCATCCGCCCGCCAGCGTCCCTTCGGCCGTTCCCGCGCGCAACACGCGCAGCCCATCGCTCGACGTCAGCGACCAGTTCGCATCGCCGCCCATCGCATGGCCCCAACTCGCGCGATCGAATCCCTGCGCCCGCGCAAAGTCCGCCGCCACCATCGGTCCATAGAACGTCACCAGCCCCGCCTCGCGCGCCAGCCACACATGCAGCGAGGTGTGATCGCTGTATCCCACAAAGACCTTCGGGTTGGCGCGAACCAGCTCCACATCCAGATGTGGCAGCAGCTCGGCCGAGCCCCACCCGCCCCGCGTACACACAATCCCATCGATCGCCGCGTCCGCGAACGCCGCATGCAAATCCGCAACCCGTTGCTCCACCGTCCCTGCATAATAGAGCGGTCCGCGGTCGAGAGCATGAGGCAACAGCACAGTCTTATATCCAAGCCCATGCAGGCAATCCATCCCCGCCTGCACCAGCTCCGGCTTCGTCGCACTCGCCGGCGACACCACAGCCAGCGCCGCTCCGGCCCGCAGCGCGGCAGGCCTCACCCTGGCGCGCGCCGCCGCGCTCAAATCCCCACCGCTGCACGCTTCTTCGCGTCCGCCGCATCCACCTGAAACGCATTGCCCTGGCACACAATCTCCGCCGGCCCGGTCAGCCGCATCGCCGCGTCATTCGCGGGCCAAACCGTCTTCTGCGATCCCCCCTCAGCCAGCGCCGTCAACTCACGTGCCGTCCCGCGCAGCGCCATCGCGGCGGCCGAGGCTGCGCACGTCCCCGTGCCCGAAGACATCGTCGGTCCGCACCCGCGCTCGTAGATACGAAACGCAATCTCGCCCGTCGCGCACACGCGTACAAACTCCACGTTCGTCCCCTGCGCAAACAGCGAACTCGCGCTGATCTTCGCCCCCAACGCCTGCCACGTCATCCCGTGCGCGCCAAAATCCTCCCGCTCCACAAACAGCACGAAGTGAGGATTTCCCACATGTACCACGGCCCCTGCCACCGCGCCCACGCCAGGAATCTCAATCGTCCGCTCCTCAACCCGCGGCACGCCCATCCCGGTCTCAATCCGGTAAACGGGATCGTTCGCCTCGATCACGCAGCACGTCCGCACTCCGCCCAGCGTACCGATCGCAACCTCGCGCACTCCTTCGCTTCGCGCCAGCCACGCCGCCACGCAGNNCCATCCGCATTGAACAGCCGCAGGAAAAATTCGCCGCCAGCCCGCCGGGCAGGATCGCGATCCAGAAACTCGATCCCATCAGCGCCAATGCTGCTGTTCCGCGAGCACAGCCTCCGCGCCAGCGCCGCATGAGCGCCCCGCGCGACCGTCTCCTCCAGAATCAGGAAGTCGTTGCCGCACGCATGTGCCTTCACAAACGGGATCGTTGCCTGCCCACGCTGCTTGATCTCAGTCCTCCTCGTCGTCGCTGAACGCAACCACCTTGTCCGCCGCGTCGCCTGCCGCCAGTTCGGCCAGCAGTTGTTTATGTTTCAACTTGCTCGCTGAAATAGTAAACGTCACCCGCTCCAACTCGCCCAGCCTGTCCCTCTTCGTAACATTCAGCCGCAGATGCTCGCGGTCCAGCACCGCCAGGATCTGCGCGAACATTGTCTTCTCGTCGTTTCCGCGCACCTCGTACAGCATCGGGTAGCGCTTCCACCCCGTCCGCGTTTCCAGCAGCCCAACAAGCCGCAGCGCAACCAACACAATCGCCGTAGCGATCGCCGCCTCCACATACAGACCCGCCCCGCACGCCATCCCGATCGACGCCACCACAAAAACCGTAGCCGCGCTGGTCAGCCCCAGCACCCGGTTCCTCGTATGCAGAATCAGCCCCGCACCCAGGAACCCGATCCCCTGCACAATGTTCGACGCCACCCGGCTCTTGTCCGTGATCCCCGGCCCAGCCAGCACGCCCGAAAGCACCGTAAACAGCGCGCATCCCATGCACAGCAGCAGGTTGGTGCGCAGCCCCGATGCCTTGTGCCGCCACTCGCGCTCCACCCCGATCAGGCCGCCCATCGCGCACGCCATCAACAGCCGCGTGGTGGACCCTTGTGAGAACGCCATCTGTTCTATCGTGCTGAAGTGAATCGGTAAGTTCGCGATCATAGGCATTTTCTCTTCGCTGCGATAGTAGCACCACTAATTAAGTTGTCATTCTGAGCGTAGCGAAGAATCGCCGCATTTCGCTCGAAGTGCGACAGAAGACACGATCAGCAAGAATGCACTACCTCCCCGTTGTCCCGCCCGCCGCCCCATAGCTCTCCGACTGATAAACCCGCGCGCAAGGCTGCCCCGTCCCGCACAGGATCGTCAGCTCCTGCAATCCCTCGGGATGCTCCTCCACGGCCTTCGCAACCGAGTCCCCCTCCAGCGCAACCACATACGCCGCGTGCTCCGCCGGAGCCTGCAACGCCGCGTGCCAACTGTCGTAGTCGCTCTCGTTGATCGTCTGCCGCAGAGGAATCCCCGCGTCCTCGAGCGCCCCAATGTGGTCCGACTCCTGCATCAGGATCGCCGCGCCCGGCGGAAGGTCCTCCAGCACCAGCGCCAGGTTCTGCTCGAACGGCACCCGCGTCGTCGAGTTCACCAGCGCCTCCTTCAGCACCAGCGGAGGCGCGTAGTTCGCCAGCAGATTGCTCGGATGACGCTCGATCAACTTCGCGCATTGCTGCACCAGTTCCGTCCCATAAACCATTGCCAGCGAATTCACCAGTACCAGCGCCAGCGCCACCAGAAATAGCGGCCGCACTGAAATCTCCGCACCGTCATTGGCCGCGGCCTCATCTCCCGTTCGAACGCGGGCCTTCGCAAACCGCCGCTCCCACGCCGCCGCGGCCACCGGCGCAAACAGCGCCAGCGCCGGCAGCATCTCCATCCCATACCGCGCGTTGTAGTACGAGTGCGGATAAAGCTCGGGAATAAAGATCGGCACCGACCCGTACGCCACCGAATAAACGTAGAAAGCCAGCGGGACCCACAGCAGCAGCGACGCGCGCGCGGTCCCTCGCCGCAGCGCAATCCAAAGCCCAGCCATGGCCGCAGCCATCGCCGCAAAGCCGGTCTCCCATGCCGCCGCCACCACCTGCGCCGTGCGCGTATAAAACAGCAGCGCCCACCCCACGTTGTGCCACCCGCGATAGTGCTTCGATCCCGGCGGCGAAGTCCGCTTCTCGATCGCCGGGGCCGAGTAAGGCCCGCGCAGAAAGTCCAGCGGATCGTGGTAGAAGTGCTGGTTGTACCAAAGCCACAGCACCGGTCCCGCCACCGCAAACAGCGTAAACACCGCAAACGACGGTGCCATGCGCCTCCACAGTCCGCCCGCGCTCCACAACTGCCACGTCACCACGCACCACACCGCCGCGCCCAACACCCATCCGTCGTAGCGCGTAAACACCGCCGCAAAGATCAGCAACCCAAGCCAGATCGTTCGCCGTGCCACGCGCGATTGCTCGTCTGCGCGGATCGCGTCCACGCACTCCACCGTCAGCAGCACCATCCAGATCAGCAGCGCCAGAAACAGCGGCTCGGTCATCGCCGTTGTCGAAAGATACAGCAGGTTCGGATTCAGCCCGTAGAACGCCGTCGCCACCAGCGCCCAGCGCGGAGCCAGCATCCGCCGGCACAGCCGGAAGAACCCCGCCACGCCCAGCACATAACAGATCAGCGAAGGCCACGCCCCAGCCAGCCCGCTCCGCCACCACTCCATCTTCTGCACAAATGGCAGCATCAGCAGGTGCGGCAGAGGCAACCACACGCCGCCCAGTTGCACCAGGCCCGGATTGCGCGTGTCCAGAATCCGCCGCGCAATCCCCAGATGCGCCACCGCATCGCCATACAACAATGCGTACCCGCGCGTGAAGCACACAATCAGCGCCATGAAGCCCAGCAATACAGCGCCCATCGCAATGGCGTAGATCTCTTCTCCCGTCGCCGGCTGCACTGCGTCCGAATAGAAATCCGTGGCAACCGCCTTGCCTGCGCCAGCCCTCCCAAGACGCAAGGCCAGCGGTCCGCGCGGTGCCGCCATCGTGCGCTCCCGTGGTGCCCGTCCCGATTTAGACCGCTGCGTCAAGATGCGAAATCTCCCGGAACACTTCAAATCGTGCGTCAATCTCCTCGCGCGTCACCGCCTGCAACCGCTCCGTGCCAAAGCGCTCGCACGCGAACGACCCCATCACGCCGCCATAGAACATCGCCCGGCGAAAGACCGCCGGCGTCAGTTCTGGCTGCGACGCAAGGTATCCATAGAATCCGCCGGCAAACGAATCGCCCGCGCCGGTCGGATCCACCACCTCGGCCAACGGCAGCGCAGGCGCGCGGAACGGCCTCGGCACCGCGCCACCCGCAAACGAACGCGCCCCGAAGAACCCCGTCGCGCCATACTCCCCATGCTTCATCACCAGCGACCGCGGCCCCATCGCCAACACCCGCTCCGCCGCGCGCACCGAGTTCTGTTCGCCCGAAAGCATTCTCGCCTCGCCATCGTTGATCAGCAGTACATCCAGATCGCGCAGCACCAGCGCCAGGTTCTCCGCGTGGGCGCTGATCCAGTAGTTCATCGTGTCGCCGCACACCATGCGCACCCGCGGCATCTGGCTGCGCACCCGTGCCTGTAGCACCGGATCGATGTTGGCCAGAAATAAATACTCGCTGTCGGTATAAGCCTCGGGAATCTTCGGCTCGAATTTCTCGAAGACGTTGAGGTCGGTGCCCAGCGTCTCGGCCTCGCTCATCGCTCCCGCGTACGCTCCAGTCCAATGAAAGCTCAGCCCGGGCGCGTGCTCGATGCCTTGTATATCAATCCCGCGCGCCGTAAACACCGCCTCATGCTTGGGCAGAAAGTCCTCGCCCACCACCGCAATCACGCGCACATCGGTAAAATAGCTCGCGGCCAGCGAAAAGTACGTCGCCGCGCCGCCCAAACAATCGTCCACTTTGCCATGCGGCGTCGCAATGCTGTCGAACGCCACCGATCCAACCACCAGAATCGCCATGTTCCCGCTTTCTCTATCGAAATTGTCATTCTGAGCGGAGCGAAGAATCCCCGCATTTCGTCGTTGCTTGTTCTTGCACGTCATTCTGGCGCAGCCAGAATCTCCGTATTTGTATCCTGCTCCCGCAATACATTTTGAATATGTAACTTACCTCGAAGCAATTTATTTAATATGTAACTAATTAAGAAGCAATCTATCCAATCAAAGCCATACATGTAACAAATAAAGCTACAAATACTTTCCCAGCAGCAATCCAAGCCGCTCACGAGCCGCCCGAGGAATCGTTTTCCGGTCCGTCATCACCGCATACTTCAGTGCGCTGGCGCACGCGCAGCCCCGGTCCTTTGGCATTCGTGCCACCGCCGTCCTCACCACCTTCGCCGCATTGTCCGAGTTCTGCTGCATCACCGCGACCACCTGCTCGACCGTCACATCGTCGTGCCCCACGCGCCAGCAGTCGTAATCCGTCACCATCGCCACGGTCGCGTAGCATATCTCCGCCTCGCGCGCGAGTTTTGCCTCCTGCAGATTGGTCATCCCGATCACATCCGCGCCCCAGCTCCGATACAGGTTCGATTCGGCGCGCGTGGAGAACTGGGGCCCCTCCATGCACACGTACGTCCCGCCGCGCTTGCCCACCACGCCAACCTCCGCACAGGCCTGTTCGATCGCCGAGCACACCGTTGCGCACACCGGATCGCCAAACCCGACGTGTGCCACGATCCCCTCGCCGAAAAAAGTCCCCGCCCGCGCAAACGTCCGGTCGATGAACTGGTCCGGAATCACAAAATCCGTAGGCTTGTGCTCTTCCTTCAGCGATCCCACGGCCGACACGGACAGGATACGTTCCACGCCCAACATCTTCATTGCGTAAATGTTCGCGCGAAAGTTCAACTCGCTCGGAAGGATCCTGTGCCCGCGTCCATGACGCGCCAGAAACGCTACCTTGCGCCCCTCCAGCTCGCCCAGGATGAATGCGTCCGACGGGTCGCCGAACGGCGTCTCCACCACATGTTCGCGCACTCCCGTCAGTCCAGGCATGGCGTACAGTCCGCTGCCGCCGATGATGCCAATCTCCGCTGTCTGCAAGTCTTTCGCTCCTCTTCCGTCCGCTCCGCGCCACCGTTTCCAGCTACAACTTCACTCCTGCCGATTCAAAGTATATCGTCCCGGCGCGCTACTCTCCGAGGCCGATCGCTGCCTTCATCACTCCCGCCGATGACATCAACCGCACCAGCGATAGCCCAGGATCAGTCAGTCCAGCAGAAGAATGTTCAGCAGAAGAATGAGCAGAGTGGCCCTTTGCATCCACGCCCGCCAACTCCAGAGGCCCATCCGACTGCACGCTCACAATGCTGTCGCGCAGCTTGCACGCCAGTTCCAGCGGAAACCCTTCGCTGACGAAGACGCCCGTACCCGAGATCGTCAGCAGCACATCGCCCTCGTTGGTCGAGTAGACCTGCTCGTTCCCGTCCGCCTCGTCCTTGGTCCGCCGCACCAGCCCAGAGTACTTGCGCGGCAACTCGTCCGCGTACACGCGCAGAAACGACCGCGCCGAGTCCGCATTCCTCCACTTCGACTCATACAGCAGCCCAATCGATGCCGTCGATGTCTTCGCCTCCGCCGTCACCGCCGACCGCTTCTGCGCCGCATAGTAGATGCCGCCCCTCCACTCCGGCGTCAGCGCCGCCGCAATCGCATCCCCGCCAAACAGCTCCGTCAGAATCTGCACGTCGAACTCGCCCATCACGCCCACGTCGTATGGCGTGTACTCGGCGTCGATCAGCGGATGGATGTCCGGCAGCCGCAGCACGGGAACCGGCGTGTGCGCCATATACGCCTCCGGGTGCAGAATCTCGAACGTCGAACCCGGCGGGTTGGCCAGCACCGCGCCGAACGCGGCCTCCTTTCCGCCCTTCACCAGGACCGCGTCCTCGAAGCTCATCCCTTCGCTGTAGGGAAACAGCAGCGACTGCTGCAGCAGCAACGGCGCGCGCGCCATCATCGGCGATCCGCCGGTGTCCGACAGCGTGTCCTTCAACCGCTCCATCATCTCCGGCGAGTTCGCCAGCGTCTTGCCCGTCGGCCGCAGCGAGTAATCCAGGAACACCACCATCGCCTGGCCTTCGGTCACCGCGTCGCGCGCCGTGTCCGCCTCGTCCGTCTGGATGTGTTGGTTGTCCTGCTGCACGTTCTTCGCAATCTCCTCCGAACTCACCACCGCCCACTTCGTCAGCCCAACCCGCTGGT
This sequence comes from Granulicella sp., assembly GCA_003142215.1. Taxonomy (GTDB): domain Bacteria; phylum Acidobacteriota; class Terriglobia; order Terriglobales; family Acidobacteriaceae; genus Edaphobacter. The sequence continues at coordinate 2,904 of PLOT01000157.1, read as the reverse complement.
CCTGCAGAGCATGGGTCAGCTCGTGCGCCAGCACCGGCTTCTGCTCATCCGGCTCGATCCAGTCCAGCAGGTTCACCGTCTTCGTCTTGTCGTCGTAGAATCCAGCCACCTGCTCGGTCAGCAGCCCGATCATGAACGGCTGCAGGTGGAAGTCGCGGTCCAACAGCCCAAACTTCTTCAGCACAATCTCCGCACGCGCCAGGCGCTTCGCTCCCGCGTCCTCGTCGAATTTCTCGCGCAGATATTTGTTCACCTCGTCGCGCGTAATCAACTTGCGCTTCACGCTATGCACAATCGGCAGGCCCGTGTCCGTGCTCGCAAACGACAGGATCTCGTCCACCGAGCGAAACAACTCGCTGGCCTGCGCCTTGCTCAGCGGAGCGTGCGTCGCATCACCCTGCGTACTCGTCGCCGGGCCCTGGGCAACCGTCGCCGCGCTCGCTCCCGTTGCCGGTTCCGAGGCACTCTGCGCGCGCCCCGCACACGCGCACAGCATCACCACAACCACCGTCAGCTGCCCGCGCAAACGCAGCCTACCGCGCCACTCCGCCAACCCGACCTTCCGCCTCAGCAAACCCACGCCTGTCCTCCGCGCAACCGCGTGCACGGTCGCTATAATCAACAGTGTACGCAGTTCCGCGCACCCTCCGAAATGACCACTCCACTCCAATCCGCCGACGCGCCCCTCGCCGCCCTGCTTCGCGCCGCCGCCATCGCGCCGCTCGACAGCACTGCATGGCTCCGCGTCACCGGCCCCGACCGCCTCCGCTGGCTCAACGGCATGGTCACCAACCACATCCAGCAGCTCGCCCCCGGCGCAGGCTGCTACAACTTCGCGCTCAACGCCCAGGGCCAGATCCAGGCCGACCTCACCGCCTTCCTGCTCGAAGACTCCATCCTGCTTGAAACCAGCCGCGATCAGATCGCAAAGCTCCTCGCCCACCTCGACCGCTTCATCATCATGGACGACGTAGAGCTCGCCGACATCACCGCCCAGCGCAGCGGCCTTCTCCTCGCCGGTCCAAACGCAAGCCGCCTTCTCACCGCCATCGGCCTCTCTGCCGGACCCACAGAGCCTCTCCAACGGACTCCCCTCACCTGGCGCGCCGCCGCCGTCGATCTCATCCACGCCCACAGTCCGCTCGTTCCCCGTTTCGAACTCTGGGCCGACTCCGCAACCATCGCCGCGCTCACCGCGGACCTCATCGCCGCCGGAGCCATCGCAGTCTCGCCCGAATCCCTCGAAGACCTCCGCATCCTCGAAGGCACGCCCCGCTACGGCACAGACATCTCCGACCGCAACCTCCCGCAGGAGACCGCGCCCATCGGCGTTCCGTCCCGCGCCCTTCACTTCACCAAGGGCTGCTACCTCGGCCAGGAGATCGTCGAGCGCATCCATTCGCGTGGCGGCGTCCATCGCGCCTTCGCCGGCTTCGTCCTCACTGGCCCGCAGCCCACCCCCGGCACCGTACTCGAAGCAGAAGGCAAGCCCGCCGGCGAGCTCACCAGCGTCGCCGCAATCTCGCTCCCAGACCAACCCGCGCCCATCCAGCTTGCCCTCGGCATCATCCGCCGCGAGACCATGGCCAACGCGCAGGCCCGTAACCTCACCCTCACCTATCCCGGAGGCACCGCAACCCCCATCGCCTTGCCCTACGCCGTCCCCTAGCGCATTTTTTGCTCGTCATTCTTCCCTGAGCGAAGTCGTAGGCAGAATCCCAGTATTCCGTCGTAGCCAGATCGCAGAATCCGAACCATCCGAAAGAGTGTTGACCATGTCCGAACAAAACAAGCCCTTCGTCGTCACCGACCGCCGCAAGTTCACCTCCGACGGGACCCCGCGCCCCGACGCCGATCCATCCCCGGAGCGCGAACCCCGAGAAGTTTCCGCCTCGAGTGCAATTCCCGCCGAGCCGCCCGCGCGCGAGCCGCCGATCGAGTTCAAGTCCCCCAACAACGCCGCACCCGAACCGCCCGCGCAGACCACCTCCGAACCGCCCGCCGAATCCGAGCTTCCGCCCCCGCCAACCGCCAGCGAGATGGAGCAGGCCAACGCCGCCTACCAGCAGACCGCCGACCACCTCGACACCGCCGTCCGCGCCGCCAACCCCGGCATGGAGCATCCGCCTGCCATGAACTTCGAGCAGATCGTCCACTCCATATACATGACCGCCATCCTGCAGCTCGGCGGCGCAACCAAGCCCGGCGAGCAGCCCCGAATCGACCTCATGGGCGCGCGCCAGAGCATCGACATGCTCTCCATCCTCGCCGAAAAAACCAAGGGCAACCTCACGCCCGCCGAGTCTCAACTATTGGATAACGCTCTCTTCGAGATCCGCATGGGCTTCCTCGAAGTCACCCAGGCCCTCGCCCGCTCAGCCGCCAACCGCCAACCGCCCGGCGCGCCCGGCGCACCCGGAGCACCTGCCCCAGGCCGTCCCACCATCGTCCGATAGTCGATAAACTGCTGGAGATCAATCCCTCCAACGAGGCCATCTATGAAGACCATCCAATCGTTTCGAGACTTAGCGGTCTGGCAGCGTTCCATCGAATTGTCGGTTCAGATCTATGCGCTCACTCGGTCCTTCCCCAAAGAAGAGATATTCGGCCTCACCAACCAGTTGCGGCGCGCCTCTGTCTCCATCTCCAGCAATATCGCGGAAGGACACAGCCGCCTTACTAAGGGTGAATTTATCAACTTCCTTTCCATCGCAAGAGGCTCCAATGCGGAAGTTCGAAGCCAACTCATTCTCGCGCGCCATCTCAAATTCGGCGAAGAATCCCTCATTGCCCAATGTGAAGCTCTCGCAACCGAAATCAGCAGGATGCTCAACGCCTTGATCCCCTCGCTCAAATCCCAACCCCAAAAGCCCAACTCCTAACTTACCCCTTACCCCTTACCCC
>PLOT01000284.1 GCA_003142215.1 Granulicella sp. | reverse complement strand
TATGCCAACTATTTTTCGGAGGGAAGTGGCATGGATAGTTGTAGTTGAGGGTATTTTGGAGGGCCGAGGGGGTTGACATGCGATTTTGCTGAGGTTTTTGCAGAAAATAATTTCAGCGACAACCCCAACCATGCGCAAATGCGCAGGAATTGGGTGGCGTCCGTATGCTCGAAGATTAGTTCTCTGTCGGCACTTTGTTCGCGCTGTCTATTACCACGACATCGACGGGGACTTTCTTCACTGGCCTCACCTCTAGTCCAAGCTGCTCCTTCAGCGCTTCGTGCAACAACGGATGTGCCAGCGGCGCGTCTGGCGTATCCGCGACGGGGGCGAGGACGCCGGAGAGAGTCATCACAAACTCATCCGTAAAGATGACGGTGTAGTCATACCCTCCTTCCAGGCCGGTCGCATCCGTCACGGGAGCGCGCAGTCTCCCGGCTAAGTCCGCCGCCAGATCCTGCATCCCCCGGTTATGCCCATGCAAGGCACAATAATCCATGGCACACATGTTCATGTTCCCCAGATTCTTATCGAACTGCGGCAGCCCGTCCTTGAAGCTGACCCCGTGGTCTTTCACCGCCGTCGGGTCCGGCGCTGGCCCGCTCGATGTTGCTATCTTCAAGCCGGACTTCGCTACCACCAGTTCATAGCCCGCCATCTGCCGAGTCACGTGATGATATTTCAGCCCGAACCTGTCTTCCAGCAGGTGCTGCACCATCACCGGCAGATCCGCCTTTGTCGCTCCCTCGGGAATTGTGGCGTTGACGGTGAAATGGATCTTATACATCCATTCCGGGCTTTCAATCTCGAAGCCCTGCTTTTTTCCGAAGGCGATGAAGGCCAGGCCGTCAATCGTGGTCACTTCTTCCCTGAAACGTCCCGGCGTGTACGCAGGTCCCGGAGCACCGGATAAGCGGCCATCGGGAGGGCCAGGCCGTATAGAAGCTACCTCGAAGCGGTAGTCGCGCTGGGCTGGCTGTGAGGAATCTACAGGCTGGGCTAGATTTGCTGCGGGCTTGTCCTGGCCGGAGAGTAGGCTCGCAGTCGCCATAAGCAGAGCCAGGCAGGCGAACCCAACGCCAGCCCCGCGAGAAGCGTGTTTCCCTATCTGTTTGCGCATGCAATCCGCCGTTATTCTTCCACGAAGCATCCCGCAACTCTAATACGACATTTATCGTATGTCAACCGACGGATGGCACAGCATCTATAACATTTTGTGTGTGAGACACAGCACAAGGCCCGGGGCTAAAGCCCTTCCTTCCCTGGGGTATTATTCGTGGGGCTGAAGCCCCACGCTCCCTCCGAAGAACAGGAGCAAGGGCAAAAGCAGAAGCAGATTCCTCCGCTGTGCTGCGGAATGACAAACGAACGGGGCAAGGACAAATACGGGGATTCTTCGCTGCGCTCAGAATGACAAACAAAAAAGGCATCCCACTCATCGCGGTAGAACCGCGATGAATGGGGCACCCATATTTACCACCCATGCGCAAAAAGCGCGCATGAATGGGGCACCCATATGTTGAAAGCTACTTGGTGCTGTTGAAGGCGTCGGCGAGGCGGTTGAGGCCGGCGTCGGCGACGGTGGCGCTGATGAGGATGATGCGATAGCGGAAGGTTGCGGATGCGCCTTTTTCGAGGGTGAAGTTGAGGGCTGGAGTCTTTGGGGCGAACCCGTGCGCGCCAAGTGGGTTGACGGCGAAGAGGCCATAGTCGCGGGCGTGCCAGTAGGTTGGGTAGTTGGGGTTACCGGTGTGGTCGAGGACGGCGATGGTCTCGGGTTTGCCGTCGGGAGTTGTGCCGGAGAGCTCGCACCAGCGGCCGCGCGCGCCCCAGGCGGCGTCGCCGACCTTGCCTTCGCTGGTGCGGTAGACGCCGGTAGCGCCGGCGGTGGGAGCTGCGACGGGGGTTGCTATGCCGTTGGCGTCGCGGAGGGTCTCGGGCTTGGCGGTGGCGGATTCGAGAAAGTGGGCGACGCGGATGCCGAGCATGCCGTCCTTGTCGTCGTAGAAGACGGAGGTTTGCAGGGCCTTGAGCGTGACGGTCATGTCGATGGCGCGGGCGGGATGGCCGTCGATGGTGAGTTTGGAGAAGACGTAGCGCGTGGTCTGGTGGAGGATGGGCGGCTGCCGGTTGCTGCCGACTGAGGGGACGTCGGAGGCGGGATACCAGGTGGATTCGGTGACGAGTTCGCCGGAGGTGGGTCCGCTGCTGGCGGAGACGATGAGGTCGTGATCGATGGAGCCGTATTTGGCGCGGGCCTCAGGCTTGATGGCGTCGGAGTTGTTCCAGTAGTCGATGTTATTGACGTTGGAGTAGTTGAACCAGAGGCCGGCGTGGTGGGGATGGTCTGTGCGTTCGCCGGGCAGGGGCGGATTGCCGCGGGTGAGCGTGGTGCCGTCCGGCGCAAGGAGTGGGTAGAGGAATGGCTTGCGCTGGTTGGTCTGCCAGAGGTAGGAAGTGAAGGGTGCGCCGTCGATGGTGATGTCGACGCGGTGGGCGGCGTCGTTGACGGTGACGGCGACATCGTGAGCGGGCTTCTGTGCGCGGAGTGACATGGGGACGAATGCGAAGAGAACGAGCAGAAGCAAAAACAAATGCGGGGATTCTTCGCTTCGCTCAGAATGACAATTCAAAGGGTGTGAGGGGTTATGCGTGGACATAGGGTTTGCCTCCGACCATTCCCTGCTGGGTCTTGTCGTCGAAGGTGAGCTTCTGGCCGGTCTGGATGGCGGCGACGGCGAGGGCCGCGGAGCTTAGTTTGATGAAGTCACGGCGGGATGTGTCACGGGTTGCTTCGGAGGTTGGCATGATGGGAGGTTCCTGGTTCTGGGTGCGATGCTCTGTATACGATGCTGTGCATCGCGGAGTTGCCGGAGAGCGAAGTTTACAGGGTTTGAGGTGATTTGGGCGAACGAGGGCACGCGTCAACCCACCCTTTCACGATGAGACCGTGAAAGGATGGGGGCACCCGGGGAATACGGAGATTCTGGCTGCGCCAGAATGACGAACGGATACTCATCACTGCACTAGCGGAGGGTGACGTCCCAGATCTTGGAGAGGCGGGATTTGCCGGCGGGGCCTTCGATGTAAAGGACGACGACGTACTCTCCGGCGGCTTTGTACTGGTGGATGGGGAACTGGTCGGAGGAGTCGGTGTTGTCGCCGAAGTCCCACTTCCAGCTTGTGATCTGGCCCTCGGACTCGTCCTGGAAGGCGACGAGGCGGCGATTCATGTCGATGACCTTGAAGCTCCACTTGGCGTCGATGGGCTTGCGGAACTGGGGTTCGAGCGGCATGAGGCGGAACTCGCGCAGGTAGGTGGAGTTGCCGTACATGGTGTGCTCGGGCGAGAGGTTCCAGAAGCCGTTGTTCTTACCGTCGGGGGTGCCTTCGTAGTTGATGACGGCCCAGGAGAGGCCGATGAGCTTGTTCTCGGTGAGCTTCGATTCGACGGCGCGGTCGGGGCCATCGCAACTGGCGTAGTCGAAGGGCGTGATGTAGAACTCCAGGATGTAGTGGCCGGACTGGCCGGGGCGGAAGTTGTAGGTCTGCGCGTGGTTGGCCCAGGGGAGTTCCTTGTCCCAGGGCTGGCAGCCCCAGGCCATGGCCCAGTCCTTGCCCTCGTAGGGCGTCATGATGTGGTAGTTCTGCGCCTGCACGCCGTGCATGCTGAAGTGCGCGTCCCACTCGTCCTGGTCGGTGTTATTGCGGAAGCGGGGAATGAGAGGGCCGCCGGAGCGGTCGCCATCGACGACCACCTCGAAGGTGTCGTTGTGCAGGCCGGGGTCGGCGAAGTCCCAGTAGTTTTTGTAGGCCTCGTAGAGGAAGTAGAGGCGGTTGAGGCCCTTGACCCAGCCGACCTTGACGTGGATGTCGAGGTCCTTGGGGTCGGGCTTGGCGTGGATGTGCTCGTCGTCGTGCATGTCGGCGAGGGTGATGGTGTAGCTGTCGGGGACGATGGCCCAGTCGTCGTCCTTGCCGTCGATGCGTGGGATCTTGTCGGCGGGAAACTGGAAGACTTTGAGGATGGGGAGGGCAGGGGCCGTCGCGGGCGTCATCTGGTCGGCGGGCGCGGCGGGCGCGGCGGGCGGAGCGGTGGGAGCGGCGGTTACTGCGGGAGCAGGTGCGGGGACTTGCTGTGCGTTGAGCGTCGAACCTGCAAGCGCAAGCGCGGAGACCATCATTGCCAGATGAATTGTTCTCATGAGATGGAGACTGCCTTTCCGAGGGAGGCGTGCGCTGGGCTGCCTTTGAGACCTTCGATTTTGAGGCCGGTGGTGTCGATTGCCTCAACGGCGAAGGAGAAGGCGTCGGGCGGATTCGCGCCCCATGCGACCGAGCAGTTGCGCAGGGAGACGTTGTCCGCGTGCTCGATGGAGAAGCCGGGGGTGTCGTGCAGGATGATGCCGGAGGGGGCCTTGGGATCGGCCTTGGGATCGGCGGTGGCGACGGAGTTGGGGACGGAGTTTGGCTCGGCGACCGTGGTGGGGCGATTGTCGAAGAGGCCGCCTTTGAACTCGGTGGTGCGAGCAAGAGTGATGGCGACGCGGTCGAGGGTGACGTCGTGGATGCGCGAGAGCGCGCTGCCGCAGACGCGGACGGAGTTCTCGGCGGTGCAGGCGATGTTGGCCGCGGTGATGTGGTGCAGCGAGCCTAGCTTCGTCGTCGGCGTGCGCGGGATGGCGGTGAAGGAGATTCCCTCGCCGCGGCCCCACCACGGGGCGGCGAAGAAGCGGGAGTTAAGGGTGATGTCGCGGTAGTCGATGTTGTAGATGTTGCCCTCGTCGCGGAGCTGGATGCAGAGTCCGCGGGAGGCGGTCTTTATCTGGCAGCGCTCGAAGAGGATGTCGTGGATATCGGAGGTGGTTTCGGTGCCGATCTTGAGGCCCGCATCCTGCGTGTCGATGACGCAGTCGTGGACGTGGATGTTGGCGCACTCGCCGAAGTCGATGGGCTGGCGGCTGCACTTGATGACCACGCCGTCATCGCCGGCGGTGATGTTGCAGTTGCGGATCTCGACGTTGCGCGAGTGGTCGGGGTCAATGCCGTCGCAGTTGGGCACGTCGAGCAGGTTGCGCACTTTGACGTTGTCAACGAGGACGCCGTCGCAGCCGAGCATGTGCAGGCCCCAGTTGGGGGCTTCGGCGAAGGTGATGTCGCGGACTTGCAAATCCTTGCAGGAGGTGAGAACGAACATCTTGGGGCGGAACGGGCCGGGAATCCACCACTGGCCGGCCTCGTCGTAGCGAGTCATGAACTCTTTGGCGCGGCCCTGGAGCGAGCCCGTGCCGCTGATGGAAAGCCCCTGCGCGTTGGTGGCTATGATGACCGCGCCGAGAGCGGCGGACATGGTGTCTCCGGCGACCGAGCCGGGCAGGCCGCCTCGATAGTCCTCGCGCCGCGTGCTGACGAGGAGTTCGGCGTCGTCGGCGAGATGAAAGTCGATGGAGCCCTTGAGTTCGATGGTGCCGATCAGGTACTTATGGCCGCCGCGCACCAGTACCTGGGCTTTGCCGGCATAGGCCGCGGCCTCGTCAATGGCGCGCTGGAAGGCTGTGCTGTCGAGCGCGATGCCGTCGCCCGCCGCGCCGTACTTGAGCACATCGAAGATTTTGATCTGCGGTGCGTCTTTGCGCGGGGCGGATTGCGGGCGTCCCGGACTCTGCGACGCGAATGCACAGAGCGGAGAGAGCGCTGCCGCTCCAGCAAAGGCTGCGCCTGTCTTAAGAACTTTGCGGCGTGTCGGAAGCTGCGCATCATTATGCTGCGCGTCTGGATCTTGAGATCGATTCAACGGAGGTCCCCCGCTGCAACTTCATTCCGGCCCGGCAACGACTTAGTTCTGCGGCCTGGCCACCACTCTACTATAGGAGATACGCTGAACGTAGTGGCAGTTTGGCGGCCCATTTTTCTCTCATCCCCTCGATCACAAGCGATCGATGGGATGAGAGTCTTCAAAATTGCCGCGCACGTCGCCACGGCTGAAGCAGTGCCCTTCCGAATGCTATTGAGGCGAAACCGCTGTATAAGGATTAAATGCCGGTCGTGCAGACGGCCCTGTGCGAATGGAAGAGGAGGCAAGACAATCGAAGGCAATCCCATCTTCATGCGGCGAGCGATCGCGCTGGCCACCGGGAATGTACTCTCCCGCGGCGGAGGCCCGTTTGGCGCGGTGGTGGTGCGCGACGGCAAGATCATTGCGACGGGCACCAACCTGGTGACATCGACCAACGATCCGACGGCCCATGCCGAGGTGGTCGCGATCCGCGCGGCGTGCAAGGCTCTGGGCGACTTTCAACTTGCCGGATGCGTGGTCTACACCAGTTGCGAGCCCTGCCCGATGTGCCTGGCCGCGCTCTTCTGGTCGCGCTGCGACGCAATTTTTTACGGCAACTCCGCGGCCGATGCCGCCGATGCCGGCTTCGATGACGCCTTGCTCTATGAGGAGGTGAGCCGCCCGCTCGACCAGCGCAGAATCCCCATGACGCGTCTGCTGGCCGATGAGGCGATGGAGAGCTTCGACGCATGGCGCACTTTGCCGGATAGAATCGATTACTGACATGGCTATCAAGCGCAAGACCTCACTCCTGAAGGCTGTAAACACTCTTACGAAGACAACAGATGCCTCCGACTCGCCGGTGAAGATCGCGCTGCTCGGATTTGGAACCGTCGGCAGCTCGGTGGCGCGCGTGATCGCCGAGTCGAAGCTGCCGGGGATCGAGTTGACGCACATCTTCAACCGCAACGTCGAGCGCAAACGCGCGTCTGCCGCGGCGAAGTGTGTGCCTGCGTCAGTCGTGTGGACGGAGAACTTCGACGAGATTCTCAACTCTGGCGCGGAGATTGTGGTCGAGCTGATGGGGGGACTTGATCCAGCCGAGGATTGGCTGAAGAAATGTTTCGCTGCGGGCAAGTCGGTGGTGACGGCCAACAAGCAACTGATTGCGTATCGCGGGGCGGCGCTCTCGCGGCTGGCGGCGAAGCATGGCGTGCAGCTTGTGCATGGAGCGGCTGTGGCTGGTGGCGTGCCGGTGATTCCGGGGATTCTGCAAGGGCTCGGCGGCGACCAGATCACGCGCATCAGCGGCATTGTCAACGGAACCTGCAACTACATTCTGAGCCGCATGGAGACGGGCGCGGAGTACGCCGCAGTGCTGGCAGACGCGCAGAGGCTGGGCTACGCGGAGGCGAATCCTTCAGCCGACGTGGACGGCTTCGACGCGCGCGCCAAGCTGTGCATTCTGTCGCGCATCGCGCTGCATGCGGAGCTTGATCCCGACGCGGTTGCCACGCAGACGATCTCCACAGTCGAGGCTGTTGATTTTGCCTACGCGAAGGAACTGGGCTGCACGATTCGTCAGGTGTCGCGCGCGCAGATGGATGCGAAGAGCAGGCTCGTTCATGCGCGCGTGGCACCGATGCTGGTGCCGCTGACCTCGCCCCTTGCGTGGTCGCACGGCACGCAGAACATGGTGGTGACATCGGGCAAGTTCGGCGGCGACGTGGTCTTCTCCGGCCACGGCGCGGGCGGCGAACCTACCGCGGTTGCTGTTGTCGCGGATATTCTGGCGGTTGCGCAGCACTCGGTTGCGGTCGAGCTGCCGGTGCGACGGCGCGAGGTGACGGGCGAGTTCATGGCTCCGCACTACCTGCGCTTTGTGGTGGACGATAAGCCGGGAATCGTCTCTGGGATCGCTGGCACGCTGGCCAAAGTCGGTGCCAATATCGACTCGCTGCTACAGCGACCGGGCTACCCCAAGCACAAACTGCCGTTCGTCATCACGACCGAGCCATGCCTGACCTCGACGATCGAGAAAGCTGTCGCCGCCATGGCGAAGATGGACTGCATGTTGGAGCGGCCGCTCTGCCTGCAGATCCTTACTCTCGACGACAAGGCTGAGTAGCTGTGGCGCGAGCTTGATGAGAGAGGAGCAGCCGGGACGAATTCGTTCCGCGGTCAGTTTATTTTTTTGATCCAGATATTGCGCACCGAGACTTTGGCGGGAGTTCCCTCAAGTTCAATCCCAATCTTGCCCGGCTGGTTGTTGGATGAGGCTGGGTCGTCGTCGATGTAGACGGCCATGAGCTGGCCGTTGAGGATGTGGAGGAACGTGCCTCCGCGCGCGATGATCTCGTACTGGTTCCAATCGTTGATCTTCACATAGCCGCCAAGCGCGCTGCGGTCGCCAATGGTTCCGATGAGTGTGGGAGCGGACCCCGCGGCTGAGGTAACCACCTCTCCGCGCCAGGCAACAATGCCGAGTGGTGTGTTCTCCGAATAGAACTGGCCGGAATAGGAGGCGTGCAGCGGGTTGACCGGATACCAGAAATCGGCCTGCGGACCGGTCATCATCCAGTCGAGATTGAGCGGCTTTCCTCCGGGACGAGGAGGCTTATTCCAGGGCAGTCCGGTCTGGCTGCGATACTGAATGCCGCTGCCGCCGGCGATCTCGCACTTGATCTCCAGCTTGAGTTCGAAGTCTTTCGCTTGGAGATTGCGGCGCCAGATGTACGCGTTGGCAACCACGTTGTCCTTGGAGGATTCGCCAACGATGGCGCCATTCTCCACACGCCAGACCGCGGGATCTCCCTCCCAGTCGGAAAGACTTTTGCCATCGAAGATCTGCATGAAACCGGCGTGATCGTTGAAGTCCATCGCGGCCGGTTCATGAAACTGCGAGCGAACTGGAGGAGGACCAGGCTGGGGCGCGGCAGGTGCCTGCGCCAACAAAAGACCGGCGCTGGCAACCCAGAGGATTGAATAGGACCCGCAGAGCCGGAGTGCATTTCGCCGTCTAGAGATGAAGTGATTGTTCAACAGGATCATCGAAACCTCTTTGTGAGACATGGAAAGTATAGCCGCTCAGAAAGCGGCTAATACTTTGGCAGGGTAGGGTCGATCTTGTCGGCCCAGGCGAGGATCCCGCCGGCGAGATTTTCGACGTGCGTGAAGCCAGCGTTCTTCAGGATGAGCGCGGCCTTCTGGCTGCGTCCGCCGGACTTGCAATGCACGACAATCTCGCGATCTTTCTCCGCGGCAAGCTCGCCGATGCGGTTGGCCAGTTGGCCGAGGGGGATGAGAGGCGCGCCAATGTTGACGATCTTGACCTCGTGCGGCTCGCGCACGTCGAGGATGAAGACGTCTTCGTGAGCATCGAGGCGGCGCTTCAGTTCCTGCACACTGATCTGCGGAATGCCGTCAACGAGCGGCGCTTCGGCCACGGCCTTGTTCTGCGCGACTTCGAGCGGCCCGACGCTGGTCGGCTTTTGGATGCCGCAGAACTGGTCGTAGTCGATGAGCGCGGTGACGGTGGGATGCGTGCCGCAGACCGGGCAGTCGGGATTCTTGCGCAGCTTCAGCGTGCGGAACTTCATGGTGAGTGCATCGATGAGCAGGAGGCGACCGGCGAGGCTCTCGCCGATGCCCAGGATCAGCTTGATGACTTCGGTCGCTTGAATAACGCCGACTAGACCAGGCAGAATTCCGAGGACTCCACCCTCCGCACAGGAGGGGACAAGGCCGGGTGGCGGCGGCTCGGGATAGAGGCAGCGATAGCAGGGCGCGTCCTCGGTGGCGAAGACGCTGGCCTGACCCTCGAAGCGGAAGATGGAGCCGTAGGCGTTGGGTTTGCCAGTGAGGACGCACGCATCGTTGACCAGATAGCGCGTCTGGAAGTTGTCCGTGCCGTCGGCGATGATGTCGTAGTCCTTGAAGATTTCGAGGGCGTTGGCGCTGGTCAGCATGGTGTTGTGCTTGACCACGTTGGTGTAGGGATTGAGGCCCTTCAGCATGATTTCGGCGGAGTCGACCTTCAGCTTGCCGACGGTTGCGGTCGAATGAATAATCTGGCGTTGCAGATTGCTGGCGTCGACGGTGTCGAAGTCGACCAGGCCGATGGTGCCTACGCCCGCGGCTGCAAGATAGAGCGCGAGCGGTGCGCCGAGTCCTCCGGTGCCTACACAGAGGACCTTGGCGCCCTTTAATTTTTGCTGGCCCTCCATGCCCACCTCCGACAGGATCAGGTGGCGCGAGTAGCGCGAGATCTCATCGTTGGAGAGGGTGGGGAGTTCGATTTCGAGTGGTGTTGCAGTTGCCATTGAAATGTCCTTCGCACGCATTCGTGCGGGTTATTATGATATGTTCCTGTTTGAGTTACGAATAATACAATAAAGATCAAAATGAGTTGCAAATTCGCGCGTAGCGAACAAAATCAGTTACAAATTATGGCGACAACCGCCGGCGATGGAGGGGATGATGGACAGCTCGTCGGACTCTTCGACCGGGGTCGATTCCTTTTGTGGAAGGTAGCGGATGTCGTCGTCGTTGAGGTAGAGGTTGACGAAGGAGCGCAGCTTGCCCTCGGCGCTGTAGAGGTGCTGGCGCAGATCGGGGTACGCGCCGGTCAAGGCTTCGAGCGCCTCGCCAACGGTTGCTCCGGGGACGCTGACGGACGGCTGGTCGCCGGTGTATGCGCGCAGTGGTGTGGGGATGTTGATCTTCATGCGTTGCCTTTCTCTTGCGCGATTGCAGTCGCGCTTTCTCTCACTTCAATCTCGACCGGTTCGTCGAGGAACTTCTTGTCTTCCTCGCTGGTTCCGGTGAGCAGGAAGGAGTTGGTGACGGCGGCGTTGCCCTGGTCGACGCGCGTGATGATGTAGGAGCAGCCGACCCAATGCGCCTCGGCAAAATCGGTCTGCGACCACTGCGCGGGACAGTCCGGGTGGGAGTGGTAGAAGCCGACGATGTCCAGGCCCTGCTTGCGTGCCTGGCGCTGGATGCGGATGAGCTCCTCGGGCGCGATGTTGTAGCGATTGTGCGCCGAATCGGTGCGGGTGTTGCCGGCGCGGACGATCTGGCGGACGTGGTTGCCATCGGGCTCGGAGTTGCCAAGCAGCACGCCGCAGCACTCGTGCGGGTAGGTCTCTTCGCCGTGCGTTCGCAGGGCAGCATAGTCGGAGTAGGTGAGATGCAGCATTATCCCTCCCCCCAGAAGCGTTCGCTGAGGTACTTGTCGGCGGAGTCGGAGAGGACGGTGACGATGACAGCCTCGCGCCCGGCGTGGGCCTCCTGCTCGGCGATCTGAAGCGAAGCGGCGACTGCACCCGCTGCCGATACGCCGACCAACAGTCCATCGCGTCGCCCCAACTCCTTCGCCATCGTGTAGGCGCGCTCGGTCTCCATGAAGATGTTGTCGTCGGCGAGGGTGGCGTCGTAGATCGGCGGGACGATTGCGGTCGCCATGTGCTTGAGGCCCTCGAAGCCGTTGAACGGCGAGTCGGGCTGCATGGAGATGCACTGGATCGCCGGGTTGAGTTCGCGCAGGCGGCGCGTGGTTCCCATGAAGGTGCCACTGGTGCCGAGGCCGGCGATGAAGTGCGTGATCTGACCCTCGGTCTGGCGCCAGATCTCGTTGGCGGTGGTGCGGTAGTGGGCGCGCCAGTTCTGCGGATTGCCGTACTGATCGGCATAGAAGTAGCGCTCGGGTTCGGCGGCGATCACGGCGCGCGCCTTGCGGATTGCGCCGTCGGAGCCGTCGGCGGGATCGGTCCAGACGACCTCCGCGCCGTAGGCCGCGAGGATGTGCTTGCGCTCCTCGGAGACGTTCGAGGGTACACAGAGGGTGACGGGGAAGCCCAGCGCCGCACCCAGCATGGCGTAGGCGATGCCGGTGTTGCCGCTGGTGGCGTCGAGCAACGCGCGGGCGTTGGGTTGATGGAAGCGGAGCAGGCCGCGCTTTTCGGCGTCGAGGACGATGGCGGCTGCGGCGCGGTCCTTGATGGAGCCGCCGGGGTTGACCCACTCGACCTTGCCGAGAATCTGCACGCCGGGAAGATGCGCGGTCAGCCGCTCGAGCGCGAGCAGCGGCGTGTTGCCGATGCGGTCGAGCAGCGACACTCCAAGCGCGCGCGCCGTTGCGATCATCTGGGAGTTCCCTTCCTTAGTGTGCGGACAACAAATTGTGCGCGGCTGGCCTTCCTGCGAAGCACAGATTGAAGGCTGGCCGTGGATGTGCGACAGTTAACCGAGTCTAACGTATCTAACTTATGGCCAAGATAAAGCAGCCACGCAGCTTTGCCGACGCGCTTGCCATGCTCGCCGGCCACCAATTTGATGTATCCGCAGCGCGCGACGCTTCAGGAACCGGCGCTAAAGCATTCCAGGTGCGCAAGTACGGCTGCGCGGCGGAGATTGCAGCCGCGCCAGACGGCACCACCGAGCTGCTGGCCCGGCCGGGTTGGATGCTGAATGGTGTGATCTCGCGGCTGGTGGACCGTGGCTACCAGAAGTTCCTGAAGACACCGCAGACGGAGATTCCCGCGACCGCCGACCATCTGCACGCCATCCACGAGTTCAGCGAGGAGTTGAACGAGGCGGCTGGGGCGACCAGTCTCTACAACGAATCGCTGGGGACGACCAGCGACCGGTATTTGTACGACAGGGTCAAAGGGCGGGAGTAAGGAATCGTAATTTTTCACTTGCTGCGGCTGCGTTGGAGTTCGCGGTAGGCTTCGCTTTTGCCCATGCCGCGGGCGCGGGCGACTCGCTTGAGGGCGTCCTTTTCGGCGAGGGACTCTTTTTGCATTAGCTCGCGGACCTCGGCGGCGATGCTGGTGGGCGCGGTGTCGCTGGCGGATTCAATGGTGGCGGGGACGAAGAGCAGGACGATCTCGCCGCGAACGGTGGCGCGAGAGGCTAACGTCTGGCGCACTTCGGAGACAGCCCCGCGCAGGAACTCCTCGTGCAGCTTGGTCAGCTCGCGCGCGACGACGACGTGCTGCGCGGGGCCGAAGATTGCAATGATGTCGGCCAGCGTGTCGAGGATGCGGTGCGGGGCTTCGTAGAAGATCTGCGTGGCATTGGCTTGATCGTCGCTGGCGCTGGACTGGTTGCTCTGCTTGCGCAGGGCTTCGAGGGCGGTGCGGCGCTGTCCTTCTTTGGAGGGGAGAAAGCCGTTGAACGTGAACTGCTCGGCGTTTGTGCCGCTGGCTGCCGGGCCGGTTCCCGCCGGATTTGTTCCGGCCAGCGTGGTTCCGGCCGATCCAGTTCCGGCGAGGCCGCTGGCGATCAGTGCGCTGATGGCGGCGTTGGCGCCGGGGATGGGGAAGACGGGGACGCCGGCGGCAATTGCCGCCGCAGCAATCTGCCCGCCGGGGTCGGCGATGCCGGGGGTTCCCGCGTCGCTGACGACGGCGATGCGCGCACCCGCCCGGAGCGCGGCGGCAAGCTCGATGGCGCGGCCCGCCTCGTTGTGCATGTGGTAGCTGATAGTGGGGGTACGGATGTCGAAGTGGTTGAGCAGCTTCTGGGTCTGGCGCGTGTCCTCGCAGGCGATCTTGTCGACCGAGCGCAGCACACGCAGCGCGCGCAGGGTGATGTCTTCCAGGTTGCCGATGGGCGTGGCGACGAGGTAGAGGCCGGGGGCGAGAGGACGCTGTTGCTCAGGAAGGAGTTCGCCCGGCGGGTCGTCGGAGTGGATCAGGTCTTCGTCGAGTTCAGGGGCTTGATCCGGGGTCATCAGGCTTCGTCCATGGTTGGGGTTTGATTGTCAAAGGTGCGGGTGAGCATCAGAGTTCGGTGGAACAGAACAAACAACGACGTAGAACAAACAACGACGAAATACAGAGATTCTGGCTTCGCCAGAATGACGGCGTAAAACTACTCGCCAGAATGACGACGAGAAGCTACGAGTCTTCGGGTCGGCGGATGCGGCGGCTCTGGTTGAGCAGGCCCATGGACTGCGAGAGGTTCTGCGGGGTGACGATGCCGACGATGCGCTCGCCCTGCATGACGGGGACGAGCTGCGCGCCCTGCGCGCCGGTGATGCGGCCCAAGGTGTTGACCAGCGAATCTTCGGGCAGCGCGGTCTGGAAGCTGCGTGTCATTACTCCCTGCACGTAGCTGTTGCCGCTGGTGGCCAGCGCCTCCATGATGTTCTGGCGGGAGACAGCTCCGACCAGATTGCCTCCGCGCACCACGGGAAAGACGTCCTGCAAGCTGTGGACGGCGCGCTGCAGCGCGTCTTCCAGGGTGTCGGATGCGGAGAGGGTACTGAACTGGGTGAGCATGACGTCGCGCATGAGGACGCTGTCGGCGTCGTTCCTGACGAGCAGGTTCTGGCCCTCCATGTGGGCTGCGATGAGCACAAACGCGCCCATGATGAGGAGCCACATGTTGTTCAGCAGAAGCCCGGTGATGATCAGGGCGATGGCGATCCACTGGCCCAGCCCCGCGCTCCTCCCCCATCGGAGTCCCGCGCCCAGCCCTGCGCCCAATCCGGTGGCAGCTTCCGCGCGCGGTGCGGCGGGTTGGCGCTCGCCTTTGACATCCGGGGCGTTCCCTGCGGGAGCGCGGCGAAAGACACGTCCTCCATCCAGCGGAAACGCGGGCAAAAGGTTGATTACGCCGAGCAAAAGATTCAGCCAGACCATGGCGCGCAGCAGATGGGATGGCGAGATCCACGGTCGCTGCATGAGGTTGATGCCGGGCGTGGAGGCGAGCACAACAGACGCAAGCAGAAGGCCGAAGCCGATGTTGGCGAGCGGGCCGACAACGGCCATGCGGCGCTCGACCGCCGGCTCGGTGGCGCGTTGGGTGGCTTCGGGCGTGGCGTAGGTGGTGAGGCCGCCGGTGGGCAGCAGCAGGATTCCGCGCAGATTCAGGCCGAACCACGCCGCGGCAAGAGAGCGCGCAACCTCGCGCACGGCGACGGCGAACAGCAGCAGGAGCCAGAGCGTCAGCCCGCGCCCGGCGCTCGACCCGGCGAGCGAGCCGAGACCGATCGCCACGGCGAGCAGGAGCAGGAAGAACGCATGGATGCGGACCTCCACTCCAAAGAAACGACCGACGGGGAAGCTCCATCCGCGCATCGCTCTATTGTATTCGCACGAGGGTTTCGCAATGAGAAACAGAATGAAGCCGATCGTCGCGCTTGCCGTCATAAGATTGAGAGATGCGGGTTATCGCCGGGAGTTTTCGTTCACGCCAACTGATCGCCCCACGCGGCACGGGCACGCGGCCCACCAGCGACCGGCTGCGCGAGACGCTCTTCAATATTCTTGCGCCGAGGGTCGCAGGATGCCGATTTGCCGATCTCTACGCGGGCACCGGCGCGGTGGGGATCGAGGCGATCAGCCGCGGGGCGGAGCATGTGTGGTTTGCGGAGAAGGCAGAGCCGGCGCTGGCGGCGATCCGCGGCAACTTGAAGGCGTTGCAGATTGCACGGGGCTTTACGGTGGAGGAGCGCGGGACGGGCGCGTTGCTGGAACGGCTGGCCAAGGCCGCACAGAAGGCGGCGACTGAATCGGCTGAGGACGCGCGGGCTGGCGATCTGCTCGATCTCGTCTACCTCGATCCGCCGTGGGAGGCCGAGGCGGAGTACGACAACACGCTGCATCTGCTGGGGAGCGCGCGGGGACGGCTGATGCTTGCGCCGGGTGCGTTGGTAATTGCGGAGCACAGCAGCAAGACCCAACTTGCGGAGCGGTACGGGGAGCTGGTGCAGACGCGCACGCTGAAGCAGGGCGATGCGGCGTTGAGCTTTTATGCCGTGTGTTGATCTTTGCGCAACAAGCAAAAGCAGATTCCTCCGCTTCGCTGCGGAATGACAAAAAAATCGGTCTATAGCAATTCAGGAAATGCTCTCAGGGCGTCGAGTGCCTGGGCGATGTCTTCGAGGAGGTCGTCGATGTGCTCGAGGCCGGCGCTGAGGCGGATGAAGCCCTCGGGGACGGCGTCGCCGCCCCAGCGGGCGCGGCGCTCAGCGCAGGTACAGGTGCCTCCAAAGCTGGTGGCTTCGGTGATGAGCTTCGCCTTGGAGAGGAAGGTCTCGGCGGCGGCACGGTCGGCGAGGGTGAAGCTGAGGATCGCGCCGAAGTGCTGCATCTGGCGCGCGGCAAGGGCGTGGCCGGGATGGGTGGGCAGTCCGGCGTAGAGGACGTCGTGGACGACATCGGTGCGCGTGGTCAGGTACTCGGCGATGCGTTGGGCGTTGGCGGAGCTTCGTTCCAGCCGCAGCGGCAGCGTTTCGATGGAACGCAGGGCGAGCCACGCCTCCATGGGGCCGAGGACGCCTCCCATCAGCGTGCGCCACTGCTCGATCTGCTGGCGGAGTTCGAGGTCGCGGACGGCGACGTGGCCGAGGAGAATGTCGCTGTGGCCGGTCATCGATTTGGTGTCGGAGGCGACGGCGAAGTCCGCTCCAAGCGCGAGCGTGCGCTGGCCGAGCGGGGTTGCAGTGGTGTTGTCGACGGCGACCAGAACTCCGGCGCTGTGGGCCCGCTCGCTGAGCGAGGTGATGTCGCAGATCTCCATTAGCGGGTTGCTGGGCGACTCGATCCAGAGCAGGCGCGCGCCTTCGAGCTGCTCGCCCTGCGCGTCGCCGGCGGTGGGCGCGAGGCGGATGACGACGCCCATCTTGGCGAAGTACTCCTGCATCAGAGTGCGCGCGGCAAAGTAGGCGTGGGTGGGAAGAACAACCACGTCGCCGGGCCGAAGCACGGAGCCGAAGACCGAGGCGCAGGCGGCCATTCCCGAGGCGAAGACCAGGGCGCTGGCGCGGTAGGGCTTGCCCGCGTTGGCGTGTCCTGGGGCAAACTGGCCGGACTCCATCTGACCGATCGTGCGCTCCAGCGCGGTCCATGTGGGGTTGTTATTCCGCGCGTAGCTGTACGGCGTTTCGTTGGGGTCTCCCAGCGTGTGGAAGGGCGCGGCAAAGACCGGGCTGGGATGCAGCGGCTCGCCAGCTACGGCGCGAGTGAGAGTGGAACGAATGATCTTGGTGGAGTCATGCATTGTGTTGCTCAATCCTAATGCTTTCCGGTGAAGTGTTCCCAGCCGCCGGGCTGGAGTGGCGAGCGGCGACCGGCTGAGTCCAGCAATGAGATGCTGCTGCCGCGTACGAGGCTTCCGATTCGGGTGATGCGGACTCCGGCCAGAGTGCGTGGAATTTGTGTCGTCGGCGGTGCGGAGAAGAGAAGCTCGTAGTCTTCGCCGCCGTTGAGGGCGAGCTCGAGCGCGCGGTTGGGTGCGTCTGCGGCGTGATTCGCCTGCGCGTCGCGGGCTTGCATTGCCAGAGGATGGATTGGCAGCGCGGCGGAGGATATCTGGGCGCCAACTCCGGACTCGCGGCAGAGGTGAGCCAGATCGGTGGAGAGGCCGTCGCTGAGGTCGATGGCGGCGGTGGCGAGACGGCGGCGAAGGAGCTCCTGTCCGACGGCCAGGCGGGGTTGAGGGAATAATTGCGGATGCGCGGTGAGCTGGTCTGACGCGGACTTTGAGCTTGTCTCCCACCCATTCCGCCAAGAACGCGGAATGGATGGGGCACCCATCTGTCTCTTCGTCGCGCGGTGCTCGATAGCGGCGAGTTCGGCGGCTGCGCCACCCAGCGCGCCGGTGACGTAGAGCGCGTCGCCGGGGCGGGCCGTGCTGCGGCGCAGGGCGCGACCGGCGGGGGCCGAGCCGATGAGGACAATGTCTGCGAGGACCAGATCGCAGGGGGATTCGGCGGTGTCGCCGCCCGCCAGCGGGACACGGTGAAGGTCGGCGAGAGCGCGCAGGCCGGTGAAGAAGCGATCGACCCAGAGGCGTCCGGCGCGGGTGGAGAGCATCTCGCCGGGCAGCGCGAGCGAGAGGAAGACCGCCAGCGGACGCGCTCCCATTGCGGCCAGATCGCTCAATCCGCGGGCGAGAGCGCGGTGGCCGACTGATTCGGCGGGATGCCAGTCGCGGCGGAAGTGGCGTCCTTCGAGGGTGAAGTCGGTGGTGACGAGAATCTCGTGGCCCCTGGGCGGGCGCAGGATGGCGCAGTCGTCGCCGATGCCGAGGGCGACACTGGGCGCGAGGCCGTGGCTTGCGCGCCCGGTGGCTCCCGCTGCTGCGCGCCCGGCGGCTCCCCACTCCGACCGGATGCGTTCGATCAACTCCAGCTCGCCCATCTCTCTCTTCATCGTGAGCCAAGCATAAACCAGCCGGGGATGGCCCGGCGGACGCGGTGGAAGCGGACTGAAGAGAGGCGAAGAAAGGAAGAAAATAGACCCCGCAAATCCATTTAACTAGGAAAATAGACCGATTCCGTACAACTTATCGGCGATCTGCCCACAATTCGGATTGCGCTCGCTCCCATCGACGGTTAAAATCGAAAGTAACGTCCAAGAGGGATGGCAACTGCGGAAGCCGATTGCGAACGGCGATTGGCTAAGTTTATTTGACCCGGTTGCCGCGCACTCATCGCGCCAATCTCTCCGCCGAACCGCGGAGAGAAGGTTCAACCACTGCACAAGGTCCAGGACTTGACTCTAAAACGCTTCAGCCTGAAAAAACGTTTTTACGTTGTCCTTGTCAGCCGCGATGAGGGTGGAGGCCTGCACAAGATCCCCGTGCCTCTCCACTACGCATATGTCTTTATAGCAGCAGCAGTTATCGGGACGTTTACGATCGCCGGACTGGCTGGTTCGTACTCCCGCATGTTGATCAAGATGGCGCGCTTCAACCAGTTGCGCGACGACCACGCCACGCTGCAGAAGGACTACGCGCACCTAGAGAAGCAGGCGCACGAGAAGGACGTGCAGGCGGCGTCGCTGGGCTCGCTGGCGGGCGAGGTTTCCGCGCTCTACGGGCTGACCGCGAGCAAGCTCTCCGGGCCGATGGGGCACATGCGGACGAAGTCTACGGCGAAACTGGACGGGATCAAGACGGCGCAGGGCGCGCTGAACGCCGATGCAGCCTCGAACTTTACCGACGACAGCTACTACAAGTCGCTCGACACCTTCTACAGCCTGCGCGACTCGGCGGTGAGCGGGGCCGTGACTCATGCAATTGACGGCGGCTCGACGCTTGCCTCGATCGGTAAAATCGGAATGAGTGGGGCAGTCGGCGGGATGGATATTGCGACCGACGCGCCATCTTTATGGCCGGTCATCGGGCCTATCCGCAGCAGCTTCGGCCAGCGCGAAGACCCCATCCACGGCAACGGAGAGGGTGAGTTCCACACTGGAATCGACATCTCCGCGCCCATCGGGACGCCCATCCGGGCCACCGCCGACGGCACCGTGAAGTCGGCCGCGATGGAGAGCGGCTATGGGCGCGAGGTCATCATCGACCACGGCCACAACATCGAGACCTGCTACGCCCACATGTCCGGCTTCACAGTGATGGCGGGCCAGACCGTCGTGCGCGGCCAGGTGATCGGCTACGTCGGGATGAGCGGACGCACCACCGGAGCGCACCTGCACTACGAGGTGCGCATCCGCAACACGCCGGTGAATCCGCACAAGTACCTGCGAGCCACAATGTCCGGGTTGAACAACGAGGCCGCGGGACTCTAATTCAGCTCTCCATTTATTTTCCTGTGTAGATGACATGCCAGACGGTCTTGCTTCCGTCGTCGGAGACGAAGAGTGAGCCGTCGAGGGCAACCGCTACGCCGACCGGACGTCCCCAGACCTTACCGTCGGGGGTGGTAAATCCGGTGAGGAAGTCCTCGAATTCGCCAGTGGCGTGGCCGTTGTGCATGGGAATGCGAATGACCTCATAGCCAGCGCGGTCCTTGCGGTTCCAAGAACCGTGCTCGGCGGCAAAGCCGTCGCCGCGATAGAGCGCGGGAAAGCTGGAGGGGCCGGGATGCTGCGGGTAGAAGAGCATCTCCAGCGAAGCAAAATGTGGCTGGAGAATCACGTCTGGCGTACGAACTTTGGCGGAGAGATCGACCCGTTTGCAGTCTGTGGCCTGGTCTGCGGTTAGCGGCGCAGTCAGCTGCGGGTTCGGCCCGGTGCCATTGGCGCAAGGCTTGGGCAGGCGCGGGTCCTGATGGCCTCCCATGTAGAACCAGGGCCAGCCGAAGAAGCCGTCCTCCGGGACAGAAGTGATGTAGTCGGGGACGAGGTTGTTGCCCAGCGCGTCGCGCTCGTTGGTGGAGCACCAGAGCTGGCCGGTGACGGGATTGACTGCCTCGCCGACACAGTTGCGCAGGCCGCTGGCGTAGACCTTCACGAAGGTGCCATCGGGGGTGTACTCGAGGATGTCGGCGCGGTGGAACTCGTTGGGGTGGGTGTCGGCGTCGTCAACGTTCGAGCCGGAACCGATGGAGATCCACATGCGTTTGCCGTCGAGCGAGAAGGCTACGTCGCGGGTCCAGTGGCCTCCGCCGCGCAGTTGGGCGTAGCCGGGCAGGACGGGGACGATGGTCTCCGGCTTGGCGGTGGCAACGAGGTCGCCGGGCTTGTAGGTGAAGCGGACAACGCTGGTGGTGTTGGCGATGTAGACCCACTGCGGATTTGCACCGAGGGGGTAGAAAGCGATGCCGAATGGGTGATCGAGGCCGCTGGCGAAGGTTTCAGTGCGGGCGGCGTGGCCGTCGGGCGTCTCTCCGCGCAACACTATGATCTTGCCTGCGGCGCTGTCGGCGACGAAGAGGTCGCCGTTGGGCGCTGTGCGGATCAGACGCGGCTGCTGGAATCCCTGAGCGTAGATCTCCACCTTGAAGCCCGCAGGAGAGATGGGCCATGCGCCGTCGGGACGGGGAACCAGATTGGGGCCGTTGTCGACCGACTCGTCGGGATGGGGTTCGGGCAGGTCGGCGACGGTCAGCTTGCGGCGGACGCCGGGGCGCTCCTGCGAGTAGTCAGTGAAGGCGGCCTGGCCGGTCAGGGTATTGGTTGTCTGGGCGCTGGTTTGGGCACGGAGTGTTGCGCAAGCCGCAACTGCAATCGACAGAAGTGCGATAAGGGAAAGGTGTATCGCAGTGGGTACTTGGGCTCGTGTGCGCATCGGGGAACCGATCTCCTGGAGGTACATTCGACGATAGGATGCTTCGTCGCGGCGGTTCGATGCAGCTCGCGAGCCAGGATAACGATTCATACTCCGCGCGGAGACAGGCTGATCCTCTACCGCCCAGCAGCGCTGGCGGGGGGTGCGGCGGCGGCGGATGGGGCTGCGCCGATTGCAGCCTCCGGCGTCACCAGCTTCTTCAGCAGCTCCAGCGGCACGTTGGCGGTGAGCACGACGCGGTCCTTGTGCTGCTCGATCTGGATGGAGGCGGCGAACTCGCTCATGGCCTCGGCGTCGGAGCTCTCCGACTGCGCCTCGATCTTGGGCTGGATGGCCTGGAAGAGCTGCAGCAGCGCGTCCAGCGCCTCGGTGGAGCGGGCGGCGGCGGCGTCCGTCGGGGCGATCTGCTCGATGCGCAGGTGCAGCGCGCCCAGGCCGTAACGCAGGCTGGCGACAAAGGTTGTGTCCTCGGGCAGCGGCAGTTCGAGGCCGAAGACGGTGATCCGTCCGCGTTCGGAGAAGGGCAGGCCGACATGGCCGATGGCCCACGCGCTGGAGAGCAGCGGCACGTCGCGGTAGCGCGAGGCCAGCAGCGACGAGCCGGCAAACGGCGACGCCGAGGCGCGATAGCGGTCGAGCATGGAGTGGATCTGCTCGGTGGTGGGCATGTTGGAGGCGGCGATGGTGTCGTAGCCAAGCTGCGCGATGCGCAACCGGCGGCCCTCGATGGGGATGGTGTAGATGGTATGGCCGGCGTACTGCTCCTGCGAGGTGGCCATTCCGGCCAGGTAGCGGGCCAGGCGCGCGCCGTCGAAGCGGCCCTCGAAGACCTCGGAGTAGGCGACCGGGCCGTTGGGGCCTGCGGGATCGTCCATGCGGTGCAGGGCAAAGGCGGCGGCGTCCAGGTCGCGCTCGGGGTCGATTCCGGTGGCGTCGATGAACTGCTGGAACTCAGGGCTGCGCGAGACGGGCGCGCGCTCCAGGTGGGTCGCGGCACGCAGCGGCCTCAGGTTGAGGTAGACGATGGCGTCGGACTCCGGCAGCAGGCGGGCGACCTCCGGCGGGGCGGCCTTGCGCAGCCACACGGCGGCGATCAGCGCCACAATCAGAGCCAGCATCACAAGCAGCGAGTACAGCGTCCGTTTCCGCATTCTGCCCTCTACTGTACGCCAGCCGCCGACAGAATTGCGTTGTCTTCTGCGTTGCTCCGTGCTTGCGGCTGTGCTAAAGTTGATACTGTGCGCTGCCCGATATGGACAGCGCATTCGACTGTTTGGGCTGGCGTAGCTCAGTTGGTAGAGCATCTGATTTGTAATCAGAGGGTCGGGGGTTCAAATCCCTCCGTCAGCTCCAANNCTCCCCTGTGCACCATTTATTTTCATGCGGTTGTTTCATGCAGTTGCGTTAGGCGGTAGCGTTTTTTGAGGTCTTTCAGGCGGTGAATGGCGATGAGTGACAGCGAACGATCACTCAACCTGGCGGCAAGCAGGCCGCGGATGTTCATTGCCCTTGCGGTTTTGATAGTCTTGGGAGTGCTGTCGTGGCTTACGATAGACTCCTCTGCCGTACTTCATGTTCAGGGTTTTTCCAGCAGGTATGTTGCCTTCGGAGCACGCGATGTTGAGGTCCGATGGTTTCCGATCCTGTTTCTGGGCCTCTTCGCATTCAAGGTGGTGCTGGCCAACATGCGGGCGCGCCTGGAGACGAGAGGTCCGCGGTAAGGCTGGCATAGCTCAGTGGTAGAGCACTCCCTTGGTAAGGGAGAGGTCGAGAGTTCAATCCTCTCTGCCAGCTCCAGATTCAAAGCTTTTAGCCTTTCGCTATTAGCTGTTCGCTTCACGATTGCGACCGCTAACGCCTTCAGGCGCGCCATCGAAGAACCGGAGCTAACTGCTAATAAATAGAAGGTGCGGGAGTAACGGTAGGTTCGGGCTTTAGCCCGGACTAGAGTCACATGCGGGAGTAACTCAGTGGTAGAGTCTCAGCCTTCCAAGCTGTTGGTCGCGGGTTCAATTCCCGTCTCCCGCTCCAGTTTGCTCTGGATGGTCCAGAGTGGTCGTTTGACGGCAGTTCTCGGTGCAGGAGTGACGTGTTGACCGCATTGCGTGAGCAGGGAGTGATTCCGGTGACCGATCCCGAGAGCTTTGGTGCGGTGCAAGCCGCCATTGAGGCGGCCTTCTCCGCGGCCAGGGTGCAGGATTTTCTGAAGTCGCTGCTGCGTGCCGGGCTGCGTATCCGCGATTTCGAGCTGGTGTTGGGCAAGGGCATTCTGGGCGCGCCAACGGCTTCGCAGTACAACCGCCTGGGCAACGGCGACCAGGGCCTGATCCGCGAGTTCTACCTCGCCAGCCTGGAACAGGTCGCACCCGAGCTGCGGGTAAAGTTTTCTAAGCTGTACGCATATTATTGATGGAGCGAGTTTAGTTCCGAATCGCCGGCAAGCGCCGACTAAATAAGAGAGAGGGAGAATCGCAATGGG
>PLOT01000118.1 GCA_003142215.1 Granulicella sp. | reverse complement strand
TCATCCTGATCGCAGAAGGCAATCAGGTCTCCTGTACAAAGCCTGCTCGCCTGCTCAAAGTTCTTCGTAATTCCTTTTGCAGCTCCACCAAGATTGACTGGGTTGAGGTTGAACCTCACAGGGAACGGCACCGAGTCTGCAAAATTCCGAATAATCTCCGATGTCGAATCCGTGGACCGGTCGTCACATATCACAAGCTCGGCAGGTAGCCGCGTCTGCAAGGCAATACTCTCTAGCTGCTCCCGTAAGTATTTCTCGCCGTTATAAGTACACATCGCAACGGA
This sequence comes from Granulicella sp., assembly GCA_003142215.1. GTDB lineage: Bacteria > Acidobacteriota > Terriglobia > Terriglobales > Acidobacteriaceae > Edaphobacter. The sequence continues at coordinate 9,997 of PLOT01000118.1, read as the reverse complement.
GATTTTTTTACTGTCGGTCATGTATTACTCAGGTTGGCTGAACTGCATTGGGTGCCGATTAATGTCCGGCGCATTACCTATTCCTGACTCGGCTTCGAGTATCTCTGTTGCCGCTGAATCTAGTTGGTGACGGCTGCGTAATCGTCGGCGGTAATTACCTGCAAGCCGGGAGCGTTGGCCGGCTGCTGGTCGATGAGCAAGATAGTGCGCGCAGAGCCTCCGGGATAGCTCGTTTGGCTGCCGGTGTATACCGGCGAGGTTGCATTTGGGGGAACGGCACCGGCGGGAAGAACGACGATGGAGTAGGTTCCGCTGGGCGCGTTGATGTATCCCGTGTTACTGCCGAAGCTGAGGCCGGTGTCGATGGGCGAAAGCCTGGCGAGCGCGAAACCCGGCGGCACGAGGTAGATGTCGACGGTGCCCGCGCGCGTGGCCTGGTCAAGGAAGCGCAGCGCCACCTGGCCGGTTGGCGCGGGGTAGGACTGGTCCTTGAGCACCGTCATCTGCAGGCTTGCACTGATGTTGCCGGCAAGCACGGTGTATTGGCTGCCCGTCAAAAAATTGCCGCGAACCGTGTCGAGCTGCTGTTGCGTTCCGGCAACATAGGCGGCATGAATATTCGCGCCGGCAGGGACGGTGATGTAGGAGCTGACCGTGCCGAAGCCGATGTTGTAGAGAATGGCAGGCGTACTCTGGGGGGAGCCGGGGTAGATGTCCAGCGCGGGCGCGTCGGGCGATACGTCGATGACACGAACCTGCGAGACCGGCTGGATGCCCGTTATGCCCTGGCAACCCGCCAGGCCGGCGGCAAGAATCGCGAGTGCGGCGAGCCGACTGATGCGTTCGACGGATTTGGGGATGGTGAGTCGCATGGCTAACGTCGCGGGCACCCGGCACTCTCCTTCCGGGCACCGGCAAAACAATCTATCCGATTCTAAATGCAGGGAAACATAGTAGAGAATTTGAAGCTCTGAACACTGTTGTATTAGAGATGCGTTTGCATGATCTCGGTGAGAACTGCGCGGGAGGGACGCACGCGCTCCTCGGGCAGCGTGGCCAGCGGCTCGTCCACCGTATTCAGCAGCGTAGTGAAGTCCGTCTGCTGCGTATCGACGTAAAAGATTCCGGTGAGCACCTCGCCCTTCTCATGCGTCTCCATCAGCATCTTCAGCGCCAGCACCTTGTCGGTGGGCGCGTAATCTTCGTGCAGCTTGCGCAGGCGCAGGTGGGAGCCGTCGTGCAGTTCGACGTCGGTAGTGGTGTCGTGGTCGTAGTCGACTGCGAGGTCCTCGAAGTGCGGCACCAGGCCGACCTCACCGACGGCGTCGTCGTGCTCCTGCATGTACTTGTAGCTCTTGGTCGAGCCCTCGTGATCGTTGAAGGTGACGCAGGGCGAGATGATGTCCAGCAGCACGGTACCCTGGTGCGCAATGGCGGCCTTCAACATAACGGAGAGTTGCTTCTTGTCGCCGGAGAAGGAGCGCCCGACAAACGTTGCGCCGATCTGGATGGCCAGCGCGCAGATGTCGATGGCGGGCAGTTCGTTGACCACGCCGTTCTTCAGCTTTGCGCCGAGGTCGGCCGTGGCCGAGAACTGGCCCTTGGTCAGTCCGTAGACGCCGTTGTCCTCGACGATGTAGATCATCGGCACATTGCGCCGCAGCAGGTGGATGAACTGGCCCATGCCGATCGACGCCGTGTCGCCGTCGCCGCTGAGCCCGATGGAGCGCATGGTCTTGTTGGCCAGCAGCGCGCCGGTGGCCACCGAGGGCATCCGTCCATGCACTCCGTTGAAGCTGAACGAACGCGACATGAAGTACGCCGGCGATTTGGACGAGCAGCCGATGCCGCTCATCTTCATCACGCGCTCCGGCTGGATGCCCATCTCGAAGAATGCCTCGGTGATGCGCTCGCTGACGGCGTTGTGCCCGCATCCGGCGCACAGCGTGCTCTTGCCGCCGCGGTAGTCGAGGATTCCGAGACCAATGCGGTTGGTCTTGACGGGCTTGGGCGCGGCGGGCGCGGTTGCAACGGGGGTGGTCAGTGCTGGCGTGGTCGACATAATGGCTAGCGTGCTCCTTCTGCGGCGGCGATGGCGTTCGTGACGCTCTGTGCGTCGATGGGAAGTCCATTGAAGTGCAGCACCGGATGTAGCTTCACGGCATCGGCGGGATCGAGATTGGTCTTCAGAAGGTTCAGCATCTGGGCGTCGCGGTTCTGCTCCACCACATAGATGCGTTCATGCGCGGCCACGAAGTCCGCGACCTCCTGCGTGAACGGAAAGGCCCGGATGCGCAGGTAGTCGGTTGCCAGGCCGGACTCGCGCTCAAGCTGGTCGCGGCCCTCCATGACAGCCCAGTGGCTGGTGCCGAATGCGATGATTCCGGTCTTCTGCCTGCCTGTGCCTTCGAGAATTGGCTTGGGCACCAGCGTCTTCGCGGTCTCGAACTTGCGCGCCAGGCGCAGCATATTGTTCTCGTAGTCCTCAGGACGCTCGGAGTAGAGCGCCTTCTCGTTGTGGCCGGAGCCGCGCGTGAAGTATGCCGCGGCGGGATGGTCCGTCCCAGGCAGGGTGCGGTATCCGATGCCGTCGCCATCGACGTCCTTATAGCGCGCGAAGCCGCCCAGCTCCTCGAGCTGCTGCGCATTGAGCACCTTGCCGCGATTGATGTGTTTCTCCGGATACTCGAAGGGCTCCGACATCCAGTCGTTCATGCCCAGGTCGAGGTCGCTGAGGACGAAGACCGGGGTCTGCAACTGCTCGGCCAGATCGAAGGCCGCAATTCCCATCTCGAAGCACTCCTTCACCGAGGCTGGCAGCAGCATAACGTGCCTGGTATCGCCGTGCGAGAGGCCCGCGATAAAGCTGAGGTCGGCCTGCGAGGTGCGCGTGGGCAGCCCGGTGGAGGGACCGGTGCGCTGCACGTCGAAGATGACGCCGGGAATCTCGACATAGTATCCAAGACCGGCAAACTCCGCCATCAGCGAGATGCCGGGGCCGGAGGTGGCCGTCATCGCGCGTGCGCCCGCCCATCCCGCGCCGAGAACCATGCCGATGGCGGCCAGTTCGTCTTCCGCCTGCACAGCTGCGAACGTCGCCTTACCGTCCTTCTCCACGCGGTACTGCTTCATGGTGTCGATCAGATCTTCGATCACCGAAGTGGAGGGCGTGATCGGGTACCAGGCCACCACGGTGACGCCTGCAAACAGCGCGCCCAGCGCGGCGGCGGTGTTGCCGTCGATCAGGATCTTGCCGTCGGTGGCCTTCATCGGCTCAACCACGTAGGGGTCCTGCTTGGTCAGCGTGGCCGCGGCATACTCGTAGCCGGCGCGCACCGCGCTCAGGTTCAACTCTGCCGCCTTCACCTTCTTGGCAAACTGCTTGCGGACTGTGGCCTCCAGCGTCTCCATGTCGATGGAGAGAAGCTGCGCCGCCACGCCCACATACACCATGTTCCGCACCAGCTTGCGCAGCTTCGGCTCCGCGCCCGTGGCTGCGGTGATCCGGTCGAAGGGAACGGAGTAGAAGCTTACATCCGTGCGCAGCTCATCCAGCTTCAGCGGCTCGTCGAAGATCACCACCGCGCCGGGAGCGAGCGAGAGAACGTCCTCCTGCGCGCGCTCCGGGTTCATGGAGATCAGAATGTCGATGTCGTTCTTGCGCGCGATCCAGCCGTGCTTGCTGACGCGAATGGTGAACCAGGTGGGAAGCCCCGCGATGTTGGAGGGGAAAAGGTTCTTGCCCGAGACAGGCACTCCCATGTGAAAGATGCTGCGCAGCAGAACTGCGTTGGCCGATTGCGACCCGGAGCCGTTTACCGTTGCAATTTGGATGGAGAAATCGTTGACGATCTGCTTTACGCCACTCGCAAGATCCGATGTCGGCTGGCCCTGTACCTCAAGATCGCTGGGTATCATTTAAGAATGCATCCCTCTCAGATGTTTTATGTAGAACCTTTAATCTGTAGAACTTTTCTATCCTGGACGAAAAATGTCCGCGACACCCTGGTCTGCAAGCGCTTCCAATCTGGCGTTCATGCATGGGACGCAGGCCACTCGGCATGCAGAGTCTGCTTGTCGTTCCCAACTTCGATTGTATTCCAGCCCGGGCCTCGAAAGATACGAAACATCGCTTGCGCCCAGCAACGGCGCGGCTTGTCCGCGCGCTTCTTCCGTCCGGCCCAGGGCAATGCAATCCGCTTCATGCCAACCCTGTACAATTCGTGTGGCTGCAAGATAAACAAATAGAGCGGGGTAGAGATATGCCGGATCCGATTGACTTTCCGCAGGTACGTCTGGAATCGAGGGGGCCGCGCAGTCCGCGGCTGCGGCGCAAATTGATTGTCTTTCTGATCGTCATCGGCGCAATCCTCTTCGGCACCAAGACCGCCCTGTCCTATTGGGTGGACCTGCTCTGGTTCCGTTCGCTCGGCTACTCGGATGTCTTCTGGACGACGTGGCGGATCGAGTGGGGCGTCTTCGCGATCTTTGCGGCCGCAACCTTCGTGATCCTGTATGGAGCATTTCTGGCTCTCAAGCGGGCCAGCCAGGCCAGCCTGCCCAGCGACCGCCAGATCATCCTCGGCGGACAGCCGGTCAATCTTTCCATCGAACCGGTGCTGCGCATCGTTGGCATCGTCGGCTCACTGGCGGCAGCGGCCTTGTCCGGCACCGCGATGATGCAGGAGTGGCCCACGCTGGCCCTCTTCTGGTTCGCGCCTCATGCATCCGGCAGTATCGCCGATCCCATCTTCGGCCGTCCGCTCAACTTCTTCCTCTTCACCCTCCCCGCATGGCAGCTCATCCTGGGCTGGCTGCTTACGCTGGCCGTCATCGCGTGCGTTGTCGCCGTGGCGTTGATCGCCATCGCCGGCGGCTTCACCCTGCTGGACAAGCGCGCGGCCAGCCACTCCGCTCCGGCCTGGCGCGGGCTCTCCATCGCGGTTGCATTCCTGCTGCTGGTGGTTGCAATGAACGTGTACATCAGCCGATTCCAGAGCCTGCTGGACCATCACACCATCTTCGAGGGCGTCAACTACACGGACGCGCACATCACGCTGGCCGGGCTGCTGATCGTCTGCGCGGCGCTGCTCTTCGGCGCAGTCATTGCGCTGGTCAACGCGGCGCGCGGCACGCGAGCGAAATTGCTTGTCGCCTCCGTGGTTCCGGCCGCCGCCTGCTATCTCGTGCTGAGCGTGGTGGGCTGGTACGTCAGCAACTTCATCGTCAAGCCGAACGAGCTGGTGCGTGAGACGCCCTATATCGCCAACAACATCAAGTTCACCCAGCAGGCCTACGGGCTCGACCAGTTCACCCAGCGCGAGTTTCCCGCCGAGACCACCGTCGATGCCGCCGATCCGGCAAACAATCAGCCCACCCTGCAAAACATCCGCCTGTGGGACTGGCACGCCTTGCAGGACACGCTGCGCCAGGAGCAGGAGATTCGCACCTACTACGACTTTCCCGACGTCGACATCGATCGCTACAGCATCGACGGCACTATGCGGGAGGTGATGCTGGCCGAGCGCGAACTGAATGTTGAGAAACTGCCAGACACCAGCCGCAACTGGATCAACGAGAAGCTCGTCTACACCCACGGCTACGGCGTCACCATGAACCCGGTCAACGGCTTCACGTCCGAGGGCCTGCCCACGCTGCTGTTGAGCAACATGCCCGTCCAGAGCACCGTGAAGGGCCTGAACGTGACCCGCCCCGAAATCTACTTCGGCCTGTTGACCGATAACGATGTCTACGTCAAGACGCGCCAGCAGGAGTTCGACTTCCCGCAGGGCGAGACCAACAGCGTCACCTCCTATCAGGGCACGGGCGGCATCGAACTGGGCGGATTTCTGCGCCGCGTTCTGCTCGCCTTCGAGCGAGACGATCTGGACAAGCTGCCCTTCAGCGACGACGTCAATCCGCAAAGCCGCCTGCTGATGCGGCGCAACATTCGCGAGCGCGTCGCGACCCTGGCGCCCTTCCTCAGCTTCGATCAGGACCCCTACATCGTGGTCGGCGACGATGGCCGTCTCTCCTGGATGATGGATGCGTTCACCACCTCCGACAGCTATCCCTACTCCACCCACTACGACCTCGACGACGGCTCCATCAACTACATGCGCAACAGCGTCAAGGTGGTGATCGACGCCTACAACGGCACCACCACCTTCTACGTCTTCGACAACAACGACCCGGTGCTGGCTGCCTACCGGAGAATCTTCCCCAGCCTCTTCAAGGACGCCTCGCTGATGCCCGCCGACCTGCGCAAGCATGTGCGCTACCCGGAAAAACTCTTCAAGCTACAGGCGCAGGTCTATGGCCTCTACCACATGACGGACCCGGCAGTCTTCTTCAACCGCGAGGACCTGTGGACAGTGGCCACCGAGACCAATGGCCAGAGCAGCGACGGACAGCAGACAACCGCGCCAATGCAGCCCAACTTCGTCCTGATGAAGCTGCCCGGAGAGACGGGCGTGGAGTTCGTGGAGATTCTTCCCTTCACGCCGGCCAACCGCAACAACCTGATCGGATGGATCGCCGGGCGCTCGGACGGCGCGAACTACGGCACCTCGGTGGTCTACGACTTTCCCAAGACCAAGCTGGTGGACGGCCCGCAGCAGATCGAGTCGCGCATCGACCAGAACGCGCAGCTCTCCGGCCAGTTGACGCTGTGGAACCAGCAGGGCTCGCATGTCGTCCGCGGAAGCCTGTTGGTAATACCGTCGGGCAAGGCGCTGTTGTACGCCGAGCCGATCTACCTGCAGGCCCAGCAGAGCCCCATGCCAGAGCTGCGCCTGGTCGTCCTCGCATTGCAGGACAAGCTGGCCTACGGACCAACCTTTGAGGCAGCGCTGGCGTCCCTCTTCGGCGGAGAGACCTCGTCGCTGAGTTCCAGCGAATCCGCGCCAGCCGCGCCGCAAACTGCATCTGCATCACAGGCAGCGCCGAAGGTTGCGACGGATATTAACGGGTTGATTGCTGAGGCGGGCAAGGACTTCGCCGACTATCAACACCTCACCGCCGAGGGCAAGCTGGGCGAGGCCGGCCAGAAACTCGACCAACTGAAGCACGTCCTCGATCAACTGAACGCGCAGAAAAAATAGGGCATTTTCGCAATTGCTTTATAGCGCTTCTCTTGTTGGTATAGAGCCAAAACCCACAAGTCGTCATTCTGGCGCAGCCCCCACGAGTCGTCATTCTGGCGCAGCCCCCACGTGTCGTCATTCTGGCGCAGCCCCCACGTGTCGTCATTCTGGCGCAGCCCCCACGAGTCGTCATTCTGGCGCAGCCAGAATCTCCGTATTTTGTTTGTAGCTCCTCTACACCTTCAGGAGATCAGCTTTAGCCTCTACAACCGAGGCCGCACCAACATCGGCTCTTTGTAATTTTTTTGTATCCGCATTGCGCAACCATCGATGCGGCGGGAAGATTATGTAGAGCGTGTCACCACGATCCAGCTACGCCGCCGTCTTCCTTCCCCCACAGACGACTCCCCGGTTCATCGCGATTGCCCGCCCCGTAACACTCGGAGGCGAACCATGAACGCGCTTCTCATCTATCCCAAATTCCCCGACACCTACTGGAGCTTCAAGCACGCGCTCTCGTTTCTGGGCAAGCGCGCGGCGCAGCCTCCGCTGGGGCTGATGACCGTGGCGGCGCTGCTGCCATCACACTGGAAGAAGCGGCTGGTCGATACCAACGTGGAGCGGCTCACCGATAAGGACCTTGCGTGGGCCGACGTTGCGCTGCTCAGCGGAATGCATGTGCAGCACGAGCATCTTGCGGAGATCGTCGAACGCTGCCGCGCGCGCGGCCTGCGAACCGTGATCGGCGGGCCGATCGCCAGCAGCATCTCCGCCAAGGAGCTGCGCGCGGACCACGTCGTCATCGGCGAGGCGGAAGAGTTGATCGCAACCCTGGCGCGCGATCTGGAGACGGGCGACGCCAGGCAGGTATACGAGGCAACCGAGAGGCCAGCCATGAGGCTCAGCCCGCTGCCAGACCTCAGCCTCATCAAGATGAACCGCTACAACACCATGACCGTGCAGTACTCGCGCGGCTGCCCGTTCAACTGCGAGTTCTGCGACATCATCGAGATCTATGGCCGCCAGCCGCGCACCAAGGCGGTCGCGCAGGTGCTCGCCGAGCTGGACCAGTTGCAGCAGGCGGGTTGGCGCGATGCGGTCTTTGTGGTGGACGACAATTTCATCGGCAACAAGCGGCGCGCCAAGGAACTGCTGACCGCGATGGTCGAGTGGGGACGCATCCACGGCCGGCCCTTCCGCTTTCTTACCGAGGCTTCGCTGAATCTGGCGGACGATCCCGAGTTGCTGCAACTGATGAAGGACGCCGGCTTCAGCTCCGTCTTCCTCGGCATCGAGACTCCCGACGAAATCAGCCTCATCGCCAACCACAAGATGCAGAACACCAGGCGCGACCTGCTCGAGAGCATCGAAACGATCCAGCAGTACGGCATCGAGGTGATGGGCGGATTCATCCTCGGCTTCGACACCGACCGCGAAGACGTCTTCGACCGCATGGTGGAGTTCATTCAGAAGAGCGCGATTCCCGTTGCAATGGTCGGCCTGCTGCAGGCCATGCCCGGCACGCAGCTCTTCCGCCGCCTGCATAGCGAGGGACGCATTCTGAATGGTGGCGATGGAGACAACACCGACTGCAAGCTGAACTTCATCCCGCGCATGGACTCCGCGCGCCTGGTGGAGGGCTATCGCTCCGTGATGCGTCGCATCTACTCGCACGATGCCTACTACGAACGGGTGCGTCTGCTGCTCAGCCGAAGCCGTCCCACCAGCATCGGACGCTTCACCTTCGCCAACCTGCGCGCATTTTTCGCTTCCGTCGTGCGCCAGGGAGTGATGAGCAGCGGCCGGTTCAGCTACTGGCGGTTTGTGCTGACCACGGCCCTGCGCACTCCGCGCTCTTTCGGCAAGGCCATGACCCTGGCGGTGATGGGCTATCACTTCCAGATCATGACCGAGCGCCTGCTGGAACAGGAGTAAAGGCTTGCTGTTGTCATCTGGTGTATACTCAATTTCATGATTTCCCGCACCACCCCCGTTGAGGCCATGGCCATGTGTAGCTGCATGTGTAGCCGACGCGTGGGTGTGTATGGAAACAGTCCGATGCGCTAGTCGCAGACGAGATCGGCTTCCAAACGGCTCACGGTCCTCAAGGGACGGTGGGCCTTTTCATTGTTCCGGGGATTGTTCTTCCAACAATCAACGTAAAATAACCAACGGACAAAGGAGCAGGAAATGTCAGAGCAATCCGCAGCACCCAAGCAGCAGTTTGCCACGCTCGCAGTTCACGCCGGCCAGGTCGTCGACCCCGCCACCAACTCGCGCGCCGTGCCCATCTACCAGACCACCTCGTACGTCTTCAACGATTCGGACCACGCGGCGCGGCTCTTCGGCCTGAAGGAGTTCGGCAACATCTACACCCGCCTGATGAACCCGACCACCGACGTCTTCGAGAAGCGCATCGCAGCGCTCGAAGGCGGGGCCGCCGGCTTGGCGACCGCCTCCGGACAGGCGGCCGAGACGCTCACCATCCAGACGCTGGCCAGCGCGGGCGACGAGATCGTCTCCACCACATCGCTCTATGGTGGCACCTACAACCTCTTCCACTACACGCTGCCGAAGCAGGGAATCACGGTGCGATTTGTGGATGCGGACGACTTCGCCGGTCTGCGCGCGGCCATCAACTCCAAGACCAAGGCGCTCTACACCGAGACGCTGGGCAATCCCAAGCTCGACGTCGCCGACATCGAGAAGCTCGCCGCCATCGCGCATGAGAACGGCATCCCGCTGATCGTCGACAACACCTCGGCCTCGCCCGCCCTGGTGCGGCCCATCGAGTGGGGCGCCGACATCGTCATCAACTCCGCCACCAAGTTCATCGGCGGCCACGGCACCACGCTCGGCGGCATCATCGTCGACGCGGGCAAGTTCGACTGGAAGGCCTCGGGCCGCTTCCC
>PLOT01000249.1 GCA_003142215.1 Granulicella sp. | reverse complement strand
GTGCGGTCGAAGGTGAGGACGAGGGCGTTGCGGAAGTCCAGGTCGCCCTGGCCGCGGAGGTGCGCGCAGAGCCAGAGGGCCGTGGCGTGGGGGAGGTGGGCGCGGGCGAGGAGTTGGGAGGGGATGTGCGCGGCGGAGATTCCTGCTTGCGAGGGAGACGCCCCGAGGGTGCGGGTGATGGTGCCGTTGGAGCTGATGAGGACCGAGGCGTGGTCGAGGCCGAGCGGGCGCAGGACGCGCATGGCGAAGCTGTGGCGGCGTCCGGTGGCGACGACGAGCTGGACTCCGTTGGACTCGGCTGCGCGGAGGGAGGCGAGGTTGCGCGGGCTGACGCAGCCGTCGTCGCCGAGCAGGGTGCCGTCCATGTCGATTGCGATGAGACGGATCGAGTTGTTGGCTGCTGCTGCCGGCAAGTGGCCCCCGAGGTTTAAGTATAGAGGGTGGGGAATGCAGGGCAATCGCATGTAGACCCCCCCTCCCCCTGAATAGCGTAAAGTATTCAAAAAATGCGAGTTAAGCACGCGCTAAGCGCGTGAGACGTATAAAAGGCGAAGAAGACAGTGGTAAGGGGTCAGTGGTAAGTGGCCAGTAAAATGCCAAGGCCCGACGAGTTCGGTTGCGTTGGACATGCGGATTCATCCTTTGTGTGCGAAAAAATATCAAAGTATTCAAAAAAGGCATGTTAAGTCTGGACTTGTCTGGACTTGGTCTGGTTTAAGTCTGGACTGAGTCTGGACTTCGTTGCGATGGTTGAGGGTTAAATGCGAAGGCCCGGCNNGAAACTACTATGCCAACTTCTGGGAAATTTTATCTGGATTGCTTTGATAAGGTTAGATGATTTTTTGGTGTTGCAGGGGCTTGACACGCGAGTTTGTCGGCTTTTTGGCGTGGTCGAGGGATGGGTTTTGCGTCTGGTGCGTTGGCATAGACCAACAAGGGCGAGGTGCGCTGCCATGTGTTGCAGGCTATAGCAATTTCTCGAGGTCGCGAATCATCTGCTCAACTTTTTCGGTGTCGCCGTCCCGCGTGCCGCCCCCCAGACTGAGATATTGCTTAAAGTCGGCGATGGCTACGGCGTGCTTATTCTGCTTCACAAAGAGCTTCCCGCGGTTATAGTATGTGTCAATAATATCGGCTGCCAGTCTGATTGCCTCGTCGTAGTCGTTGAGTGCCCCGTCCTGATCGCCCTTGGCTATAAGTACAGAGCCTCTGTTGTTGTATGCCACGGCGTACTCTGACCTGAGTCGGATTGCCTCATTTAAATCATTCAGCGCTCTATCCAGGTCACCTTTGGCTTTGCGCGTGATGCCTCGGTTGCTGAAGACCTCCGCGCTGTCCGGAGTAAGTTTGACTGCCTCATTTAGATCTTCCAGGGCACCGTCCAGATCGCCTTTGGCTTTAAGTGTTAGACCTCGATTCATATAGGCTCTCCCGTAACTTGGCTTGAGTCGGATTGCCTCGTTTAAGTCATTCAGGGCACCGTCCAGAACACCCTTGGCTAGAAGTGCAGTGCCTCTGTTGTTGTATGCCTCTGCGGAATCTGGCCTGAGTCGGACTGCCTCGTTATAGTCATCGATCGCACCGTCCAGATCACCCTTGGCTTTGCGAATAACGCCTCGGTTACTGTATGCCACAGCTATGTCAGGTCTGAGTCGGATTGCCTCGTTTAAATCATTCAATGCTGCGTCCAGGTCACCCTTGGTTTTGTGCGCGAGGCCGCGGTTGTTGTATGCCTCAGCGAAGTCTGGTTTGAGCCGGATGGATTCGGAATTGAGGCGGATTTCTTCGTCCGGCTCTGAGCAGGCGACGCCTCGCTCGAAGTATTGTTGGGCTGTTAGTTCTTCTTCCTGTACCAGCGGCGCGGCTTCAGCCGCGGCCTTCTGCTCCGTGGCCGCGAGTTGGGCTGAGACGGATGGCGGGTGTATCACTGCGGTAAGCGGCACATTGAGAAACCTGGTGCGCAGGCGGTCCATGGCCTCCAAGAAATACTCGTTCGGTACGCTGAGCGCCTGGTAGTTCTTAATAGGAGCCAGCGTGCCTGTAAGCTGGTTGGCGATTGCGGGTGTGCCGAAGCTGAAGCCTTCCAGCATAAGCGCGACGATGTTGCGCTTGGTCTTTAGCGCGGTCTCGATTTCTCGACGCATCATATCTTTCGGTTCACCGCAGTGCTCCAGCGCGGACGGCGTGAGGATAATCAGGAAATGCGCTCGCGCGGGGATGTTTTCGAAGATAGCGCTCTCGAAGTCACCACTGGCAATGCCGTCGTAGTCAATAAAGACGTCGTAGCCGTGTTGGGCCAGATTCTGCCAGACGGCCAGCGCCCATGCGAAGTTGGTGCGGCGGTAGCTGATAAAGACTGATTTTTCGACGCGTTCCATATCCGCCTGCTGTTCCTCGGTACTGCCTTGGAAGGGTTTACTCGTTGGGATCAATATATACCGGCTACATTTTCGGTACGGCGAGAACACAACAAAAGCAGATTCCTCCGCTTCGCTGCGGAATGACAAACAAAAAGGGCCAGGGCAAATACGGAGATTCTGGCTGCGCCAGAATGACGACGCAAGGGGCCAGTATGACTGTGCGAGGGGCAAGACTGTCGTTGTGACGTATGGCACACACCGGGTGGGGTATAGTTGCTATTCTGGATTGGACGCGATGGAACTACAGCAAAAACTCGATGCACTGCGTGGGGCGCTGGGCGGGCTGGATTCGCTGATGGTGGCGTACTCCGGCGGCACGGACTCGGCGTTTCTGGCGTATGAGGCGCACCGGGCGCTGGGCGAGCGGATGCTGGCAGTGATTGCCGACTCGCCATCGCTGCCACGCGGGGAGCTTGCCGCCGCGCTGGACTTCGCGGCCGAGCACGGGATTCCGGTGCATATTTTGCAGACGCGCGAGCTGGACGATCCGGAGTATGCGCGCAACGACGGCGACCGCTGCTTCCACTGCAAGGACGAGCTGTTCACCCAGATGGAGGCGGCGCGGGCGGAGCTTGGCTTTGCGCAGATTGCGTACGGCAGGAACCTGGACGACGACGGCGATCTGCGGCCTGGGCAGAGGGCGGCGGCGATGCACAGGGCGCTGGCTCCGCTGGCCGAGGCCAGGCTGGGCAAGCAGGAGATCCGCACTCTGGCGCGCGAGGCCGGGCTGAAGGTGGCAGACAAGCCGGCCAGTGCGTGCCTGTCGTCGCGGATTGAGTACGGGCGGACAGTGACGGCGGAGAACCTGGGCCAGGTGGAACGCGCCGAGGATGCGATGCATGCGCTGGGCTTCCTGCATGTTCGGGTGCGCCACCACGGGGAGCTGGCGCGGGTGGAGATTGCGCGCGAGGACCTGCCGAGGGCGCTGACGCTGCCAATGCTGGACCGCATCACGGAGGCGCTGCGGCCGCTGGGATTTGTATATGTCACGCTGGACACCGAGGGCTACCGGACGGGGTCGATGAACGACGTGCTGCCGGTGTCGGCGATTGGGCCTGCGCGGTAGGGGAGATTCCGCACTGGCTTATCCCAGAGGCTAAACAAGCAAATGAAAATGCGGGGATTCTTCGCTACGCTCAGAATGACAATTCTAATTTCTCTTCTACCGCAATCGTGCGTAGCTTCCAGCGAATGCGGACAATCCGCCTGAGTCCAAACCATTTCTGAATACGGTACAGTTCCAAGAGAGAGAGTTTATGCGCGTTGCGTACATTGACTGTTTTGCCGGGATCGCGGGCGACATGCTGCTGGGGGCGCTGGTGGATGCCGGGGTTCCGGCCGAGGTGCTGGCGGAAGCAACCGCTTCGCTCAATATAGGAGCAAGCCTGCGGATCGAACGGGTGGACCGCAGCGGGATCAGTTGCACCAAGGTCCATGTACTGGTGGACGGCCATCTGGCGGAGGCCCACGCGGAGCCGGAACAGGGGCACGCGCACAGCCACGATCAGGAACACTCGCATGACGATTCGCACGTAGAGGGCGAGGCGCATTCGCATGAGGCGCATGAGCACGAGGCGCATGAGCATTCGCATGAGGCCCATGGGCACGGCGGCGAGGCGCATTCTCACGACCACGAACATTCCCACACGCACGGGCGCTCGCTGACGGCGATCCGCGGCTTGATTCAGGCGGCGGCGCTGGACGGGCCAGTGAAGCAGACGGCGATCCGCGCCTTCGAGATGCTGGGCCACGCGGAGGCGAAGATCCACAATGTTCCGGTGGAGGAGATTCACTTCCACGAGGTGGGCGCGGTGGACGCGATTGTGGACATTGTGGCGGCCAGCGCGGGGATTCACCATCTGAACGTCGCAGCGTGGCACTCGTCGGCGATCAATGTGGGCGGCGGCACGGTGGTTTGCGCGCATGGGACGTTCCCGGTGCCCGCGCCTGCGACCGCCGATCTGCTGCGCGGGCTGCCAACTTATTCGGCGCACGTCCAGCAGGAGCTGGTGACGCCGACGGGAGCAGCGCTGCTGCGAGCCATCAATCCGGAATTTGGGCCGCAGCCGGCGATGCGCGTGGAGCGGATCGGATATGGTGCGGGCACGCGCAACTCGAAGGACTTTCCCAATGTGCTGCGGATCAGCGTGGGCGAGACGAGCGAGACGGCGGCGATCAGCGGACAAACACACGCGGCGAACTGCGAGACGGTGACCGTGCTGGAGACGGCGCTGGACGACATGTCGCCGCAGGTGCTGGCGTATGTCGCCGAGACGGCGCTGGCACAGGGCGCGCTGGACGCGATGCTGACGCCGGTGATTATGAAGAAGGGACGGCCGGGCACGCTGCTGACGGTGCTGTGCAATCCGGCCCAGAGCGCGGCGCTGGAGCGGCTGATCCTGACCGAGACGAGCACGCTGGGCGTGCGCATCCGGCAGGAGAAGCGGTCTTGCCTGGAGCGCAGGCATATTCCCGTGGCGACGGAGTATGGGGAGATTCGCATCAAGGTGGGGTCGCTGGGGGGCGAGACGATGAACGCTGCACCGGAGTATGAGGACTGCCGCGCGGCGGCTGCCAAACATCACGTCGCCATCAAGCAGGTGCAACAGGCCGCGATTGCCGCATACCTGCGACCGGAGACGGCGAAGGAAGGCGGAAAGGCATGACAAGCTCCGCTCTGCTGGAACTTCTCGCCGCGGTGGAACGCGGCACGCTGACGCCGCAGGCCGCGGCCGAGCGCCTGGCGACACTGCCATTCGAGGACCTGGGACACTCGCGGGTGGACCATCACCGCAGCCTTCGCATGGGGCTGCCGGAGGTGGTGTTTGCGGCGGGTAAGACGGCGGAGCAGACGGTGGCGATCTTCGCGAGCCTGGCCGCCGATGGCGTGGATGTGCTGGCGACGCGCGTCGAACCGGCCACGGCGCAAGCTGTGCTGGCGGCGCATCCGGCGGCGAGTTATAACGCGGTGGCGCGCACGGTGGCGTTGCGGCAATCGGCTTGCGCGAGTGAGGCTGGCGCGAGTGAGGCTGGCGCGAGTGAGGCTGGCGCGAGTGAGACTTGCGCGAGTGAGACGAGGGGACATGTCGCGGTGATCTGCGCAGGCACCAGCGACCTGCCGGTTGCGGAGGAGGCTGCCGTGACCGCCGAGACGTTTGGCGCGAAGGTGACGCGGCTCTACGACGTTGGCGTGGCGGGGTTGCACAGGCTGCTGGCGGTGCGCGACGATCTGAAATCGGCGCACGCGATTATTGTGTGCGCGGGCATGGAGGGAGCGCTGCCGTCGGTGGTGGGCGGACTGGTGGCAGTGCCGGTGATCGCGGTGCCGACATCGGTGGGATACGGCGCATCGTTCGGCGGGGCGACGGCGCTGCTTGGGATGCTGAACTCGTGCAGCCCCAACGTCACGGTGGTGAACATCGACAATGGGTTCGGCGCGGCGTATACGGCGGTGCTGATTGCGCGTGCGGCGGCGCAGAAGCGGCGTGGGTGATTGTCGCAGCGAGCAGAAGGCCCGGGGCTGAAGCCCCTTCCGTCCATTGGCCTTGTTCGTGGGGCTGAAGCCCCACGCTCCCTCCGACAAGACAACTACGGAGATTCTGGCTACGCCAGAATGACGACTCTTGAGTGCTATGCCAGAATGACGAAGTGAGGGAGGGTGAGCCGACCCTTAGGCAGAATGCAGGTCACTTGAGGGGCTTGCCGAATTCCTCCGAGAAGACGGTGTGGCGCATGTCGAAGCGGCCGCCGTCGAACTTGTCCGGCCCCTTGAGGTGGCCGACGGCGAGCAGCGCGACGACCCAGTAGCTGAGCGGAAGGAGCAGAACTTCATGCACCTTTTCCTGCTCAAAGCCTTCCATGGGCGCGGTGTCGTATCCCATCGCCTCGGCCATCAGCATCATGTGGGTGAAGGCGATCATCACCATCTTGTTGAGCCAGCCGTGCATCTCTTCGGTGGAGAAGTGCGAGAGGAAGTTGGGGACGGAGTTGCGTGCCTGGGCGGCGTAGCCCTCGGGCATTCCTCCCTCGATCCCCTGGTAGATCATGGTGTCGAGGTCCTTGCGCCAACCGTCGGCGTCTCCGCAGGCCACGATGACGGCGGAGGCCTCCTGGACCTTGCCCTGGTTGAAGGAGGCGGCGCGCAGGCGCTTCTTCTGCTCGTCGCTCTGGACGACGATGAAGCGCCAGGGCTGCATGTTGTATCCGCTGGGGGCGCTGAGTCCGGCCTCGAGGATGCGGTGCAGGTCCTCGGGCGGGATGGGGGCACCGTCGAAGCTGGGGGTTGCGCGCCGCTCGCGGATCGCCTGGCTCAAAGGTTTTTCGTGCTTTGCTGTTTTCGCCGTCATGGTTCTTTCTCGTCCAGACCGCTTCTTCTATAGGACCCTGTCCGCCAGCTCAAAAGCAACATTGAACGACTCCAAGATAACACTCCACGCCCTCATTGCGCATGGAGAGGGCGTTGGGACGGTGGCGCGAACCGCTGGCCAAAGAGTAACCGGGAGGCAAACAAAACGTTCGCGCGGGAGCTGCGTCCTATACCCTAGAAGAGAATGAAACACATCGCTGCAATGCGTCGCGCTGCCCTCCTGCTGTTCGCGGGAGGCGGGCTGGCGTTCGCGCAATCCCCTGCCCTGCCCGCGACGGCGCCCACGGCTGCGCCTGCCTCCGTCCCGGCACCCGTCGCAGCAGCCGTTCCCGCGCAGCCAGTGGCACACCGCGCCGCGGTTGTCTTCTCCGGCGGCCAGCTTGAGATTACCGCCGACAACTCCAGCCTGAACCAGATTCTGCGCGACGTGTCACGGCTGACTGGAATGAAGATCACGGGCGGAGTGGCTGACCAACGCGTCTTCGGCAAGTACGGGCCGGGCGCGCCCGCCGGGATTCTGGCCAGCCTGCTGGAAGGCACGGGCAGCAATATGCTGTTGCGCGAGAGCGCGACACACACGCCCAAGGAGCTGATCCTGACACCGCGCGCGGGGGGAATGGCACCGCCCGACCCGTTCGCGTCCGGCTCGGACGATGACGCGCCCGCCAGCACTGTAAGCCCGTCGCAGCCGGCCGCTCCGCCCAGCCCGCAGAGCCAGGCCCCAGCGCAGCCTTCCGCTCCACAGACGCAGCCGGCCGCTCCGCAGACACAGCCGGCAGGCGGGTTTGCCGGCGCGCCAGTGGTGACGCCGGTGAACGGGACGGGGGCCGCTCCCAGCAGCGCTCCGCCCTCCACAGGCACAACAAACCCGCAGTCGCCGAACGGCGTTCTGACCCCGCAGCAGATATTCCAGCAGTTGCAGCAAATGCAACAGCAGCAGCAACAGCCAAGCTCAAAATAAGCGAAGTTTTGCCTTGCTTCGTACAAAATGCGGGGATTCTTCCCCTTCGGCTTCGCTCAGGGTCAGAATGACAACTTCGCGGGCTGCGCTCAGAATGAGAACTTCATTGGGCTGCGCTCAGAATGACAATTCTTATCCCACTGCCTGGATTGAAAAAATGCCCTAGCGGCGCTGGCTGCGGGCGATGGCGGCCTTGGCCTCGTTGTCCGCCTCGCGCTTGCGCTCTGTGGCGCGCTTGTCCCACTCCTGCTTGCCCTTGGCGAGGGCGAGTTCGCACTTGACGCGTCCGCGGCGGAAGTAGAGACGCGTGGGGATGAGGGTAAAGCCCTTCTGCCGGGACGCCACCTCCAGCTTGCGAACTTCGCTTTTGTGCAGCAGGAGCTTGCGCGTGCGCAGCGAGTCGTGGTTCATGGCGTTGCCGTGGGAGAACGGGCCGATGTGCGCGTT
>PLOT01000075.1 GCA_003142215.1 Granulicella sp. | reverse complement strand
ACGATGGAGCAGATGAAGATGTTTGTGACCCGCATGGGCAATGGCTCGAAGGCGGTGATTACGGGCGACCTGACGCAGATCGATCTGCCCAATCCGAAGAAGTCGGGGCTGTTTGAGGCGCTGCAGGTGCTGGAGGGGGTGGAGGGGATTCGCTTCTGCCACTTCGAGGAGGTGGACGTGGTGCGGCACCATCTGGTGCAGCGGATTGTGCGCGCCTACGACAGCTATGGGCGGGTACAGCAGATGCCGCTGGCACTGGGCGACGCAGTAGAACAGGGAACAGGGAACAGGGAACAGGAAATTGTAGAAACCAAGCTACAGTAGGGGCGTGAAGGGAACTCGTAGATGCACTGGTATTTTTATCTGCTGGAATTTTTGGGTGGGGCGTTTCTGGCCAACGGAGTGCCACACTTTGTGCAGGGAGTTAGCGGGAATCCATTTCAGTCGCCGTTTGCCAAGCCGCCGGGAGTGGGCGAGTCGTCGCCGCTGACGAATGTTCTATGGGGATTTGCGAACCTGTTGGCAGGAGCGCTGCTGCTGCACTTCTTCCGGCCGCGAGGCTGTGCGGCTGTGCTGGGGTGGGGCGCGGTGGGAGTGGGGGCGCTGCTGATGTCGATCCAACTCTCCATGGTCTTCGGCAAGGTGCGCTCGGGCAGGCTCAAGTAGCATCAAATATCAGATGATTACCCTGGAAGCTCCGCGAGGTATGGCAGACGAGGCGAACCCCTGGCAGAAGCAGGGGCTGTCGAGGGCCGGGCTGGCGCGTTTTTTGAATCGCGCGCGGGCCGCTGTGGGGCTCGAGGGCGAGGTGCATGTGTTGCTGGCTGACGATGCGACGCTGATGCGGCTGAACCGGAGGTTTCGCGGGAAGAACAAGGCGACCGATGTGTTGTCGTTTCCGGCGTGGGACGCGAGTGTCGGCGACAGTTCTGTGCCTGCTGGGAATGGCTCGGGCGTGGCGGGCGACCTGGCGATCTCGCTGGAGACGGCGGCTCGGCAGGCGAGGCAGTTCGGCCACACGCTGAGGGACGAGGTGAGGGTGTTGCTGCTGCATGGGGTGCTGCATCTGGCGGGTTTCGACCATGAGGCGGATGGGGGCGAGATGGCGGCGCGCGAGGGGAAACTGAGGCGGGAGTTGCGGGTGGAGATGAGTCTGATTGCAAGGGTGAGCGGGAGTGCCAAGACAAGGACAGAAGCAGATTCCTCCGCTTCGCTGCGGAATGACAAACTTGAGAACAAGCAACAGCAGAGGCGAAATGCGGGGGTCCCTCGACTTCGCGCTGCGCGCTCCGCTCGGGATGACGGCCATAAAGTTGTGGCGCGCAAAGGGGTGCGGGCGTGAGCGGGGCGTATTGGGTGACGCTGGTGGCGCTGCTGGCGGTGCTTGCGCTGGCGGCGTATGTGGACCGCGTCTACGGCGAGATGGGCAAGTTTCTGGCGCGCGAGTACCAGGACAACATCGACGCGTGGACGCAGGTGGTGGAGCCGAGGCTTCACCTGGGGCGCGAGAGCCTGGCGCTGTCGGCGTCGGTGCTGCGGCAGCTTGCGCTGGCGGCGATTGCGCTGCTGCTGGGGCTGCGGCTGTATCTTGCAGTGGTCTTTGGCGTGGCGTCGTTGGGGAGCGAGGTTGCGATCACGCTCTTCGAGCTGGTGCTGCTGATCCTGCTCTTCGACCGGCTGATTCCGCAGGTCCTGTTTGCGCGCACGCGCGGGATGTGGATCGCGCGCATACGCTATCTGCTGGAGGCGCTGTTCTACCTGATTCTGCCGGTGACGCTGCTGCTGGGGCTGCTGCTGTCGATTGTGGCGCTGGCGGAGCCGGAGGACACCGAAGAGGAGGAGCATTCGTCGGAGGCGATGGACGCGCTGCTGGAGGCGGGCGAGGAAGAAGGGATTCTGGAGGAGAGTGATCGCGAGCTGGTGCGCTCGGCGGTGGAGTTTGGCGACAAGGTGGTGCGCGAGGTGATGACGCCGCGCCCGGCGATCTTCGCCGTGCCGGAGGGGATGACACTGGCGGAACTGCTGGAGGAGCTGAAGGAGAATGCCTTCTCGCGCGTGCCTGTGTTTGCCGGATCGCTGGACCATGTGACGGGGATCGTCTTTGCGCGCGACCTGCTGCATGTGCGGGATGCGGACGCGGCCACTCGCACGGTGGGGCAGTTGCAGAAGCCAGCGGAGTTTGTGCCGGAGACGAAGAAGGTGGCCGAGCTGCTGCGCGAGATGCAGATGGAGAAGCAGCACATGCGGGTCGTGATCGACGAGTACGGCGGCGTGGCCGGGCTGGTGACGATCGAGGACCTGTTGGAGGCGATTGTGGGGTCGATTGCCGACGAACACGACGAGGCCGAGGAGATTGACGAGCCGGTGCGCGAGGCCGATGGGCGATTCGTGGTGCCGGGGAGCTTCGAGGTGTCGCGGCTGCGAGAATTGTTTGCAGAGCCGGAGGAGAGCGAGGCGGAGGGTTCGCAGGCTGGCGACGGGGACGCGGAGAGCGAGGGCAAGGAGATATTGGCGCATCGGCTGCCGCTTTTCTTCCCGCAGCACTACGAAGCGACTACGCTGGGTGGGTTGGTCTCGGAGATTGCAGGACATATTCCGCTGCCGGGCGAGGTGGTGGAAGAAGACGGCCTGCGGTTGGAGGTGCTGGTCTCGACCGACCGCAAGGTGGAGCGGGTGCGCGTGGGACTGGTGGAGTCGGCGGCGGAGTAAGACGGCTGCGGATGAATCTGGAAACCCACGCCTCAGAATCGAAGAGCCTGTCCTGAGCGAAGCCGAAGGATGGGGTACCCGGCCTCGGTTAGAAGCGGAAGAATGCGCCGATCACAGGCTCCGAGGTGCTAGTAAAGTTTCCCGTCGAGGAGAAGGCTGTCGCCAGGTCGGGGGCCTTGTAAACCCGGCCGCGGTACTGAAATCGCAGGCCGAGGTGCGGCAGCACGGTCCAATCCACACCAGCGCCATAGATAAAGCTGGCCTTGATTTCGCTCTGTGTCGGTGTCGGCGTGCTGGTGGTGTTCGTCACACACACGAGTAAGTTACAGCCGTAGGTCGTCGACAATAAGGTTCCGCTGACAGGGACATTGATCAGGGCGCCGCCGCCGGCAAGGACAAACGGTCTTAGTGTGAGGACCTTGAACGACGCGACCCAGTCTGCCGTGAACTCGTGAGCGTTCGCCGGAACGATGGCTGAGGTTGGGCCGAAACATCCATTTACACCACTACAGACTACGGAATTATTTGTGTACGACTGATTGGCCCGGTTATAGGCGTACGTCACTTCGTAGCCGACCAGAGGATTGCGAATGTGCCGTGCCTCGATCAGAAATCCAGCCTGGTTCGACGGGCTTTGGTTAATTACAGACCCGCTGGTCGATTGATTGAATGCGCCGAGTACGCTGACCGCGACATCGGTCTGGGCCCAGGTGCGGGAACCGCAACCCAGCAGAACGATGGAAAACAGAACACAGCCGAAGAATCTTCCCATGGCTTGAAGTCCTTTATTGGATGGCGCATCAGTGCGCACATGAATTGTAACCCCAAAGGATTTGCGGAGTTGCTGAAAGACAACCTTGTAGTAACTCCATGTGCAGGCGAAGAGGTTCCTCGACTGTGTGGGAAATGGAGTGCCCGCGATGTGGCGGGGCGGCGGGGCGATAATGGGGGATGGCATTTCGCTCGGGATTCGTTTCGATTATTGGCCGGCCCAACGCGGGCAAGTCTACGCTGCTGAATGCGCTGCTGGGGCAGAAGCTGGCCATTGTGACGCACAAGCCGCAGACCACGCGCACACGCATTCACGGCGTGCTTGAGGTCCCGCTGAAGAAAAAGGCAACGGGCGAGGCGGGCCATCCGGCTGCGCAGGTGGTGCTGGTGGATACGCCCGGTGTGCATAAGCCGGAGACGCAACTGGACCGGCGGATGATGCAGGAGGTGCAGGACGCGCTGGAGTCGCGCGATGCGGTGCTGTTTATCGTGGATGTGACGCACCGGCTGGCTAAAGCGGAAGTCCCCGGCGAGAAGGTGAAGGCCACGGGCCGCATGGCGATGAGCGCGGCGGAGGACGACTTTGCGCTGTCACTGGTGAAGCGGCTGGACTGCCCCGTGGTGCTGGTGCTGAACAAGATCGACGCGGTGCGCAAGGAGGAGTTGCTGCCGCTGATGGCGCACTGGAGCGGGCTGCACAAATTCGCCGAGGTGGTTCCGATTTCGGCGCGCAAGAAGGAGGGGTTGGATCTGCTGCTGGAGAAGATCGTTGCTGTATTGCCCGAGGCCCAGCGCTACTTCCCGCGCGACCAGGTGACGGACCAGCCGGAGCGGTTCCTGGTCGCCGAGCTGATTCGCGAAAAGATATTGATGCTGACCGGCGAAGAGGTTCCCTACGCGACTGCGGTGGTGATTGAGCGCTTCGAGGAACCGGCTTCGGCGAAGAAGATGAAGGATGGAAGGCTGCCGGTGACCAAGATTGCGGCGGCGATCTACTGCGAGCGAACGGGGCAGAAGGCGATCCTGATCGGCAAGCAGGGCGCGATGCTGAAGGCCATCGGCACGGCGGCGCGCAAGGACATTGAAGGACTGCTGGGCACGCGCGTCTTTCTGGAGCTGTTCGTCAAGGTGCAGGCGGAGTGGCGATCCAGCCGCGGGTTTGTCGAGGAGCTGGACTGGCGGCGGCAACTGGAGCAGATCGCGGCGAAGCAGCAGCGGGAAGAATAAAAACCCACATCAAAATAAAGATGACAAGGGGGCTTGACATGGTGCGGCAGGTTATGTAAAGTTAGCTTGTCATAAAGGAAAGGAAGCCA
>PLOT01000109.1 GCA_003142215.1 Granulicella sp. | reverse complement strand
CATCGAGTCCAGCAGCGCCTCCAACTCGCGCCGCTCCTCCTGCACCCCGCTCAAGCTCTGCTGCAGCCGCTGCGATGTGCTCTCAATCGCCTGAAATGTTCCGCTCCACTCCGCGAAAGATGCCTTCGCCTCCCGTGCATGAAAGTCAGGCAGCGCCTGCACCGCACGGCTTACCCGCTCCATCTCGCGCCGAATCCGCCAAACGTTGATTCCCGAGAGCACAACGGCCAGCAACAGTACAAATCCGAATGCGCCAGCTCGAATATCAGGTGCCATTCCTTTGGTCAAAACGACGCTAAAAAATCCCAGCGTTGCGAGCGAAACCGTCACTCCGAAGAATGCAATCGCCAACGAATTCAGACCCACGCGCAATGAATTCCTCCATCCCCGAGCCAACACTACCGCGCGTTATGCCCTAAATTCTGGCTTCCTTCGGCAGCTCGAACCGATAGCCCGCTCCGCGCATCGTCTTAAGATAGCGCGGCTCCTCCGCGTCCTCTTCGATCTTCTCCCGTATCCGGCGCACATACACGTCCACCGAGCGCGGCGTCACAAACCGCGCGTCGCCCCACACCGCATCCAGCAACTGGTCGCGGCTGAACACCCGCCCCGGATGCCGCGCCAGGTAGTCCAGCAGCCGGAACTCGGTCGCCGTCGTCGTCACCAGCTCTCCGTTGACGCGCAACTGCATGGCGTTCGCGTCGATCTCCACCGCATCGAACTTCACCAGCGACGGCGCGGTTGGCCGCTCGAATCTCCGCAGCACCGCCTTGACCCGCGCCACCAGTTCCCGCGTCCCGAAGGGCTTGGTAATGTAATCGTCCGCGCCCAGCTCCAGCCCCATCACGCGGTCGTTCTCCGCCGCCCGCGCGGTCAAAAAGATGATCGGAACCGTGCTCAACGCGGCATTCTTCCTCAGCCTCCGGCACAGATCCAGTCCATCCCCGCCGGGAACCATGATGTCCAGCAGAAACAGCGCCGGTGGCTCCCGCTCCGCGTCCGCCACAATCTGGCCCATCGCCATGTACGTCCGCACGGCAAACCCCGCCGCCTCCAGGTGGAACTGGACCAGCCGCAAAATGTCCGCATCGTCTTCCAGCACAACCACCGTCTGACTCACTATGCAATCCCTCGCTCGACCCGTTTCAATGTCCCTTCCCCGTCTGCCGCCGCCCAAATTCTCGGGCAACGCCCAACTCAGCATAGACCACGCAGTTGCTTCCTATTGCAAACATACGATAAATCCTTCGCTTCACTCCACCCACCCCCACCCGGCAGCCTCCGCACCCCATTCCTCCACCCCAGCCCAAAAACCAGCGCCCCACCCCTCGGGGTATACTTGCGTCGTATCGGGCAAGCACCTGTGGAGTTTTGCAAAATGCAGAATCGATTGCCTCTGATCCTCTGCGTGGACGACGAAGCTGTCGGTCTCAGCATTCGCAAGATTCTGCTTGAGCGCGCAGGCTATCGGGTACTCACCGCCGCCGACGGCGCCTCCGGCCTGGAGCTCTTCGCCACCCATCCAGTCGATGCCGTCGTCCTGGACTACGCCATGCCCGGAATGCATGGCGGGCAGGTCGCCCAGAGGATGCGCCAGACCAAGCCCAAAGTCCCCATCCTCCTGCTCTCCGCCTATCTCGATCTCTCCGCCGAGGTCACCTCGCTGGCAGACGTCTACATGACCAAGGGCGAGGGAGCGCCCGCACTCCTGGACAAGCTGGGCAACCTGCTCTCGCCCTCGCCGCATCTCACCCCCCAACCGGGGTAATCAAAATTTAGAGATAATTGGCAATCAAAGGGCGAAGGTCTTGGAGTTTAAACGATTCAAACGAACATTGCGACAGGTTTTACTCCTCCCAATTATTGCCTGCCTCCTGCTGGCCTGCGTCCTGGTCTGGCAGATCCGCGGGGCCAACGCCACCGTCGGCCTCATCGAGGAGTCCGACAGCAGAGCCGACCTCGCAACCAGAATCGAAGGGCTCGTCGTCGATGAAGAGACCGGCCTCCGCGGATACCAGGTCACCTCCGACCCGCGTTTCCTTCAGCCCTACCGCAACGCCGAAGCCCCCATGCAACAGGCCATCGACAAACTCCAGTCCATGGCACGACCCGACCAAAAGGACGATCTCAAGCAGTTCCTCGCCGAGCATCAGATATGGCAGCAGACCTTCGCAGAGACGCTCATCGCCACCATTGCCGCCGGTGGCCACGCCGACGATCTCAACCTCAATCTACTCGGCAAGAGCCACATGGACTCCATGCGCGTCCATCTCGACGCTATCATCGCCATAGCCGAGCAGAACCGCAAGGACCGCATCGCCTTATGGCGTCGGCAGACCCGTCATCTGCTCTTCATACTCATCGGCCTCGCCCTGGCCATCGGCCTCTTCGTCGGCCTCTTCACCCGTGGCCGCCTGGAGTCCGCCTACGCCGCATTCCGCCACGCCATCGACCTGCAGCGCCACCGCGCCGAAGAGCTCTTCCTCTCCGAGCAGCACCTGCGCACCACCCTCTCCTCCATCGGCGATGGGGTCATCACCTGCGACGCCGAAGGCCGCATCCAGACAATGAATCCCGTAGCCGAAAAACTCACCGGATGGACCGAGGCCGAGGCCCAAAACCTTCCGCTCGACGATGTCTTCCGCATCGTCAACGAGACCACCCGCCAGCCCGTCGAAAATCCCGTCGCCAAGGTCCAGCGCCTCAAGGGCATCGTCACCATAGGCAACCACACCACCCTCCTTCGCAAGGACGGTTCCGAATTCTCCGTCGACGACAGCGGAGCGCCCATCCGCAACGCGGCCGGCCAGATCACCGGCATCGTCATGGTCTTCCGCGACATTACGCTGCAACTTAAAACCCGCGCCGCACTGCTGGCCAACGAGAAGCTGGCCGTCGCCGGACGCCTGGCCGCCACCATCGCACACGAGATCCACAACCCCCTCGACTCCGTCTCAAATCTCATCTACCTCCTGCAGCACGAACACACGGAAGAAGAATCCAAACAGTTTCTCCAGATGGCCCAGCGTGAACTCGCCCGCGTCACCCAGATCAGCCGCGCCATGCTCAGCCTCTACCGTGAATCCAAAGCACCCGTCGCGGTCAACCTCAAAGAGATGCTCGACGACCTGCTCCTGCTCATGCAGCACCACTACCAACTGCTCGGCGTCACCGTCTCCGCCGATCTCCCGTCCGAGATCGCCGTCGAAGGCTTCCCCGCCGAACTCCGCCAGGTCTTCACCAACCTCATCGGCAACGCCGCCGAAGCTGCGTGCCAGGGCGGCAACGTCACCGTCCGCATCACGTCTCAACCAGCCCAGGCCGCCTCATCCCCGGCGCTCGAGGCCGGTGCCATCGTAGAAATCACCGACAATGGCCCGGGAATCCCACCGGAGAACCGCGAACACCTCTTCCAGCCCTTCTTCACCACCAAGGGAGAACACGGCACCGGCCTCGGCCTCTGGGTCTCGCAGGGAATCATCCACAAACACGCCGGCTCCATCGACCTCATCAGCCGCACCGATGGCCCCAACCACGGCACCACCGCCCGCGTCTTCCTCGCCGCCAAACCCATCCTCAACCCCGGCGGCGACTAACCCGTCCTCCTACACAAAATAACTAACGACCGTCATCCCGACCGGAGCGCAGCGGAGTGGAGGGACCCCCGCATTTCGCTTTTGCCCTTGCCGTGCCTGTTCCTTCACTCCCACCCAGCCAGCAACTTCCCCACCACCCCCATCGCGCGCACACAGTCCTCCCTGCTCACATCGAAGTGCGTCACAAACCGCACCGTCCGCGGCCCAATCCCGCTGGCCAGCACTCCATTGGCCCGCAACGCCGCGCAAAACGCAGCCGCGTCCCCACCCCTGCGCAACTTGAAGATCACAATATTCGTCTGCACCGTCTCCATATCGATCTCCGCAGCCGAAGACTCCGCAACCGTCTCGGCCAACAGGCGAGCGTTCGCGTGGTCTTCCCCCAGCCGCACCGGCATCTCCTCCAGCGCGATCAGCCCCGCCGCCGCCAGCACACCCGCCTGCCGCATCCCGCCACCCATCGCCTTGCGGAAGAGCCGCGCCCGCGCCATCGCCGCAGCCGAGCCCACCAGCATCGATCCCACCGGAGCGCCCAGCCCCTTCGACAGGCAGAACATCACCGTATCGAAGCCCGCCGTCAGCTCCCTCACTCCAACCCCCAGCGCCGTCGCCGCATGGAAGATGCGCGCCCCATCCAGATGCACCGGCAGCCCCAACGCGTGCGCGCCCTCGCAGATCTCCCGCGCCGTCGCCACCGGCATCACCGTCCCGCCCGCCATATTGTGCGTGTTNNGCGTGTTCTCCACGCAGATCAGCGCGGTCGAAGCATGGAAGGCAACGTTGCGATAGATCGCCCCGCGCACCAGTTCCCAGTTCAGAATCCCGCGCTCCGCCGCCACCGGACGCATCGTGCATCCGGAGAACGCCGCCGCCGTCCCCATCTCCCAGTCCAGCACATGGGCGCGCGCCTCGCACACCACCTCCTGCCCATGCTCGGTGTGCAGCCGAATCGCCACCTGGTTGCCCATCGTTCCGCTGGGCACAAACAGCCCCGCCTCGCGCCCAAAGACCTCAGCCGCCCGCGCCTCCAGCCGGTTCACCGTCGGGTCTTCGCCGTATACATCGTCGCCCACCTCGGCCTCGGCCATCGCCGCCCGCATCTTCGCCGTAGGCCGCGTCACCGTATCGCTGCGCAGATCGATCATCGCCATCAACTCGTCCTCACTCTCTCCGAAGTTGGGTGCCCCATTCATCGCAGCTTCATCGCGATGAGTGGGATTCCCGCCACGAATTAGAAATATTTACACCGTCGTCTCCACCAGCAATCGGCTGAAGACCTCATTCGACACCATACGTCCTCGCGCCGTCAGCCGCACTCGGCTTCCCTCGCGCACCACCAGCCCAGCCTCCTCCACATCGCTCAGCGCAGCCACCGCGCCCTGCATCAACTCCGTGCCAAACTCCGCATGGATAGCCTGCAGATCGACTCCCACATTCATCCGCAGCCCCAGAAACATCGCCTCCTCAAATCCCCGCTCCGCGCCGATCCGTTCCACTTCAGGGCTCCCCACCTCGAACCTCGAACCTTGAACCTCGTACCTGTCCAACTGATCCGTATTCCCCCACCGCACCGCGCCCTCCCCGCAACGCAACATCGAGTGCGCATCCAGCCCGAAGCCCACATACGGCTCCCTTCGCCAGTACTTCATATTGTGCCGCGATTCATGCCCCTTGCGCGCGAAGTTGGAGATCTCGTACTGCATCACACCAGCCGCCTCCAGCCACTCGCAGGCCGCACCATACCACTCCGCAATCGAATCGTCGCCCGGCACTTCGCCCGCCCCGTACTTCAACCTGTTCCCTGTTCCCTGTTCCCTGTTCCCTGCCTTTAGCAGTTCGCGGCCCAGCCGCGAATCCTCATCCACCTCCAGCATGTACACGCTCACATGCGGAACGCCGCTCTCCAGCGCCACCTCGACCGACTCGCGCCAGCTCGCCCAAGTCTGTCGCGGCAGCCCGGCAATCAAGTCAATGTTGATCTCCTCGACGCCCGCCGCGCGCATCCGCGCCAGCTCGCCGAGACACATCGCGCGCGTGTGCGTGCGCCCCACCGCCCGCGCCTCCGCATCCACAAACGACTGCACCCCAAAGCTCACCCGGTTCATCCCCAGCCGCAGCAACTCGTCCAGCGTCTCGTCGCCCATCTGCCCCGGCGCGCACTCGATGGTGATCTCCGCATCCGCCGTCACCTCGAACTCGCCGCCGAGCGCCGCAAAGATCCGCCGCATCTGATCCGCACCCAGCAGGCTCGGCGTTCCTCCGCCGAAGTAGACCGTATCCACGCGCCCCGGCAAATGGGCCCGCAACCCCGCCGCCCGCGCACGCGCCGAGCGAATCTCCGCGCACACCCGCTCCACATACCGCTCCATCCGGTCTGGAGCGGACGCCCCATCCACGCGCGCCCCGGCCCCAGACGCGCCCGCCCCGAGAACCCCCGAGGCAAAGTTGCAGTAGCTGCACTTCGCCCTGCAGAACGGCACCGAGATGTATGCCCCCAGCAACTGCTCCAAAGCGCAACCCCTCCTAACGCGCGTCCAATTGAACGCGCCGTTCCCACCACTCTACAGAATGACAGCGGGAGAATGACAGCGAACAAGGAACAGGTGTCAGCCGATGGTTGCGGAGGGTTCGACGGCAACGCTGGCGGCGATGCAGACGGAGCAGGAGCAATCGTCTGTGTCGAATGCGTGTTCCATCGGGAAGCTCACGGAGTCGCTGCTCTGGGCGAAGATTTCAGCAGCTTCGCTTTCGCGCGTTGTGCTGGTTGCTTCGACCCTCAATCTCATCCGCGCTTTGACGGCGCGCAGGCCGACCACGACAAGAATCACGATCTCCGGCTCGATGGGCTGGCGATAGTCCATCAGCGGATGCGAGAGGTAGTAGGCAATAGGAAAGATGGCGATGGCAAGCAGATAAGGCAACGCGGAGGCGCGGTCCCTGCGCCACCAGTCGCGCGCGCCGATGAGCAACAGCAGGGTGAGGCTGGTGCAGTAGAAGACGTTGGGCAGTTGGAACGGCTCCTGCACCCTGTACTCCTGCGATAGGCTCCAGAAGCCGGTCCAGTAGTTGACCACCCGGCGCAGCGTGAGGCGGACGAAGAATCCGGGGTGGTGGCTGATGTAGTCCATCGCCATAACGCGCTTCTGCGCGATGTAGGCGATCTCGCCCTGCGATTGGTATAGCCGCATCTCGACGGGATTGCTGGCCGGGTGGGTCCACGGCAGCGTGGGGTCGGAGCTGTCGCCGTTGTTGGCCGACCAGAACTCGTACCAGAAGCAATCGCGCACCGGGCACAGCACGTGCATGGTGCGGTAGTTGCGCACGGTCCACGGCGTCAGCACAACGAAGAGTCCAACTGCAGCCAACAGGCCGCTGCGCAGCACGTCGCTGGAAAACCAGGAACTGGCGCGGCGCAGCTTCCACAGCCTCCACAGCGGAAGCAGCAACAGCACCGGGAAGAGCGAGAAGACGGCCGGGTTGCAGAGGCCGGCCAGTCCGTAGAGTGCCCCATAGCCCAGCCAGCGCGCGGGCCGCGGATCGAGATGCAGGCTGAGCGCCAGCCAGAAGCACGTCGTCACCAGCAGCGATGTGAGGGAATACTCCCACACGCGCCCGGCGGAGAAATAAATGGCGAAGGGATAGATCGCCCAGCCCCATCCCGCAAACATGGCAACGCGCGCATTCACCGAGAGCCGCGTCGCCATATAAATCGGCACGCAGGTGAGCGCGGAGAAGAGGCTGTTGAGCGTCAGGATGGTCAGCGCGGACTTCACCGAGTAGATGCCGAAGACCCTGAAGATGACCGAGAGAATAAATGGATAAACCGGCGGCAGCAGCGCCGTGGGCCCGGTGAGCGTGAAGAACGGCGAGGAGAAGCCCTGATGCAGTGCGATCGAGCGCGCGATCCAGCCCACCTCGTTGCCGAACTGCTCGTAGTGCCGCACCGGGTCGGCCACATCGCGGAAGAACGCGGCCACCACCACCATGCGCAGCGCCAACGCCGCGGCAACCATCAGCAGAAGACGCATCCTGGATTGTCGAGAGAGTCGACCGTCAGAGCAGTCCATCGTTGAATCGGGAGTTGGCTGGAGTTTCGCTGTTGCCATGTATGAATGGATTCTTTCGGGGGTCTCAGGTGCTGCTTCGGGAGCACCGGGGAAAGCACATGAACAGTCATCGGCAGCGAAAAAGTGTGTCTCTGCCGGACGAGTCGCAGAACACATGCAGAACGATATATCTGTCTATATTCTATCCCGTCCGGCCATGCGAGTGGAAGGTGGATTTGGTATTTGCAGCCAACCCACCCTGAATGCAGCCGCTGGCTGCCTTGCGCCGAAGCAGTCCCTGGAAACCCGCCCAATATGAATCGCAGCGCCTTGACATGAATTGGCAACGCAGTTTGACTTGAGGAAGTGGTTGTAACTCAGGAAGCGGAAGGCGGCGGAGAACGATGGCGCGAGTGGTTCGATGTTCCCTGATCCAGGCGAAGAACGTAGTCCCGGCGGACCTCGACGGAGCAGGTGCGTCGCTGGCCGCAATCAAGCAGGCGATGATCGTGAAGCACGTCGCAATGGTCCGCGCGGCGGCGGCCGATGGGGCCCAGATCGTCTGCCTGCAGGAGATCTTCAACGGCCCCTACTTCTGCGCCGAGCAGACCGCGCGCTGGCGCGACTTCGCCGAGCGCATCCCCGGCGCCCCTACCGTGCAACTCATGATCTCGCTGGCCAGGGAGCTTGGCGTCGCGCTCATCGTTCCCATCTATGAAGTCGAGGACGGGGAAGTGGAGGACGGGGAGGCAGAGGGCGCCAAAATCTTCTACAACTCCGCCGCCGTGATCGGTCGCGACGGCGCATTCCTCGGCAAGTATCGCAAGGCCCACATCCCGCACGCCGCCCCGGGCTTCTGGGAGAAGTTCTACTTCCGCCCCGGCAACCTCGGCTTTCCCGTCTTCGATCTCGGCTTCTGCAGGATCGGCGTCTATCTCTGCTACGACCGTCACTTCCCCGAGGGCGCGCGCGTGATGGGCTTGAACGGTGCGGAGATTGTCTTCAATCCATCGGCGGTCATCGCCGGCCCCAACGATTTTCTGTGGAAGATCGAGCCGCCCGCGCTGGCCGTGGCGAATGGATACTTTGTCGCAGCCATCAACCGCGTTGGGACCGAAGCGCCCTGGAACCTCGGCGAGTTCTTCGGCCAGAGCTACTTCTGCAATCCGCGCGGCAAGATTATTGCCGAAGCCTCGCGCAACCAGGACGAGATCGTTACAGCCGATCTCGACCTCGACTTGATCGCCGAGGTCCGCCGCGCATGGCCCTTCTACCGCGACCGCAGGCCGGAGTTGTACGGCGATCTGGTTAAACCGTAAACGCAGCGGCGGACAGATCGTGCGCGACTTCGATGCGGCGTGCTGCGGCTGGGAAACTTACCGGGGTTGCGAAGAAGGGGATTGTGGCCGCCGGTTCCATCCCGGATATTCTGCTGCGGAACCCCGTTGGCGAAGTATACGATTACGGCAGCGACCCGGAATATGCACCCCAATTCCTCCATCTTCGAAGGCTGTAAAGTCCCCGTCAACGCGCGCCCTGTTTTCTCGCGCTGCGAACTGGCGGTCGAGCAGGCACGCCGGATCGCTGCGGCCGAACGCGGCCGGTCGCTGCATCGTGAGGTTGCCGGGCAATGACTCTTTACCCCGAGGGGCCGACCAGTCTCACCGATGCCTACGGACTGCGCGCCGACCCGCAGCTCTACAATGCGGACCTTGCCCCCACCACGCCCGAGCAGCGCACCTGGGGCACGTACAACTTCATCGCGCTCTGGTTCTCCATGTCGATGGGGGTGACGGCCTACATGCTTGCGTCCAGTCTCATCGCCGGCGGCATGGACTGCAAGCAGGCGCTCGCAACTATCCTGCTGGGCAATCTCATCGTCCTGGTTCCCATGCTGCTGAACGCGCACGCGGGTGCCAAGTACGGCATCCCCTTCCCGGTCTTTGTGCGCGTCTCGTTTGGTGTGCGCGGCGCGAACATTCCGGCGATGCTGCGCGCGCTGGTGGCCTGCGGCTGGTTCGGCATCCAGACCTGGATCGGCGGCCAGGCGATCTACGCAATGCTCAACGTGCTGTGGCCCGCCTCGGCGGCGATGCCTTCCGTTCTGTGGGCCTGCTTCCTCGGCTTCTGGCTGCTGAACATGGCCGTGGTCTGGCGCGGCGTGGAGTCGGTCCGCTTCCTGCAAAGTTTTTCTGCGCCGTTTCTGCTCGTCATGTCGCTGGTGCTGCTCGGCTTCATGACGCACAAGGCGGGCGGCTTCGGCCCCATGCTCAGCGAGCCCAGCCAGTTCCACACTCATTCGAGTTTCCTGCACTTCTTCTTCCTCTCGCTCACCGGCATCGTCGGCTACTGGGCCACGCTCTCGCTCAACATTCCCGACTTCACGCGCTACGCCAAGTCGCAAGGGTCGCAAATCGCCGGCCAGTCCTTCGGCCTGCCGGTTGCCATGGTCTTGTACAGCTTCATCGGGATCGCTTGCACCTCGGCCTCCATGGTTGTCTTCGGCCGCGCCATCTGGAACCCCATCACTCTGCTCGGACTCTTCCATCAGCCCGTCGTCGCCTTCCTCGCGCTCATCAGCATTCTGATTGCCACGCTCAACCTGAACATCGGGGCCAACGTGGTCAGCCCCTCGAACGACTTCTCCCACCTCGCTCCCCGGCTCATCAGCTTCCGCACCGGCGGAATGATTACCGGCTTTCTTGGCCTGGCCATCATGCCCTGGAGGCTGATGGCCAGCCACACCGACTACATCCAATGGCTGGTCAGCTACTCGGGACTGCTCGGCCCGGTGGCTGGAATCATGATCGCCGACTACTTCCTGGTCCGCGGAACGCGTCTGGACACCGAGTCGCTCTACCGCCGCGAGGGGCCGTATGAGTACAGCAAGGGATTCAATCCACGCGCGCTCGTCGCGCTCGCCGCCGGTGTCCTCGCCGCGCTCATCGGACTGGCGGTGCCGGACCTGCGCTTCGTCTACGACTATGCGTGGTTCGTCGGCTTCGGTGTGGCCGCGCTCGTCTACATCGTACTGATGGGAACGGCCCCCCGAGTCGGTGGAGCAACGCCGCTCGCCCAGCGCATCAAGGTGGGTGGGCTGGACAAGGTGCTCGATCCCGCCCTCGGCAACAGCGCCGAAGCAAAAGCCCGCATTGTTGCCGCACCGGAATGCCATGGCTGTGGTTGCCGGTAGTCTGTAATTGGTGCGATGGGGACGAGCGGAAGACAGAGGCGGTATGAATACGCAGGAGAAAGATTGAATGCTCTACCGCAGGAAGGCGCCCAGCTCCGTCGCGGCGTTGCGCAGGTGGGGCAGAAAGCGCGTCTGCATCTCGTAGAGCGAGATTCGCGGCGCACTTCCGCTCAGGTTGATGGTGGCCACGACGCGCCCCGTAGGCGAGTAGACGGGCACCGCGATCGAGCGCAAGCCGACCTCGAACTCCTGGTCCACCAGCGCGTAGCCGTGGCGCCGGACGTTGCGCAGCGCGAGGCGCAGCTTCTCCACGCTGCTCACCGTGCGCGCCGTGTGCGGCGTCAGCACCACACGCGCCAGATACGGCTCCAGTTGTTCGACGGGCATATAGGCCAGCAGCACGCGCCCGATGCTGGTGCAGTAGGCTGGCAGGCGGCTGCCGATGTGCAGGTCGTCGCTCATCACGCGCGACACGGTGGAGCGCGCGATATAGACAATCTCGTCGCCGTCCAGCGTGGCCACCGAAAAACTCTCGTGCAGCGCGGCGGACATGCGTTCCAGGATGGGCTGGGCCGCGGTCGACAGCGAGTTGCTGGTCGAGTAGCAGTTGGAGAGCGCCAGCATGTGCGGACGCAATGCGTAGCGCGACCCCTCCTCCGCGCCGGCAAATCCCAGCTTCGCCAATGTATACAGGCAGCGGCGCACGGCGGCGCGCGAGATGCCCGTCTTCACCGCAAGCTGCGAGATGGTCATCTGCGGCGTCTGCGGCGTGAATGCCTGGATGACAAGAAGCCCACGCGCCAGCGAGGTCATGAAGTTGGGATCGCCCGCAAAACCGTCCAGGGTCGATGCGGGAGTGCTGTTGCCGGAGGTCGCGGACGCGACGGCCGCCGAGGCCAGCGCTGTGCGCGCGGACGCAAGACTCGCGGAACGCTCCTTTGTGGCGCTCGCAGGGTTGGCCGAAAGAGAAGCGACAGCGGGACGGCGGGACGCAATGCTCATCGAGGTTCCTTCTCGTTCTCCGGCAATTGGATCGCCGGGTGTGCCGTGGCCCAACCTGAATCCGGGAGCGAACTGGCTCAATGTTCAAAAGTGCGATAGCCGGACTGTCTATACGATAAACGCACAGACTCCCCGCTGCAAGATTGCTACAGAAAGGCTGAAAGTGCATCCAACCAAACAGACCTGAAGAACTTTCGTCGTTGCTCAGGCCAATCTCCTCGCTGTGAGAAAGTGCTGTGAGAAAATTGACGCCTATGAACCCTAAAGACTCCACCCGCCTGCCGCTCAACCAACGCCCTGCATGGAAGGCGCTGCAAAGCCACTTTTCCTCGATCGGCACAAAGCATCTGCGCGACCTCTTCGCCGAAGACCCCGCTCGCGGCCAGCGCTTCACCGCCGAAGCAGACGGCATCTTCCTCGACTACTCCAAGAACCGCGTCACCGGCGAGACGCTGCGCTTGCTGGTTGCGCTCGCCGAGGAGTCCGGCCTGCGCGCCAAAATCGAAGCCATGTTTCGCGGCGACAAGATCAACCTCACGGAGAACCGCGCTGTCCTGCACGTCGCATTGCGCGCGCCCAAGGGTGAGCAGATCTTTGCCGATGGCGAAGACGTTGTGCCCGCGGTCCACGCAGTGCTCGACAAGATGGCCTCCTTTGCCGAACGCATCCGTTCCGGCGAGTGGAAGGGCCACACCGGCAAGCCCATCCGCAACGTCGTCAACATCGGCATCGGCGGCTCGGACCTCGGCCCCGTCATGGCCTACGAGGCGCTCAAACACTACAGCCAGCGCAATCTCACCTTCCGGTTTGTGTCGAACGTAGATGGCACCGACTTCGCCGAGGCCGTCCGCGACCTCAGCCCCGACGAGACGCTCTTCCTCGTCGCCTCCAAGACCTTCACCACGCAGGAGACGATGACCAACGCCAACTCCGCGCGCGCCTGGTCGCTCTCCGGCCTGGGCGGCGATCCGTCCGCCGTCGCCAAACACTTCGTCGCCATCTCCACCAACGCGGAAAAAGTCGCCAGCTTCGGCATCGACACCGAAAATATGTTTGGCTTCTGGGACTGGGTCGGCGGTCGCTACTCGATGGACTCCGCCATCGGCCTCTCGACGATGATCGCCATCGGCCCGGAGAACTTCCGCGACCTGCTCTCC
>PLOT01000322.1 GCA_003142215.1 Granulicella sp. | reverse complement strand
ACAGGGAAAACTTACATAATAAACGATTTATGAGTAAGTGGTTTTGAATCAATCGGTTACGTGGGCAGTTGCTGGCTAAAAGATTGATTGCATTGAAGTTGCGGATAAAATATTCAGGACATAAGGGTTATGGGTGAAAAAGAGACTTTGGAGCGGGTGGCTCCGGTAAAAGATTGATCCGCTGCGAGTTGCGCATAAAACATTGATTTGGCGAGGCTTATTCAGTTGAGAAAGAACNNTTTTTATTGGGTAAGTGGTTTATGGAGTATGAGTTATGGGAATTTTTCGGGGTCGAGGGGCTTGACAAGGGGATTTACTGGGGTTTTTGAGGGTGGGCGATGGCATTTTTTTTGTTTCGGCTATGGGCTATGGGCTATGGGCGGGAGTTTGTGGGGAGAAAGGGGTGGAGGGTTGGGGTGGTACGAGCTTCGTCGGGATCCTTCGCGCTCGAAAGACGCGCTCAGGATGACAGCAAGAACAGGCAACGACGAAGAACAGGCAACAGCGAAGAACAGGCAACGGCAAGAACAAGCAACGACGGAGAACAGACAACGGCAAGGGCGAAATGCGGGGGTCCCTCCACTGCGCGCTGCGCGCTCCGGTCGGGATGACGGGGTATCGGCGGGGCGGTGGAGAACAGACAACGGCAAGGGCAAAGGCTGGTGGTTCGGGCTGTGTACATCCCACCCATCGCATGAGACAAAGGCGCGATGGATGGGGCACCCGGCACGGAGATCCTTGTACCACTGGATGTTGTTGCTTTTTTCGTTGCGGCCGCCGAGGTAGCCAATGGTGATGTGATGATCGGACTGCGCGTGCTGGAGTCATTTAATGATGTAGTCGATCATGTCCCGCGACCAGTAGTTTCCGTTGCCGACCCATGCGGGCGCACCCCACGGCAGCGCGACGAACTTGATGTTGGGATTGCGGGCATGGGCCTGCTCCATGAGCCACCACTCGTATCCGCGGTTGTAGTTCTGGTCGGAGGCGGTGTGGCTGTGGCTGGACTCGGCTCCGTCGGTGGAGTCCATGTCGGCACCGATCTCGACCTTGAAGATCTGGATGCTGGCGCCGTAGTTGGGCTTGAAGAGATAGTCGAGGACCTGGCTGCGCTGGGGTTCGGGATAGTCGATCAACAGGCGCGCGTTGCCTCCTCCGCCGCTGATGGCACCGACGCCGTCGAAGATACGGCCGGGACTGGCGGCGTCGATTGCGATGGGTTGGGATGGAGCGGCGGACTGGGATGGAGTGGCGATGGTCTGCGATGGTGCGGCGAGGCTTGAGAGAAAGAGACAGGCGAGTGCGGAGAGATAGCGGGCAAGATGACGAGCGGCTGAATGCATGCCGGAATTGTATTCGATGCGGCTTGATCTGAGATATTGGATCAACAACGGCATGTAAGAATGAAGCGGAGTGCCTGTTGCGGGAGATTCAACAGCGGGACCAAGGGGCAAGATGCGATGCGTCGAGTTGCGCTGATCTACAACCCAATGAGTGGGCAGCATCCGGGACAGCGGGCCAAGCTGATCGCGGATGTGGCGGCAGTGTTGCTCGGGGCGGGGATTGAGGTGCGGACGATTGCGACCGAATCGCCGCAGAGCGCGGGAAGACAGGCGCAGGAGGCGGTGCGCGCGGGGTGCGACACAGTGCTGGCATGCGGCGGCGATGGCACCGTACACGAGGTGTTGCAGCACATGGTGGGCGGCGAGGCGGCGCTGGGCGTGGTGCCGATGGGCACAGCCAATGCGCTGGCGACGGACCTGGGGCTGCCGTCATCTCCGGTGAAGGCGGTGAAGATGCTGCTGGGGGCGACGCCGGTGCGGATCTCGGTGGGGCATTTGTTCTATCGCAGCGTGGAGGGCGGAGAGCGCTCGCGCTACTTCATTGTGGCGGCGGGAGTGGGCGCGGACGCTTTCTTCTTCTCGCGGCTGGACTCGCGGCTGAAGCAGCGCTTCGGATACGTGGTGTACCTGGTGGAGGCGCTTCGCCTGTGGGCGACGTACAAGTTTCCCATGTTTACCGCGTCGTTCACGGAGAGCGGACGCGAGACGCCGCGCGAGGTGGAGGCATCGCAACTGCTGGCGGTGCGCATCAGCAACTTTGGCGGGCTGGTGGGGAACCTCGCGCCGGGGGCTTCGATCAGCAACGGCAAGCTGCGGGTGATTGCGTTCAAGACATTCAGCCGCGTGCGGTATCTGCGATTTTTGATCGCGGTGTTGTGCGGACGGCATCGCTACGCGCGCACGATTGAGCTGGTGAAGTGCGTGTCGGTGGAGTGCAGGAACCGGGAAGGATCGGCGGAACAGCTTTTTGTGGAGGCGGATGGAGAGCTGCTGGGCACCCTGCCGGTGCGGATCGAAGTGGAGCCGCAGGCGCTGAACCTGCTGATTCCGGCGAAGGCGCTGGGGCGGATTACGGACCTGTGAGGAGGGCGCGTGGGCGCGATTCCCCACCTTAGAGCATTTTCACCAATGGTGTAGAGTGTCGCTCTGCGAACAAAATGCGGGGATTCTTCGCTTCGCTCAGAATGACAATCCTTATTCTTCTATAGCAATAGTGAAAATGCTTTAGCGACGATAAAGCCGTCGCGAAGATGGGCACCCGGCTGGTCGCGTCAGGGGTGTTGCAAGTCGCGTATAATTTCGAACTCATGCCGGGAGAGAGCGTTCGACAGCGGTTGTTTCAATCGCTGCAGCGGTTCTGGCGACGAGTTGGACCATGAAATACGAACTCCATTGCTAAGGAGCAGAGAATGACGATGCGCGACGCTGCCGTTGAGAACCGATTGAACCGACGGACTTTTTTGCAGAGTGTGGGGATGGTGGGACTGGCTGCCGCATTGCCGCAGGTTGTGGCCGGCACGCAGGTTGCCGATGCGCAGGTTGCCGCCGATGTGAAGGGCGCCGACCTGAAGACGCCGAGCGGAAAGCCGCTGCGCGGGCTGTATCCGATTATGGAGACGCCGTTCACCCCGGACGACAAACTGAACACGGACGCGCTGGCGGCGGAGGTGAAGTGGCTCAACCGGGGGCGCGTGGCCGGGATGATCTGGCCGGCGTGGGCGAGCGGCTGGGCGACGTTGTCCGACGCGGAGCGGATTGAGGGCGCGGAGGCGATGCTGGCGGCGGGCAAGGGCGGCAAGTCGGCCATTGTGATCGAGGTGCAGAACAATGCGTGGGACATTCCGACCGCCGTCCGCTACGCCAAGCACGCGGCGGCACACGGCGCGGATGCGATTGGCGCGATTCCGCTGAACAACGGCTGGAACCGCAGCGATGCGGAGATACTGGACTACTACAAGGCCATCGCCGCGGCGACGGACCTGCCGCTGATTGTGCAGTCGCGAGGCACGGTGAGCGTGGACCTGATGGTGCAGCTGTTTCAACAGATTCCGACGATGAAGGCGACCAAGGACGAGGTCGGCAATATTATGGAGCGCGCGCCGCAACTGATCGAGCGCACTGGGAACAAGCTGGCGGTGTGGTCGGCCGGCGGAGGGACCGGCGACCAACTGCTGGAAAAGATGCAACTGGGGATTGTGGGACTGTGCCCGACACCGCAGTATGCCGAGCTGCTACAGCAGGTGATGGAACTGGAATGGGCGGGCAAGAAGAGCGCGGCCTTCGACATGTACGCGCGGGTGCAGACGTTTGCGGCGATCCCGGGCGCGACCGGGTACATGATGGAGGCGCGCGGCGTGTTCCCGGAGGGGACGAAGTCGCGGCCGCAGCCCATGGAGCCGGAAGCACAGCGTGCCGGCGCTCCAGCGGGAGGCGATCTCGGGGCTGCGGGCGGCAGGCCCGGTGGCGGAGCAGCCGCGGGCGGCAGAGGCGGGGCAGGCGGTAGAGGCGGCGCACCGCTTACGGACAAGCAGAAGGAGTATATCCGGTACGCGATCGATACGTATCTGAAGCCATACTTCCGGGGGTGAAGTGGCGCTCGCGGGAGTGCGGAACACTCTGAACCTATCTGCGTGATACCCCACTCATCGCGATGAGGCTGCGATGAATGGGGGCACACGGCGCGGGGCGTACAAGAGTGTGGTAGTTTATAAACTACTGGGAGCGCCGTGATCGAGTTCAAGCAGACCGAGACCTTCCGCAGATGGCGTTTACGGCTCAAGGATGAACGGGCACGGGTTCTGATTGCATCTCGCCTGGACCGTCTGGCATATGGGAACGCGGGGGATGTGAAGCCGGTTGGACAGGGTGTCAGCGAACTGCGCATCGACCATGGGCCGGGCTACCGGGTCTATTACCGGAAACGGGGCAACACCATCGTTATCCTGCTGTGCGGCGGCGACAAGAGCACACAGGCGAAGGACATCAAGACGGCGAAGCGGCTGGCGGAAGAATGGAGCGAAGAAGATGGGTGAAAAACTGACAACCTATGACCCGGCCGAGGACCTCGGATCGGACGAGGCGATTGCGATCTTCATGGCGGAGGCACTCGAGACCTACGACGTGGGCTACATATCGCACGCGCTGGGCGTGGTGGCGCGCACCAAGGGGATGGCCCAGATTGCCGAGCAGACGGGACTATCGCGCGAGCAGCTCTACCGGTCGTTCAGCAAGAAGGGGAATCCGACGCTGAGGACGACGCTGGCGGTGATGCGGGCGCTGGGGATTGAGTTGACGGCAAAGATTCCCTCGGCGGCCTGACCAAGAAGACCGCGAGCCTTGGACAGTAGACCCACCCTTCGCTAGAAAAAAGCGAAGGATGGGGCACCCACTTTTGAGGGGGGATCAAGATTCCAAAAACTTAGGGTGGGCCACCCGCCGGTGAAACTACGATGAATTGGGCACCCGGCCAGAAATACAAGAATTGAGTACATCGAATCTACCGTATGCCCCAGACGCTGTATCCGTAGCCTTGCGGTACGAGATCGATCTTCTCTTGGTAGTTTTCGTCGATATAACTGCAAAGGGGTTCCCGAACAGTATCGGAATGCCGGACCTTTGCACGATACGGATACACAAAAATCTCTTGAATCAAGCGCCGCTCCGCCGTCGCATCCACTTTGCATGAGTCGTTAAAGTTCTCTGGCAGCAAGAGATTCCGTTCCGGATAAGCTTGTAGCTCATCGATCTTGCGCTCCACCATCGCAGGAGTGAACAGGTTGCTCAATCCGTAAAAATATCCCATATCGATGCTCGCTGAATGATAGCTCCCAAAACCAAGTGGAGTATATCCAAAGGGTGTCATCAGTTTTCCTTCAAGCTGAGGGTATGCAGACTGCAAATCAATCTCTGGTGGTATTGTGCTGTTTGCTTTTAGTTTCTCAAATTTACTTCTTGCCTTAATCTCTCCGTACTCCAATTGCATTCCATGTTCAATTATCGTATCCATGCGTGTCAACGAACCCTGTGGCTCACCTTGAAATAACCGTACTACAGCAATCTTCGAAAGAAGAATGCGGTAGGCCCAGATAGATGTAACAGTCGGGAAAAACACGAAGAAGAGAAGAAATGCAATCCGATACACCCTCCATATTCGTGGAAAAGTTGACGCCAGAACAGTAGCCACGATCACAATACCAACTGCTGCGAGTACCACATGTCCCTCATCGCATCTGCCCAATGCCGCAAAAAGTGTTCCCGTTGATACGGCAACAACCATAAGCATTCCATCCCCGCGCGATCCCGTACGAAGCCTCGCAGCTACAAAAATACTCACCAAGCCGCACATAAAGAAAAAGAAAAGAATATGCCCGGCAGGTATTATTGGAAAATTATTGGCCCCACCGCTGAAAGCCTTCATTGTTGCGAAGACGTCCATCCTGTTGGCTTCCAGCAATACAACGGCCTCCCCAATCACCAGAGTTGCATATGTGGCAGCACTTCTCCAGTCCCATCGGCCAAAGACCGCGAAATAACCCAACGTCCCTATTCCATACGCCAGAGCCATCTCCGGCGAAACCATCAGCAGGACGACCGTGAACGCAACCGCCATAAGCATTGCAATCGTTCTGTGCCGATGACCACCTCGAGCGTCCATCCGCTGCACCAGAAGCCCAAAGTACGGTGCTGGAAGGAATCTCAAAAACGAGTAGTTCAGCCCCGTGCAGAGCAGCACGGGTAGTTGAAACAGGCAGAATAGATTGAATATCTCGCTCTTGTGTGCAGACGGATAATCTAGCATCTCCAGTATTTTTGCCAGCATCCATACCCCACCCAGCAGCCACATCAGCCAGAACACGAAGTAACCCTGTTCGGCACTGAGACGAAGGAACATCAGCGTCCGCGGCCCGTAGAGAAACAAGACACCATAAGCAAACTCAAAATCCTTGTATGGCCTCGCACCTTCGGCCACCATCTTCATCCTGTCAATCAGATATTGCGACTCCCCAAAACCTTGAAGGCCGTGTACCAGTAAGTACATTGCCGCCCATCCCACGGCAAATACTCCCATCCATTTCGCGATCACCCGTGTAGTAATGCCCCCCCCCCCTACCATTGAAGGCTGAAAGCGGATGTTAAGTGTATTGGAGAATATTCCACCAACTACCAGAAATCCAAGAAGGATCAATATCCCAGTCCGGTTACTATACCCAAATAAATATGAATCGGATATAGCCGGGGAGACTGGAACAAGTTGGGGCAAAAGGAAGATCGAACATAAAGCCGCTACAGTGGCAATGGCCCACCAAATAATGATCCTTCTTTGGTCTGTTTGGTACGACACTGTCGAATATGGAGTTTTCATCATTGTAAAATCTTATATCACGCAGAGACGGCGAATGTTAGGGTGGATTTGGTGGCGTCGACGGTGACGTGGTTGGTGGGGCGGACGGAGCCGTCTAGGATTTTGATGGCGAGGGGGTCCTGGACGAGGCGCTGGATGGCGCGCTTGAGGGGGCGGGCACCGTAGGCGCGGTCATAGCCGGATTTGAAGATGAACTTGCGCGCGGCGGGGGTGAGGGAGAGGGTGATCTTACGGTCGGCGAGCATGACGGTGAGCTCGGCGAGGCGGAGGTCGATGATGCGGGTGAGCTGCTCTTCGCCGAGGGGGTGGAAGACGACGACGTCGTCGATGCGGTTGAGGAACTCGGGACGGAAGTGCTCGCGCAGGATGGCGAGGACGCGCTCGGTGGCCTCGGCAAAACCTTCTTCGCCCTCGGCCCAGGCGGTGGTGAGCTGCGTTGCGCCGAGGTTCGAGGTCATGATGAGGACGGTGTTTTTAAAGTCGACGGTGCGGCCCTTGGAGTCGGTCAGCCGGCCATCGTCGAGGACTTGCAGGAGGACGTTGAAGACATCGGCGTGGGCCTTCTCGATCTCGTCGAAGAGCACAACCGCATAAGGCCGGCGGCGGACGGCCTCGGTGAGCTGGCCGCCCTCGTCGTAGCCGACGTAGCCCGGAGGCGCTCCGATGAGGCGCGAGACGGCGTGCTTCTCCATGTACTCGGACATGTCGATGCGGACCATGGCGGCCTCGTCGTCGAAGAGGAACTCGGCGAGGGCGCGGGCGGTCTCGGTTTTGCCGACGCCGGTGGGGCCGAGAAAGATGAAGCTGCCGATGGGACGCTTGGGGTCGCTGAGGCCGGCGCGGCTGCGGCGGATGGCGTTGGCGACGACGGTGAGCGCGGCGTCCTGGCCGATGACGCGCTGACGCAGGCGGTCCTCCATCGTGACGAGCTTCTGCATCTCGCCTTCGAGCATCTTGGCGACGGGGATGCCGGTCCACTTGGAGACGACGGCGGCGATGTCTTCCTCGTCCACCTCTTCCTTGAGCATTCGTGCTGGCTTTTCCCAGGTCTCAGAATCGAGACTTGGGGCACCCGGTTCGGTGGCTTGGGTTAGCTTGCGGAGTTCGGCTTCGGACTGCGGGATTTCGCCGTACTGGAGTTCGGCGGCGCGCTGGAGATTGCCCTTGCGGGTCTGCTCTTCGGCCTCGAAGCGGAGGGCTTCGAGGTGGGTTTTGAGTTCGGCGATGCGGCCAATGGCTCCGCGCTCCTGCTGCCAACGGGCGCGGAGGGCTTTGGACTTTTCGCGGACTTCGGCGAGTTCCTTCTGCACGATCTCCATGCGCTCGCGGGAGGCTTCGTCCTTCTCGCGATTGAGGGCTGCCTGCTCGATTTCGAGGGATGTGGCGCGGTGTTCGAGGTCATCGATCTCGGTGGGGACGGAGCCGATCTGGATCGCGAGCGCGGCGGCGGCTTCGTCGACCAGGTCGATGGCCTTGTCGGGGAGGAAGCGGTCGGAGATGTAGCGATGGGAGAGCGTGGCGGCGGCGACGATGGCGGAGTCCTTGATGCGGACCTTGTGGTGCGACTCGTAACGCTCGCGCAGGCCGCGCAGGATGGCGATGGTGTCTTCCACGTTGGGCTCGCCGACGTAGACGACCTGGAAGCGGCGCTCGAGGGCGGCGTCCTTCTCTATATATTTGCGGTACTCGTTGATGGTGGTAGC
Organism: Granulicella sp.; assembly: GCA_003142215.1. GTDB lineage: Bacteria > Acidobacteriota > Terriglobia > Terriglobales > Acidobacteriaceae > Edaphobacter. The sequence goes on along the minus strand of PLOT01000322.1, from coordinate 16,644 downwards.
GCCGATGGCGCGCAGGCCGCCGCGAGCGAGCGCGGGCTTGAGCATGTTGCTGGCGTCCATTGCGCCTTCGGCTGCGCCCGCGCCGACGAGGGTGTGCAGCTCGTCGATGAAGAGGATGATCTCGCCGTTGGAGTCTTCGATTTCTTTGAGGAGAGCTTTGAGGCGGTCTTCGAACTCGCCGCGAAACTTGGCTCCGGCGATCATGCTGGCGAGGTCGAGGGCGACGACGCGCTTGTCTTTTAATATTTCGGGGACGTCGCCCTGAATGATGCGGCGGGCGAGGCCTTCGACGATGGCGGTTTTGCCAACGCCGGGTTCGCCGATGAGGACGGGATTGTTTTTGGTGCGGCGCGCGAGGACCTGAATGACGCGGCGAATCTCTTCGTCGCGGCCGATGACGGGGTCGAGCTTGCCTCGGCGCGCGAGATCGGTGAGATCTTTTCCATACTTCGTAAGGGCCTGGAACTTGCCCTCGGGGTTCTGGTCGGTGACGCGCTGCGATCCGCGCACGGCGGAGAGGGCCTTGAGGACGGCGTCGTGGGTTGCGCCGAGGGCGGCTAGGGCATCGCGGGTTGGGTCGGGCTGGCCGCTGATTTTGGGGGCTTCGGTGAGGGCGAGGAGGAGGTGCTCGGTGGAGATGAAGTCGTCATTGAAGGAGTCGGCCTCTTTGGAGGCGCGGTCGAGAACCTTTTGCAAGGAGGCGGCCATGGCAGGCTGCGCGTTGGAGCCGGAGACCTTGGGCAGCTTGGCGATGGCGGCGTTGGCGCCGGCGAGAAGCTGCTGCACGCGGACGCCCGCGCCTTCGAGGACAGGGAGGACGACGCCCTCGCGGTCTTCCAGCAGCGCGGCGAGCAGGTGCATGGGCAGGACTTCCGGGTTGCCGTTTTCGGCGGCGAGGGACGCGGCGGCCTGGACGGCTTGCTGCGACTTGACGGTCAACTTCTCCCACTTGAATGGCATGATACTTCCTTGGATGCGGATAGGACGGAGAGCGGATTTGGGTCGCGCTTGCCGGTCTGCTCTATCGCTTTCGGAGATCAGTATAGGACACGGCGGAATGACGCATCTTGACGGGGGTTGAGTGGGTTGCAGTTGCCGAAACCCACGTCTCGAAATCGAGAATCGAGATGCGGGGCACACGCAAAAGCAGATTCCTCCGCTTCGCTGCGGAATGACAAACAAGGGGGCTGCGGAATGACAAGCAAATTGATCTACAGCCTGGGTCTACAGCAACTCCGAATTGCCTAATGGGGGCGGTCGGCCATAATGTCGTTGAAGGATTTGAAGAAGGTGGATTCGTTGCCCTTGGCGGCGGCGGTGCGCAGAGGGAGGACGCGCTCGACGCAGAACTCTTCGGCGTTGGGGTTGGCGGTGAGAAGCTGCATGACCTCGGCGATGTAGGCATCGAGCGGCATGGCGCGCGGGTCGGTGGGCTTCGCGCCCATCAGAGTGGTGGCTACCCAGGGTGGGACCAGCTCGGAGACGCGGACCGAGGTGTCCTTGAGCTGGTAGCGGAGCGACATGGTGTAGGAGTGGATCGCAGCCTTGGTGGCGCAGTAGGTGGGCGTGAAGGCCAGTGGGATATAGGCGAGGCCCGAGGTGACGTTGAAGATAGTCGCCGAGGGTTGCTTCAACAGGTGCGGCAGAAGAGCGGCGGTCATGCGGATGGGGCCGAGCAGGTTGGTGGTGACGGTTGCCTCGGCGATGGCGGTCGCGCCCTTCAGGATGTCTTCCGAGCGCATGATTCCGGCGTTGTTGAAGAGGACGTTGAGCTTTGGGTAGTCGCGGGTGAGCTGGGCGGCGACAGCGGCGATGCTGGCTGACGACTCGACGTCGAGGACGATGGAGTGGATGCCGGGGTTGGCTGAGGTGACGTCGTCGAGCGCGGACTGGCGGCGGCTGGCGACGATGACCTGATTGCCGAGCTGATGAAACTGCTCGGCGAGCGCGCGGCCGATGCCGGTGGCGCCGCCGGTGATGAGGATGGTGTTTCCGGTGAGATTCATATAACTCCTGGTTCTCGGATGCATGTTGTCCGGTGCGAGGAATCTGCTGCTTTATGCAGTGTAAATGAGGTTACGGATGGATTGGATGAACGGAGCATGAGAAGGATGCGAGGCGTGGCGGCGGTGGCGTATACTCCGGGACGCAGGAAAATCAGCGATCCGGAGTCGATGCAATGAAGGCTGCCCACAGGTATTTCCTCGTCCCGCTCTTCCTCTTTCCGATTTTGTTCTTCACGATTCCGACTACGGCATCGCAGGCGCAGGCTCCAGCACAGGCGCCGCGTCCGTGGCAGGTGATTACGGTGCCGTCGACGGTGGAGGTTGCGGCGAACTTCATCTCTCCGCCGCGCGAGTATGGGGCGATCCAGCAGTTCCAGAGCTGGAACGGCGCGGACCAGGCTGAGGTGCGGCGGAGGGTCTCCTTCGACCTGGACCAGATGGCGGCGAACGGCATCTTCATGATCAATCTGTCGCCCGGCCGGCGCGATATGGCCCACGGCGAGCCGGCGTATCTTTCGCCGGGCCACATGGACCTGGTGAAGTACATTGTGGCCGAGCTGGCGAAGCGCAATATGCGAATGTGGATACAGGACGAGAGCGACTATCCGAGCGGCTTTGCGGGGGGATATATCACGGAGCGCTATCCGCAGCTTGGGATGCAGGACATTGTGGCGGACATTACGGTGCATGTGGCTCCAGGGCAGACGCTGCAGATGCCGGTTCCCGCGGACACGCTGGCGATCTGGGCGACGGAGACGGACCAGACCGGGGCGATCAAGCAGGTGATTCCGATCCCGGTGCCGGCGGACATGCAGTTGAAGTACCTGACACCGGCCGAGGGCACGACTCCGAACGAGCCGCGCTACACCTGGCAGGTGCAGTTTCTGCGGCATGTGTACCTGAGCTCACCGACCAGGAACTTCAATCGCGCGGACGGGACGCGGGCCAAGGACGCGACGTATACGATCATCGACTACCTGGACTCGAAGGCGACGGACGCGTTCCTGCATACCGTGCATGAGACCTATTACAACGCCGTGGGCGACCAGTTCGGCAAGATTGTGATGGGCACCTTCGGCGACGAGCCGGACTACAGCAGTGGGATTCCGTGGACGCCGAAGCTGCTGGAGGAGTTCAAGGCAAAGAAGGGCTACGACCTGACGCCGTATCTTCCTTCGTGGTTCGATCGCGCACCGATCAAAGGCGCGGACCTGGCGCGGGCGGACTACTACGACGTGTGGAGCGGGATATTCCAGAACTCGTTCTTCGGCGAGCAGGCCAACTGGGCGAAGGCGCACAACGTGGAGTACCTGGTACACCTGAATCACGAAGAGACGATGCAATCGCTGGAGCGCAGCGAGGGCGACTTCTTCCGCGACGAGCGGTATGTGGAGATGCCGGGCATCGACAATTTGAACCAGTTGATTCCGAGCGCTGTGCATACGCCGGATGGGACTTGGAACATCAACAACAACTTCCCCAAGCTGGCGAGTTCGACGGCGCACCTGTTCGGCAAGCCGAAGGTTTGGGCGGAAGAGGGCGGCGGAACGGGCGTCGATGGCAAGTATCAGATGGACTTCCAACTGGTGCGCGGTGTAACCGTTCTGGCGCTACGCGTGCCGTGGACCCACGCCATCGCCGGAGAGCCTCTTCCGGCGAACCCCGTGGTGCAGCCGCAGGCCAAGATGATTGCGATGTATGGCAACCGCGGCGGCTATCTGATGGCGATTGGACGGCCGGCGGCGCAGGTTGGACTGTACCATCCGGGCAACAGTATATGGATGGGCGGCGCGGATGCGACCGAGGCCGACCGCAGCACGACCAAGCTGGGCTGGCAGTTGTTCGAGCACCAGGTGGATTGGGACTACTTCGACGAGCAGTCGCTGAGTTCGGTGGCGACGATCGCGGACGGAGGCTTCAAGAACCTGAGCGGACAGGTGTATAAGGCGATCGTGCTGCCGTCGATGACGGTGATTACACGCACGGGGCTGGCGCGGTTGCAGGAGTTTGCCAAGGCGGGCGGCAAGGTGATCTTCGTGGGCAAGACGCCGACGCTGATCCTGGACAAGACGTTCATGGACGCGAAGGAGAAGCCAGACCTGAGCTTCGCCACGCTGATTGAGGCGTCGGGCGACATTACGCCGGCGGTGATCGCGGCGCTGCCCAAGCCGGATGTGAAGCTGGATGCGGAGTTCCCGCGGTTGACCTACACGCATCGCGCATGGACCGACGGGGACATGTACTTCTTCTTCAACGAGAGCAACAAAGCGGAATCGCGCGTGGCGACGATTGCGGGACACGGCAAAGCGCAGGATTGGGACCTGGCTACGGGCGAGATCCATCCGCTGACGGCGGCGACGGCTGAGGGAGCAGACGCAGTGAAGGTTCCGCTGGTTCTGGGGCCGTACGAGGCGAAGGTGATTGTGGTGGGACCGCTGCCCAAGGGGGTTGCCGGCTCACCGGAGCCATCGTTCGCGACGGGCGAACCGTTTGCTGCGCTGGACGGCGACTGGAAGCTGGACCTGAACGGGAAGCAGTTGACCACCCCTCTGAAGCCATGGGAGGAGTTGGGCACGACGGCGTTTGCGGGGCCGGCGACGTATAGCAGGCAGTTCACCGCAGACAAGGCGCCCAAAGGGAAGCATGTGTATCTGGAGATCGCCGATGTGCATGACTACGCGAAGGTGACGCTCAACGGGAAGAACCTAGGCGCGTGTTCGTGGCAGCCGTATCGCTGGGACGTGACGGACGCTCTGAAGAAGGGGGCGAACGATCTGAAGATCGAGGTGAGTGCGACTATCGCGGGCCGAGGCGGGCCAGGCGGGCCGCCTCCGGCTGCGGCACCGGCTGCTGGGACTGCTGGGACTGGTGCTGCTGCTGGGACTGGTGCTGCTGCGGCTGGAGTTGCTGGGGCAGTGGCTCGGCGTAGACCGACCGGAGCTGCTGGTGCTGCGGGTGCCGCGGGAGCTGCGGGTGCGCCCGCTGGAACTCCGCCTGCCGGTTACGGCGCTGCAGGAGGACGAGCCCCCGCACCACCACCGACTTCGGGATTGCTTGGCTCCGTCAAGCTGGTGGTGTACTAAGCGCAAACGGGCGGCACGCGATTCCACTTCACTCGATTTGAGTGAGGAGAGGAATTGTGTGCCGCCCGACGTCATCCAATTCCTGAACGAACTCCATCGACAGCAAAAGCAAATAGGATAGGAGTGGCAGCCGCGCTGTGGAGGATGCGGCGGGCGAGGAGGGAGTTGCATATGCGGAGTGAGGTTCTGGCGATACAGGTGGAGGCGGCTGCGCGGGCGGCGGGGCTGGCGGTGGTTTCCAGCGAGACGGGCAATGAGGACGGCGACAGCGGGACGACGAAGTTCCTGCTGGCGCTGGCTGGCGATGCGACCCCCAAAGATGAGAAGACGCTGTTGCTGGAGCTGAGCGAGCGGTTCGAGTTTGGGCGGCCCGATCTGAAGGACGGGGTTCGCGTGTATCTGGCGGAGGCGGCGAAGAGGCTGAGGAATCCGAGGCCGGAGTGCGCGCTGACGCTGCATGGGATTCCACTGAGCTTTGGGCGGTTTGGCTGGCCGTTCCACGAATCGACCTCGGGAGCGGACACGTCGCTTGTGCATGGCGAAGTGCGGCTGGAGGATGGTGGCGAGAGCGTGCTGCATGCGAAGATTGCCGCGTCGATGACGGTGACGTTCCGCGATGTGGTGGCGGCGCCGGAGCAGCCGTTTGCCGAGGGATTTGTGTACAACGCGGTGCGCAAGACGATGGACCAGGGGCAGTTGGAGCTGGTGAAGAGTGGCAATCGACAGCCGGTGCCGTTGACGACGCGGTTCTACAGCCCGAAGAACAAGACGTTCAGCTTCAACGATACGAGCGAGACGCAGCGGAAGGGATTTCTGGCGGGGAAGATCTATTGGCTGTCTGGAGTGCTGGGCAGAGGCGAGCCGGTGTGGCTGCTGGACCCGCGGGACGCGCAGTATCTGAATACTTCGGTAGAGGAACTGCGGAAGGGGGCTGAGGCACTGGCGGCGGAGGGGTTGATGCAGGCAGCGGAGGACACGGAGTACGGCTCGGCGACGGAGAAGCTGATGAGCCAGCGGGAGGCGTATGAGAGGGAGTTGGCGCGGACGCTGGCGGCAATTCGACCCGCGTTCAACGAGGAGATGCGGCATGGGTTGACGAATATGTGAGCGGGGAGTGGGGAGAATGGGCAACGGCAATGGAAACAGCAAATACGGAGATTCTGGCCTTCGTCTTCGCTCAGGCCAGAATGACGACGTGGGAGGGTTGGGGAGGGATTGGATGAGGAGTCGGGCGAGGGGGATGGTGGCGGCTGGGTTGGCATTGGGGCTGGCGCTGGGAGTGGGGCGGGCGGCGGCGCAGGATGTGGGCGCGGATTTGCCGGGGGCGACGAAGGCGGCGCGAGCGGCGGAGGGGCCGGTGGACGGGCTGGTGCGGCAGGACGCGGATACGGTGGCGTTGACGCTTCCGGGCAACGCGGGGAAGGCTGAGGCTGCAAGTGGTGCGGGCGGCTCGGGTGCAGCGGCGCGCGGCGCGGAGTTGTTGGTGCATGACTTCGACTTCAACGGCGAGCCGGTGGGGACGGACAAGGTGCATCTGCGGCAGGTGGCACCAGGGGTGGTCGAGATCACGAGTGTGGCGTGGGAGGTCGGCTACTGGCGCTTCGAGGTGAGGGATGCGGCGAGCTACTATGGGCTGGGCGAGCGGTTCGATGTACTGGACCACGCGCATACGGTGGTGAAGAACCTGTCGATGGACAATGCGGGGGTGAAGGGAAGTTCGAGCTACAAGCCGATTCCATTTTTCATGAGCACAACGGGCTATGGACTTTGGGTGGATACGACCGGCGAGGCTACGTTCGATATGAATGCGAGCGAGCGGGATGAGATTGTGGTGGATGTGACGGCGGAGAAGTTGCGGATTGTACTGTTTACTGGGCCGGAGTTTCCGGGGATTCTGGAGCGGTTTACCGGGTTGGCGGGACGGGCGGTGGTGCCTCCGTACTGGGCGTTTGCGCCGTGGAAGGCGCGGGATTATCACCAGAACGCGGCGCAGGTTGCGGAGGATGTGGATAAGACGCGGGAGCTGGGACTGCCGGCGAGCGTGATCCTGATCGACTCGCCGTGGGCTGCGACTTATAACGACTACAAGTTCAATCCGAAGCAGTTTGACGACGCGCCCGCGATGGTGAAGCACATTCACGACGAGGGATTCAAGATGGTGTTGTGGCATACTCCGTGGATCAACTCAAAGTCCGACGCGCCGAAGGAGACTGGCTTCGAGGGGAAGATTGCGCCGCTGGCGGAGAACTATGCGGAGGCCGCGGAGCAGGGGCTGTTTGTGAAGAACCGCGACGGCAGTCCATATGTGGGACGGTGGTGGAAGGGCGAAGGGTCGCTGGTCGACTTCACGAATCCGAAGGCGAAGAGCTGGTGGCAGGACCAGGTCCGGCAGGCGATTGCGGCAGGGGCGGATGGGTTCAAGGATGATGATGCAGAGGGGAACTTTATCGGCGATGTGAAGTTTGCCGATGGGACCGACCAGCGGTTGATGCGGAACCGGTATGCGGTGCTCTATAACAACGCGATGGAGGAGCTGATCCAGAAGGACCTGAAGGGGAATGGAGTGCTGTTCGCGCGGAGTGCGACGGTGGGGGCGAATGGGATTGGATTTCTTTGGTGCGGAGACAATGAGGCGAGCTTCTCGACCGAGAACGGGCTGCCGACGGTGGTGACGGCGGGGCTTGGCGCGGGGTTGAGCGGGATGCCGCTGTGGACGGCGGACCTGGGCGGGTACGAGGCTACGGCGACGACTCCCGATGCGCGGCTGCTGGAGCGGTGGACCGAGTATGCGGCGTTTTCTCCGGTGATGGAGGTGATGTCGAGTAAGAACATCGGGCCTTGGGATTTTGATGCGAACGGGCCTGCGGGCGGGCATGAGGCTCTGGACGTCTATCGGAAATATGCGGTGCTGAATATGAGTTTGTTTCCGTATCGCTACGCGGCGGCCGAGGAGGCGTCAAAGACGGGGATGCCGATGATGCGCGCGCTGGCGTTGCTGTATCAGGACGACGCGCGGGCGCGGGCGGCGAAGGATGAATATCTCTTCGGGCCGGACTTTTTGGTTGCGCCTGTGATTGACGAGGGGACCGAGCGGACGGTGTATCTGCCGGCGGGCGAGTGGGTGGACTACTGGACGGGCGCGGCGGCTTTGGGCGGCAAAGTTGTGGTGGCGGAGGCTCCAGTGGAGACGATTCCGGTGTGGGCGCGGGCGGGCGCGGTGATTGCGAAGATTCCCGAGGACGTGATGACGCTGGTGCCAGAGAAGGAGAGCGGGAATACGAAGGTGAAGTCGCTGGACGACCGGCGAGTGTATGAGGTGATTGGGGGCGGCAGTTTGGGGGAGACGCGGATTACGGACTTTGAGGGGCGGGTGGTGGTGCGGGAGGCGAAGTCGCTGAAGATCAGCGGCGGCCCGGCGGCGCGAGTGACGGTGCGCTGGAGGTTTGGGACTGTGACGAACGCGAAGGTGAATGGGGTTGAGGTGCAGGCGCAGGCGGGAGCGGATGGGCCATCGGTGGAGTTCGACTACGCGGCGGAGAGTTTGGTGGAGTGGGAGTAGGAACAGGGTTCAGTGATTAGGATAGTGGGTCAATTGGAATTGAATGACTGAAGTTTTCGATAATGACATTTCGGGCAGTTCGGAAGACAGCCCCCGGCATTCGATCCCGCACGTCCTCCTAGCCCAAAATAAATCCGAGCAAACGCAGGCCACGAACGTCTATAGGGTAAGCCCTCAAGAGGTGTTTTTCTATGAACCGTAGCCTCCAGCCACATCGTAGTTCCATAAGCGGCCTCGTCCTCGCCGCCGCTCTCGTTGCCCTTGCCGCTCCCGCTGCACTCGCTCAACCACCCGCAACTCCCACAGCCGCAGCCGCCCAGCCGCTCACCTTCGATGTCGTCACCATCAAGCCGCACGGTCAGGGAGCGGGTTGGCGTCTTCAGCCCACGCCCGACGGGTACACCGCCGCCAACGTCTCGCTCCTCAAACTCATTGGCGAGGCCTACGGCATCTTCGATCCAAAGCTCATGACCGGCGGCCCGCCCTGGATCGACAAGGACAAGTTCGACCTCGAAGCCAAATTCGATCCCTCGGAGATCCCGAACGCAAAGGATCTCACCTACCGCCAGCGCGCCGACATGCTGCGTGCAGTCCTCGCCGACCGCTTCCATCTCAAAGTCCACTTCGAGACCAAAGACTTTCCGGTTTACAACCTCGTCATCGCCAAAGGCGGCCTTAAGTTCCAGCAAACCAAACAGGACACTATCGACGGCAAGGGGATTGGCATTACCTGCACTCACCTTCGCGGCGGCGCAGTTGAGGGTTGCTCGATGGCCAACCTGGCGGACAGTCTCCGCTACCCTACAGGCCGCACCGTCATCGACAAGACCGGCCTCACTGGCCTGTACGACTACCCCACACTGGTCTACTCGACAGACAACACCCCCGCCAACTCTCCAGCCGCCGCCTACCCCTCCATCTTCACCGCCGTCCAAGAGCAGCTCGGCCTCAAACTCGAACCCTCAACTGCCCCACTGGACGTCATCGTCATCGACTCCGCAGACCCACCTACGCCAAACTAGCCATACCAATGAGGTCTGTACGCATGATCGGCTACATCTTCGCACATAAAGTTAGAACATCGACCGCCATCGCAGCGCTGCTGCTCCTCATCTCCAACGCAAGCACTCACGTTGTTGCGCAGACGGACGCAACACCACCCCCAGCCTCGCAGCTAGCGCCCATTGCGCCAACGATCTCTCTCGGCGAGCCAACTCGCACAACCAAGCTCGAATCCGACGATCCGGAGATCCAGTATGAGAACGGCTTCTTCTTCAATTTCGACAAAACAAATGGACACATCCTCATCCGTGACAAAGACGGCCATCTAACCGGCGACTTCAATCTCCGGCCTCTGGAGACATCAAGGGTCTTTGGAAACATCATGATGCACGATGCGGCGATTTTCAGGGACGGCAGCATCGTCGCATCGTGGCTCTACAGGTTGCCACATGACGAGCGCCAATACTTCAATCTGGTCCATTACGATCCATCGGGCAAATTCCTGGAGCAGATCGATCTCGGCAAGTGGCGAGCCTTCAGAATCTGCATTGCCGACGACAAGTCGATCTGGACGCTCTCAGGCGAGCAAGAATTTGCACTCCCGGTCTACTCGCCCGAGGAAGGCGTGTTGCGTAATTACAAATTCGGCTCCGGGTTGGTGCGGACCGCGGTTCCGCGTTCCAACTTTCCCCAGTATGACAACGACTCCTACGCATTCTACAAGACCGCCATCGACTGCTCCGGCGACAAGGTTCACGCCCTGACTGGCCACGGTCAATGGATCGAGTACACGCCGGGAGCGGATTTCACAATCACAAAGATCGATGAGGTCAGCCGCTCGGCCTTCGGAGGCTATTGGACGATCTCCGGCTTTGCCTATCTCGACAATGGCCACGCATACGCCACAATCCACTCCGGCCCCGGCGACCCTTTCAGGCGCATGCTGGCCGAGCTTCTGCCATCCAAGGATGGCAAATCGCTGCATTGGGCCGAAATCCAGCCCGACAAGACCCTTCCCGCCAACAACAAGCCGCCAGACGCGGCAACCCCACCCGGAACCGCGCCCAAGGAACCGATCGCGGTTACAACCGTTCTGGGCGCAGACCACACAGACGGCGCGCAGCTTGTCTATCGCACATCGGCGGACGAATCCGTGCTCTGGTCGAAGCCGCTGTTCGGCAATTCCAGCACTCGATAGACCCCGCTGGTTGTTGCACACTACGCATCGTGGGTCCCACAAAACGGCGCTGTAGGTAACTTCGTTCGACCCAGAGTTCAAACTGACGCGCCACCGAGATCAGTTGTCAGTTGCAATGTGGGGCGGCGGCGGGTAGGATGCAAGCTAGAAACCGGCCTGCAAAGCAGGTGCGGGGGACAACGCTGGTTGAACCAACATTGAAATAACAGGGGTCCTGCTCGTATATATGGCTCGGTGTGCTGTCCGCCAGTTCGGAACGCCTAAAGAGCCACGGCAGGGTTCCGCCGTCTAAGGACGGGTTCACCAGCACTTCTCCCCACGGCCCAGCGGGTCGGTTTTCTATTGCCTGAGGTCTTTGGCGTGAGTGTGGCGTTCGGCAGAGAAGGTTTGCGCTCGTGCAGATTGGCGATGTGGTCTTCCGCGGAAAAGAACAAGCAAAAGAAGATGCGGGGATTCTTCCCCTTCGGCAAGCTCAGGGTCAGAATGACAAATCATAAGAGGTGATGCATTCCTGCCGAAGCGTAGAGCTGCGAGTTTTTTCCGTGTGGGAAGGGTGTTGTCGATGCCGTCTAAGAATATGTTGCGCAAGGGGAGCCGGCGGCAATCGGTGCGGGCCGAGTACAGGGCCACGCGAGGGGTGGAGGCGGAGCCGGAGGTTGTGGTGCCGGTACTCGACCTGGACGAGGAGACGGAGATCGAGGATGGGGTGCGGAGCTTTGTGGCTTCGACGGCGGCTGCGGGGATGCGGCTGGACGCTTACCTGGCGCAGGCGATTCCGGAGATCAGCAGGGCCCGGGTACAGATGCTGATTGAGGCGGGACAGGTGCGCGTGGATGGCGCGGCGGCGAAGAGCAAGCAGAAGATGAGCGGTGGCGAGGCGATCGAGATCGAGGGTGAGCCGCATCCGGCGCCGCTGCACGCCGTGGCGGAGGAGATTCCTCTGGACATTCTGTACGAGGACAAGTACCTGGCGGTGGTGAACAAGCCGGCTGGGATGATGGTTCACGCGGGGGCCGGACGGAACAACGACGCGCGCGGCGACACCCGCGGCGACACTCGAAGCAAGGGGACTCTGGTGAACGCGCTGCTGTTCCACATGGCGAAGCTGTCGGAAGCGGGCGGCGAGTTGCGGCCGGGGATCGTGCACCGGCTGGACAAGCAGACAAGCGGGGCGATTGTGGTGGCGAAGGACGACGTGACGCATCGCAAGCTGGGTGAGATGTTCTCTACGCGGCGCGTGGCGAAGACCTACATCGCGCTGTTGCATGGATCGCTGGCGAAGGACGGCGTCACGGTGAATCTGCCGGTGGCGCGCGATATGGTTCGGCGGACGCGAATGACGACTCGGCGCGCGGACGGGCGCAGTGCGGTGTCGCACTTCACGGTGGTGGAGCGGATGGCGACGCGCTACGGCGCGTTCACGCGGGTGGAGGTGCGGATCGAGACGGGACGGACACACCAGATCCGGGTCCATGCGCAGTCGCTGGGGCATCCCGTGGTGGGCGATACGCTGTACGGCGCGCCGCGTGTGTTGCAGTTGGTTGACAGGCGAGAAGCAGATTCCTCCCCCTTCGACAAGCTCAGGGTGCGGAATGACAAGCAAGACGGGAGCGTTGGGCTGGAGCGGAACTTTCTTCATGCGGCGCATCTGGAGTTTGCTCATCCGCAGACGGGCAAGACGGTGGCGGTGGATGCTCCGCTGCCTGCGGAGTTGGTGGAGTTTTTGGCGCTGCTGAGGACGGAGCGTGTGTGAGTTGGGTAGAATCATGCAAGTGAATCCATTGAAGAGAACAAACGAAATCGGCTGCGGTGTTGCGGGTTACAGAAAACTTCTTCTGGTTGTGTGCGCGGGGATGGCCCTGACGGTTGCGGTTCCGTTGGCGCGGGGACAATCGGCGGCGACTGCACCAGCGCAGACGGCGGCTGCGCAGGATGCCGCGACTCCGACGCTCAAGGTGCAGGCCAACGAGGTGGATCTGGTCTTTACCGTGACGGACAAGAACGGGAAGTTCATCAACGGGCTGAACCAGTCGAACTTTGGGCTGCTGGATGACGGACGGCCACCAGAGTCTGTGCTGCACTTCTACTCGCAGACGAACCTGCCTTTGCGGGTGGGGATCATGCTGGATACGAGCAGCTCGATCCGGCAGCGGTTCCAGTTCGAGCAGGACTCGGCGATCACGTTTCTGTTGCAGGTGCTGCACCGGAACGACCGCGCGTATGTGGAGGGGTTCGACGTTCAGACGGACATGGAGCAGGGATTTTCCAACAACATCGACCTGCTGAGCCAGGGAATCCACAAGTTGCGGCCGGGCGGCGGGACGGCAATGTACGACGCGCTCTACTCGGCGTGCAAGGACCAGATGCTGACGTTGCGCGAGGATGGGCCAGTGCGCAAGGCGATCGTTCTGGTGTCTGACGGCGACGACAACTACAGCCACGCGCTGGAGAACGACGCGATCAAAGAGTGCCAGCGGGCGGACACGATTGTGTATGCGATCAGCACCAACGTGAGCCCGAGCCGGGACAAGGGCGACGATGTGCTGAAACAGATCGCGGAGACGACCGGCGGACAGGCCTTCTATCCGGGGAAGATAGAGGACGTGGCGCTGGGCTTCATCAGCATCGAGCAGGAGCTGCGCAGCCAGTACCTGCTGGAGTACCGGCCGGCGAACTTCAAGCAGGATGGATCCTTCCGCACGATCTATCTGCACGCGCTCGACTCGAAGTACCATGTACGGGCGCATACGGGCTACTTCGCGCCAAAAGCGGCGGAGTAGGTTGCAGGCTATTAACTATCTGGTTATCCCCCCCCCTCCCCCTCCCCCCCAGGGGTGTATTTGGACGTAACTATTTTAGAATCTGTTGATTGCGGTGGGTCTGCGCCGCTCCATATAGCATTCTAAACCAGTTACGGCTAAATATTACTTTACAAATGACTTAGAGAGGATTTCCTGGCCCTATCCCATGGAAAAGCTCCTCGAAGGCCGTTTTTCCTGAGGAAAAACGGCGCAAGATGAACGTCTTCGGCGTACACCATGAGGTGAAATACGCTACAAACGACGGCGTATACGGCGAAGAGGAAGACAGAAGAAGCCCGACGCATGCGCCGGGCTTCTCTCTCATCTCTACTGCTTTAATTATACGCGCTGGAGGGAAACTGCTATGCCAACTATTTTTAAGTTTTAAGTGGTTTGAATGGAGTTGGTTAGGTGGATTTTTGGGCGTTGAGGGTCTTGACAGGAAAAACAGGGGTCAGGGGTGCGGGGTGAGGGGTGAGGGAAGGACAGGCAACGGCGAGAGCCAATACGGAGATTCTGGCTACGCCAGAATGACGAGCCAAGTCAGGTGACGGCGATGGGGGAGATTTGTGGGAGAAAGGGACGGGCGGTTGAGGTGGGGCGAGCTTCGTCGGGGTTCCTTCGGCAAGCTCAGGACAGGCTCTTCGCGCTGGAAAGACGCGCTCAGGATGACAGCAAGAACAGGCGACGGCGAGGGTGGAGATTTGCGGGTGGGGTGGGGCGGGTGGTTTGCGCGGGGCCCGAGAGGGGCTGGGTTGGGCAAAGGCCAGGTCTCAGAGGTGAGACCTGGGGCAGCCGCACCCAGAGTCCAGGGTAATTATGGGGCGTGGGATAGAGATGGTGATTCGTTTGTTGACAACGAGAGGTCTCTGCGAGATGATGACTATGAGTATCTATGCCACAAACACAGATCAAGTGGACAGAACAGAAATTCGACATCACTCCGTTTCTGACTGAGGAGGGCCGCAGGAGCATGCCCTACCACTCAACTGAGATGGGAGCTTTATATGCTTCGGACTGTATGGAGATATTTCCCCTGATCCGGGATGGTGTCGTTGATACAGTCTTCGCCGATCCTCCGTTTAATATTGGCAAGGAATACGGCAAGAACACTGACGATTCGCTTCCGGCAATCCTTTACGTTAGTTGGTGCAAGGAATGGTTGAATGAGTGCGTTCGCATCTTGAAGCCTGGTGGGTCGCTGTTCCTCTACAATCTGCCGAAGTGGAACATTCTTCTTGGTTCCTACTTACAGGAGAAGGGGCTTGATTTTCGTCATTGGATTGCTATCGAGATGAGCGCCTGCCTTCCCATTGTGGGGCGTCTTCATCCGAGCCACTACAGCCTGCTTTATTACAGCAAGGGAAGACCCAACACATTTCATCGCATCCGCACCCCGATTCTGATCTGCCGCCATTGCGGCAAGGAAGTGAAGGACTACGGCGGCCACCGTGATGCGATGAATCCGAACGGAGTGACACTGAAGGATGTCTGGAGCGACATCCCGCCTGTTCGTCATGCCAAGTTTAAGTCAAGTAACCGTACCGCAAACGCGCTTTCGACGAAGCTGCTAGATCGCGTCATTATGATGTCGACAATGCCCGGAGATTTGGTCTTTGATCCGTTCGGCGGGAGCGGCACAACTTTCGCCGTGTGTGAGAACAAACATCGCCACTGGATCGGTTCGGAGATCGATTACGCAGACGATATCATCGACCGACTTGAGAGTGGTGAGATTCACGCCCACAAGAACGGTGACTTTGTAGAATACTGAGCTATTGCAGAGCGCGACCTGATGTGCCCTTTGGTATGCGCGGAACATTCTTGTCCGTCGCATCATGCTCTACGGCGACAATCTCAAGAATGCCATTTTTACATGGGATAGATCGCCACAGGTCGAGATAAGGGTCGAGTTCCGACATGTTTCCGACTCGGTCCGTCAGAAACTTGTACAGATCGCGGGTAGGAACCACGAGAATACCCGCCGCCAGACTGCCTTTGAGCAGTCCAAGAGCCATCTTGTTCAGAGCGCGGTGACTGGAAGATATATTCCCGGTCTCCCATTCCAGTGCTACAGGACCGTACGTCGTGTCGAGAACGGCGTCGAGCTTTCCGGGTCTATGCAGCGTTGCGATATCGAGATACTGCTCTGGTTTCCATCCTTGCTTCGATAGCTCTTCGATCAGCCCTTCCTTTATCGGCTTGACCCCATTTCCTTCGCCGCGCTTCTTGCCTGACTCGGGGTGGATTGTGAACTTCCCACTCCCGCGCGGCCAGTCAACTCTAGTTATTGCTTTGTAGAGGCTGGCGCGTGTTCGCTTCCAGGCTTTTGACTTGGCATAATTGCCGCACGAGATCAGAGTTTCCTCCCTGACAATTTTCATCGCGGCTCGAAGAACTCCTGCGGGGAAATGCCAAGGGCATCGGCGATTTTTTTGATGTTGATGAGGCTCACGTTGCGTTCGCCACGCTCGACACCACCAATGTAGCTGCGGTCGAGTTCGCACATCTCCGCAAGCCCTTCTTGGGAGAGCCCTTTCTTGAGCCGAATGTCACGAACCCTCTGACCAAATGCGGCCTTCACCGCGTTGTCAGCATTACGAACCATGCCATCCAGCGAACCACGAATGATGACCCTAAGTCCACGGACTATGAGTACCTTCCACGCACGTCAGTAGCTAACGGGGCAACTGGTCGGATGGTCGATCGGTTAGCGGTACTGCTCGATGCGGGAGAGGAGGGCTAGTTTGCGGTGGGGGGGGAGGAAGCTGGCTTCGACGGCGTTGGCGGCGAGTTCGCGGAGCTGGTCGAGGGTGAAGCCGAACTGCGTGTGGGCGAGGGTGAACTCGTCGAGCAGGCTGGAGCCGAACATGGGCGGGTCGTCGGAGTTGAGGGTGACCATGAGGCCGAGGTCGAAGTAGGCGCGCAGGGGGTGGTCTTCGAGGGCGGGGCAGCAGCCGGTGCGGAGGTTTGAGGTGACGCAGAGTTCGACGGG
>PLOT01000045.1:6353-6593 GCA_003142215.1 Granulicella sp. | reverse complement strand
GACCAGAGCCTCGAACTGCCCGCAGCCCAGAACCAACTCATTGCCGCCGTTGCCAAGGCAAATCCAAAAACCATTGTCGTCCTCAAGAGTGGCTCGGCCATTCTGATGCCGTGGCTCAACGACGTTTCGGCGGTGCTGGAAGCCTGGTACCCCGGCGAAGAAGACGGAAATGCCGTCGCCGATGTTCTGGTCGGCAAGGTGAATCCCTCCGGCAAGCTGCCGCTGACATTTCCGCGCAGC
>PLOT01000045.1:0-6344 GCA_003142215.1 Granulicella sp. | reverse complement strand
TTCGGATACGGGCTCTCTTACACGCAGTTCAGTTTCGACGGCCTCAAGGTCAGCCAGCAACCGGGCAGCGCCAACGCCATCGTCAGCTTCCGCGTAACCAACACTGGAAAACGCGCCGGGGCCGAAGTAGCGCAGTTGTACCTCGGCTTCCCGCCCATCGCCGAGGGCAATGAGCCGCCGCTCCAGCTCAAAGGTTTTCGCAAGATCATGCTGAATCCCGGCGAGTCGAAGCCGGTTGAACTAAAGCTTGATGCGCGCTCGTTCTCCTACTGGTCGGAAAAGACGCACGCCTGGCAAATCGCTACAGGAACCTTTCAGATCGTGGTCGGAGACTCATCGGCAAACACGCCGCTGAAGACGACGCTCACGATCCACTAGGTCTCTGACCGCCTGGAATAGGGGCGTCTGCAGGCAAACTTCTTGTGTGCCTTTCGCCGGGTGAATTGCCGGTTGATTTTTATGCGGCTGCGATTGACTCCCCGGTTCAAGGCTCTGGCTTCTTTGTCCAGATCGGACAAGTCTGTTCAGTTCTGCCGGGACAAGTGGTCCAGAACCTGTAGGTTCTTGACCAACAGAATTGACCTCAAAGTGCTGTTGTGAGCACACCCGTTGCCCTTGCTAACTCGCTATCCATCAATCTGTTGCAGGCGAAATCCAATTGAATTCCCATAGCCCGGTCGCATCCGCCGCAAACGCCAGTGGCTCCCTTCAAACGGCTCTATCCTAATTGCCGACTCGGTATTCATGCGACCGCGCGGATCTGTATCCGGGCAGTCACGATAGAGTCCTAACGTTTACCGTTCCCGATTCAGCGACGATAGCAAACTCCTCGCTCCGCATCAAGGAGGTCAGTTCAAAGCCAGCCTCTGACAAATCCAACCGATTCTCAACCTATACTCTATTCAAGAACACGCACATTTTGCCGGCTCTTCATCCATCCGAATGCGAAGCCGATTGAATCGATTCGGGCGACCAATTGATTCTCTGCGGACTCTAATGGACAACAGCGGTCCGGTCATACCGCTGCGCGGACTGTTGCAAACTATCTTTATGGAATGGCCCATCGCGACGAAGGGGTAGAAATGACGACCGCACACATCAACCACATCGCCACCGCAGTCCCTCAACACGATGTCCATAAGGCATTCATTGATTTTGCGGCCAACTTGCTCGCCGAGGGCACGCCCCGCAATTTATTTCGCCGCATGGCGCGGTTGTCGGCAATCGAGCACCGTTACTCCTTCGTGAATCCCATCACCGTTGAAGGCGGTTCGTGGGGCGATGCGGATAACATCTATGTGCCGGGAAGCTTTCCCGCAACAGCGCGGCGCATGGTTTTGTTCGAACGCTTTGCCCCGCAGTTGGCACACAGCGCATTGGACAAGCTCTCGCTGACGGAAGAGCAGCGGCGAAGCATAACGCATGTGATCGTAACGTCCTGCACCGGACTCTACGCGCCGGGCCTGGACTTCGAGGCCGTCAGCCATCTTGGGCTTGCCCCGTCGGTCGAACGAACGATGATCGGCTTCATGGGATGCTATGCCGCCATTAACGCTCTGAAGTCGGCACGCCACATCGTCCGTTCCGAGCCGGATGCCACCGTCCTGATATTGAATCTTGAACTCTGCACGCTGCACTTTCAGGAAATCCATGAGTTGGAGCAGGTGCTGTCGTTCCTGGTCTTTGCGGATGGCTGCGCTGCCTCCCTGGTAAGCGCGCAGCAGAAAGGGCTGGCCATTGACAGCTTTCTGGCTGTGAATATTCCCCAGACAAGCGACCTGATTACTTGGCGGATTGGCGCTCTTGGATTCGACATGCATCTTTCCGGCGAGGTTCCAGGGAAAATCGGCCACGCTCTGCAGGAATCGGGAAGTGAAATAACGCGAGGGCAAGATCCATTGTCCATCGAATTGTGGGCGGTGCATCCGGGAGGCCGCTCGATTCTGGACGCAGTAGAAAAGGGCCTCGGGCTACGCGCCGATGCACTTGGTTGCTCACGCGATATTCTGGCGCGATACGGCAACATGTCCTCCGCGACCGTGATGTTCGTGTTGCAGCAGATCATGCAGCGGGCACAGTCGGGGCAAACAGGCTGCGCCATGTCGTTTGGACCCGGACTGACGGCGGAGACCATGCTCTTCCATGCCGCATAGCGCCCCCGATTTCCGCCACCGCTCGAAGCTCAGCGAACTGATGGACGAGCCCTGTAGCCGCGACGAGTTGCGCGCCTGCCTTCGCGATCTTGCCAGGGTAAACCGCTGGACGATGGCCTATCGGCCCTTGCTGCATTGGCTGGATACTTTTTTGGATGTACTGCCTGCGCACGGGGAACCGCTGCACATCCTCGATGTTGCCTGCGGCTATGGAGACGGGCTGCGCAGAATCGAGCAATGGGCGAAGCTACGCGGCATTGCCGTGGAATTGACTGGCCTCGACATGAATCCGGACGCTACGGCGATTGCAGCGGAGGCCAGCCCTGCCGCGAGCAAAATCCAGTGGGTGTGCTCCGATATCTTTGCGTACGCGCCGCGGCGACCGGTTTACCTTGTGGTCAGTTCGCTCTTCACACATCATCTTGCCGAAGACGATGTTGTGCGATTTCTGCAATGGATGGAGCAGCATGCCCGGCTCGGTTGGTTGATCAACGACCTTTCTCGCGCGGCGATTCCCTATCATTTCTTCCGGGTGTTCGCTAAAGTGGCAAGACTCCATCCCTTTGTGCAACACGACGGGCCCGTATCCATCGCGCGGTCCTTCGTGCCGGAAGACTGGCGAAGAATGTGCGCTGCCGCAGGCCTCGGAAATCGTGACATCCTGATACAGGGCTTCATCCCTGCACGTCTGTGTGTAGCCATGCGAAAGCCGAATCAGGGGAGAGATCCCGAATGAGCAACCCCAGCGCCACGATTGACAACCTTGTCATTGGAGGAGGTCTTGCCGGCTCAATGGTTGCGATCCGCCTTGCAACCGCGGGACGCCAGGTCACTCTGCTCGAGAAAGAGAGATCCGCACATCACAAGGTTTGCGGTGAGTTTTTAAGCCGCGAAGCCGTCGACTATCTGCGCCAGGTTGGGGTCGACCCATTGGAGCTGGGCGCGGCGACGATTCGCTATATGCGCCTCTCCTCAAAGCGGAAGGTGGTGGAAACGGCCCTTTCCTTCACGGCGCTGTCGCTTTCACGCTTCACCCTGGATGCAGCTATGCTCTCCCGCGCTGCGGAGATAGGATGCGACGTACAGCGCGGCGTGTTCGTGGATCGGCTCACAACCCAGGACAGCCTGTGGCTTGCGCAACTGCGCAACAGAAAATCGTTGTGCGCTCAGACCGTGTTTCTCGCCAACGGCAAACACGATCTGCACGGGTGGGGCCGTCCGAGCACCGGGCAATGCGACCTCGTCGCCTTCAAATTGCACTGGCAACTCGGGCGTGCCCAGACAGAGGCGTTGCGAGAGTTCATCGAGATATTTCTCTTCTCTGGCGGATACGGAGGGCTCGCTCTGGTGGAAAGAGACGTGGCCAATCTATGCCTGGTGGTTCGGCGTTCTGAGTTGCGCAGGATCGGCGGCTGGACTGAGCTACTGGCAGCGGTACTGGATGACAACCGGCATGTACAGTATTGTCTGCAAGGTGCAAAAGCCCTGTGGGACCGGCCATTGGCCCTCTCTTCCATTCCGTATGGGTATCTTGCCGGACGGCCATCCGGTCTGTGGTGTGTGGGCGATCAGGCAGCGGTGATCCCATCGTTCACCGGAGATGGCATGTCGATCGCCTTGCATAGCGCGGCCCTTGCCACGGAAATGTACCTGGCTGGCGAAAGCGCGAACCAGTACTATCGCAGGCTTCATGCGCAACTAGGGCGAGGCATGTCGCTGGCAACATTGCTCTCACGAATCATGGTCACCGGTGCGGGACGCAACCTGGCGCTCTTCGGTCTTTCGCTCTTCCCGAGTGCGATGCGATGGATCGCTGCATCGACCCGTGTCCCAGAGCAAGCTCGTCTTGCCCATCCGGAACCTCCTCCCGAACCACAGGGAGAGGCGCACTGAGAGGCAGTTGAGACTACCGCATTGGGAAAGCAGCAATGCCGCCCAAATGTCACCCGATGGACAGACGACCGCTTATGAACAGCGTTGTAAAGGACAGACCGCCGCGACGAGGACTCATTCCTTTCGGTGACGATCCTCTGATCTCTCGCGTACTATTTCGCACAGGAACACTGTTTCCCTAACGCGTCGGGAGTTCCTCCAGTCCACGGTGGTTGCCGGGACTGGCGCAGCAGACCGCCTAATACTATCCCAACGCGAAGGTTGCCGCGGCCAGCTTCAACGTGACACCCTCGAAAACAACTATTTCGGCCAACTCTGCGCGCAGAGACACCGTAAGTCTGGCATTCTTGTGATAGTCCATTCGATCCTCCGAAGTTCGCTGTTGTTCGACACAATCAGCTTCTCCGGTCCGGATCGAATGGACAACCTAATGAAACTTCACAGCTAAAGATGCTAAAACATAAGTCATGGCGATCTCCAACCAGATGCTGACACCGCGTGAAGCAGCCCGCATGATGGGGATAAGCTATCCCACCATCAAGCAGTGGATTCTCAGCGGCAAGCTGAAGACGGTGCAGACTCCGGGCGGCCATCACCGAGTCGCGCAGTCCACGTTGAAGCCATTCCTGGTGAAGGACAAGGCCAAGCCGTCGACCGAGTCGCGCGAACGCTACCGTCGCGTGAGCGGAAGAAACCAACTGGCTGGCAAGGTGGTCAGCGTGCGCATCGAAGGCTTGCTCGCCGAGATCGTTCTCTCCATCGGCGACAGCAATGTAACAGCAATCATCACGGCCGGCGCGGCACGCGAGCTTCAGTTGAAAAAAGGCGACAGCGCAGCCGCTCTCATCAAGTCCACCGACGTGATGATCGAGCGACTCGACTAGAGTTCTACTCGGATTAGCGACGGGTTCAGGATGTCGCGCGCGATGGCTGTACTTGAGGAAAATCCACTCGGTGGTTGCGGATTCCACCTGCGTGCATTTGAGCGATGCAATAGCCGAGAGCGTAGTTGATTTCCACGCTGAAATATTAAAACGATTGACAATACGATTACAGTCGTCTAAATTCGTGAAGAACACTTCTCTCAACTTATCGCTCTGAACCTCGTTTTCAGGTCAATCCAGCCTGGAATTGAGCGCCAAGCAAACCAGGATGCAGGATGCGCTGCGTCGTGAGGAGATCTTCGCGTGAAAATTCTTCAAACTCTTGCCGTCCTGTTTCTTGCCTCCATCCTCTGCCCGGGCGCCATCGCTCAGATCTCCGCCGGCCTGCGCGGTCGCGTGTTCGATGCCACTGGCGCGGCCATTGCCGGAGCGCACGTTGACCTCACCGAAGCCGCGACCGGCGTTCGCCAGCAGATCCTCACCACCACCTCGGGAGACTATCTTTTCAGTAACCTCAATCCGGGGCTGTACTCGCTCGATGTCTATGTCAACGGATTCCAGCACCTTCAGCGCAGCGGGATCACGGTGATCGTCGGTCAGACGGTCGGCGCCGACCTCACATTGACCACGGGCGGCGATCGGCAGACCATCACCGTCTCCAGCGATGCCGCGCCGCTGCAAGCCGAGACCAGCAACATTGAGACCAACATTCCCGGAACCGCCGTTCTCGCCGAGCCTCTCAACTCCCGCAACTTTATCCAGCTCACGACGCTTGCGCCTGGCGTCGAGCTGCCTCCCGGCACGCTGCTTCCGCGCATCAATGGCGGCCGCCCGCGCACCAACGAGTATCTCTACGACGGCATCTCCGCGCTACAGCCTGAGCCCGGTCAGGTTGCGTTTTTCCCCATCATCGACGACATCGCGGAGTTTACCATCGAGACCGACAATGTCCCCGCCGAGTTCGGCCGCTTCAATGGCGGCGTGGTCAATGTGGCGACTCGTTCCGGCTCGAATACGATACACGGCAGTTTGTTCGAGTACTTGCGCAACGAAGATTTGAACGCACGCAACTACTTTGCAACAGCAGCCCCGGCCCCCAGGCCGGAGTACCGACGCAACCTCTACGGGGCCACGCTTGGCGCTCCGATCCTGCACGACCGCCTCTTCTTCTTCGGCGACTATCAGGGCATCAAGGCGCTGATCGGCCGCACCCTCATCTCCACGATTCCCACAGTCAACGAGCGTCAGGGAATCTTCACCGGCGTCTCGCACATCTACAACCCAGCCACCACGACGTACAACGGCTCGAGCTACACGCGACAGGAGTTTGCTGGCGACGTTATTACGACGCCGCTTGATCCGGCCGCAATCGCGTTGCTGGCGCGCTTCCCTACGCCCACCAACCTTACTGCCG
>PLOT01000228.1:23660-37472 GCA_003142215.1 Granulicella sp. | reverse complement strand
GCCGCCTGCCGCTCCAGCGCCGCGCGCTCCTCGCCGTCGCCCACGATGACCAGAACCGGGCCCGGCTCCTCGCCCGCTCCCCGCGACAGCCGCCGATACGCCTCGATCAGGTGGTCGCAGTGCTTGCGCGTCTGTAGCTTCGACGCAAACAGCACCACAGGCCGCGCGGGATCCAGTCCAAGCTCCGCCTGCAATGCGGCGCGTCCGGCCTCGGCTTCCCTTGCGCGCCGGGCAAAGTAGCCATTGTCCACCGCGTAGGGCATTGGGAACTGCGCGACCTGGTCGCCGAAGTAGGTCCGCCAGTACTCCGCATTCAGCGTCCCGATGGGCAGAACTCCGTCCACCAACAGCCTCAGTCCCGCGAACACCGTCCGCTTCAGCGCCAGCCTTACTCCGCTCCGTTCGCGGTCGCCCAGCCACGACTCCGCGCGCAGAAGCACGGGAATGCCCAGCGCCTTGGCCGCCAGGATTCCGTGCATCGCATTCACGGTTGCGTATCCATGCACCCACAGCGCATCGAACGCCGCATCGCCTGCCGCATCGCCGCCAACGCCGCGCAGCCGGCTGACGATGCCGTAGTTCAAGGGGCTCGCCACGCTCACCGTTCCCCGGTCGCGCAACCGCGGCAGGAACTCGTGCCGGTATCCGTCCAGCAGGGGNNAGGGGAATGTCCCACTTCACGCCCACGCCGAAGCCCTCGTCGCGGTATCCCCGCACCGAAAAGTCGGAGCCGAAAAACACCGTAAGATCGATGTCCGTCTCCTCGGCAATCCGCCGCAGCAGAGGCGCCTGGTACTGGATCGGATGGCTCACCAGATACGCCAGCCGCACGCGCCGCTGCGTTCGTTGGTTCGGTCGTTCAGGTCCGGAGCCCATACATCTCTCCCATCTCCCGTTGCTCGCTTGCGCGGAAGTTTCTGTGTTCCAACGCCGCGTCCGGCAGCCACCTCTAGTAAGAATGGATTGTAAACAGAATGGTGGCCAGTCCGATCACGCCGCCCGTGCCCAGGCTCTTGAGCACGGCCTTCATATCGTCGGTCGGCAGGAAGATGATGTCGTTGGCCTGCAGCACCGGGTCGGGAGCACGGCCGTCGCGCACCTTCTTCATGTCGACCTTGACCACCTTGCGCTCGTTTCCCACCGTGCGGATCAGACGCAGATCGGCGTATTTGCCTTCAAAGTCGATCCCTCCGCTGATCGAGGCAAGCTGCAACAGCGTAAGCGGCGTGGCCTGGTCCAGCGGCACCGCGCCCTGGTGCGCGAACGCACCCAGAACATACACCACGCTGGCCCGCGAGATCTGGATGATGTCATGCGGATGGATGGGTAAACTCGCCGTCGAACTGGCCGCCAGGTCCGTCCCCAGATCCACCACAATCGGCTCCACCATTCCAGGTCGCACGATCTTCACCGTATGGCTCGCCGTCACCGGCAACCCACCCGCAATCAAGAGCACCTCCCGCAGGCTCCTCTCCGTGGAGACTGGCACAATGGCGTGGACTTCCCCGGTGACGATCACCGAGCCGTTCACCGTGTCCAGCACCTGGATCGTAACCTCCGGATTTTTATAAAACTCGCCCGCCCGCAATCGTTCCGCGATCAGCATTTGGGCACCCCGCACCGTCAGGCCTTGCAGTGGGACGCTGCCGATGAAGGGCAGTTGCACGCTCCCGTCCGAGCCCAGCCGCACTGTCTGTGAGTACTCCTGCATGAATACATGCACCGAGATCAGGTCTCCCGGGCCTAAATGAAAATCCTCCCCCGGATAGAGCATCGACTGGTTGGCGTATGGCGTCGCTGGCGAGGCCGCAGCCTGCGCCGCCGTTGCGCCCGGCAACGGTCCCGAATCCTGCGTCCCCGCCTGCGCCAACGCCAGTCCAGTTGCCGCGCTCCCGCAGAACGAGATCAGGACCGCCGCAAACACTCCGGTCGCGAAGTTCCCAGTCATCGTTTGTCCTTCCCTTCCGCGTCCGCCTCACCCGCCGCGGGCGGCTGCGTCTCCCAACTGTCACCGTCGACATTCCCATACGAGTACCCAAGATATCCGTAGTATCCGTAATAGTCGGGAGAGTTCACGTCCACCGCGTTCAGCACCAACCCGGCCACCGGTGCGCCCGTGCGGGCCAGAACATCGCGCGCCCGCCGCATCACATTTTTGCTCTCTTTGCCATGCCGTACCACCAGAACCACCGCGTCCACCATATGTCCTATGACCACCGCGTCGGTCACCGACAGCACCGGCGGAGAATCGATCACAACGTGCGTGTACATCTTCCCAAACCGCTCCATCAGCGCCACCATCGCCTCCGAACTCAGCATCTCGGTTGGGAAAGGTGGCACCGGACCGCTGGGCAGTATGTCCAGGTTGGGTGCTTCGGGAACATGCTGCAAGGCTTCCTCCAGCGTTGACGTGCCCGTCAGAACGGTCGTCAGTCCCAGCTTTCCGGTCAGCCCGAACCGGTGGTGAATGTTGGACCGGCGCAGGTCGGCATCCACCAAAAGAACGCGTACGTTGCCCTGCGCCATAATGCACGCCAGGTTGCTAGCCATCGTCGTCTTGCCTTCCGAGGGCATCGCGCTGGTAAACAGGATGAACTTCGGCGGCTGTCCCGCAGTGGACAGCAGAAGCGAGGTCCGCAGTGTCCGGAACGCCTCGGTAAACTGCGACTTCGGCTGGGTCAGCACATTGATGTTGCGCTGCGCCGTGGACATCGGGGCCATCTGCTCCACACTCGCCCGCTTGGCCTGAGGAATGATCGCCAGCGATGGCATGTTCATCACCGACTCGATCTCATGGATGTTGTGCAGCCCAGTATCCAGGCCATCCATGATGAACGCGATCACGATGCCGCCCAGCAGAAACATCACGGTCGTCGACACGATGATCGACGACGGCGGCCGCATCGTAGGGCTCACCGGCGGCAACGCCTGGTCCACCACGTCCACTTCCAGGGCTTCCAGGCCGGCCTGCACCTCGGCGGTGCGCAGGCGCGATTCCAGTCCGTCATACAGCGTGCGGTTCTGTTCATACTCGCGCTGCAGGATCGTCAACTGAACCAGGTCGTCGCCCTGCTGGTATGCTTCGGCCTTTTTCGCGTCCAGTTCCTGCTCGGTCTTGTCCTCGGACGCCTTGGCCGCCAGGTAGGTCTCCTTGGCCTGTAGCTCCATCCGGTTCTGCTCTGTGTCAATCTCCTTGGTCAGCTCGCCGATCTGCGCCTGCAACGCCTTCACCTGCGGATGGTTTGGCCCCAGCCCCAGCGGTGACTGCACCGTCAACTGCTGGTAACTCGCCTTTGCCGACGCCAGTTGTCCGCGCAGTGAATTCAGCTCGCCGGGGGCGGTGCCGGGCGTTGTCTCGATCGAGCCTTCGATCGTATTCAGGTCCATGCCCGCCACCATCCGGTAGCGCGATTCGGCGTTGATGCGCGCAATCTTCGCCGCTCCCTCCGCCCCGACCAACCCTTCCAGCGAAGACTGCAACTGGTTATGTGACGAATCGTACCCCAGCGTCCCCATCTTCCGCTGCAAATCCATGATCTGTTTCTGCGTCTGCTCGACCTCGGCCTTCAACTCCTCCAACTGCCCGGAGAGCCACTGCGAAACCCGCCGCGTCGATTCCACCGGTGTCTGGTAGCTCCACTGCCTGTAGTCGTCGACCACCTTGTTGACGATGTCCGCGGACAATTTCGGACTCAGGCTGGAATAACCGATGTCGATCATCTCCGTCTGCGGTACCAGACTCACCTGAAGACCGCCCTGCAGTTCGCCCACCACGCTGGCCCGCACGTTCGGGTCGTCCAGCGAGCGATGCGAGCCCGGAGGTACGCCGGAAAAGTCCGAGTTGTTCGCCAGGTTCATCTCGCGCGCCACGGTCGCCAGCAGCGAGTCGCTCTTCAGAATCGCAACTTCGGTGTTGATCTTGGTCTCCAAGTCGTCGCCGTAACCGGAGCCCGTATCCAGCTTGTATTCGTTTGATGCCCCATTGTGTACCTGGATGGTGCCTGTCGCCTCATACAGCTTGGGCTGGGTATACGCTTTGTACGCCCCATCGCTCGCCCCCAGAACCACTGCGACGATCAGCAGCCAACGCCGCTTGCGTAGTGTCGCCAGCGCCTCGGTCAACGAGGTGTCGGCTATTTCAAACCCCAGACCGGACTGCTGCGGATCTGGCTCGCCCACGGGGAGGGGGTACGATGTCTTCTGGGGATCCATTCCTGCAAGTCTACTCGACCCGCCGCATTTCAAAAACACAAATCGTGCCTTCAATACTCTCTCGGATTGCTCCGGTTTGGGACTGGTCTTCAGACCGGCCTGCCAAGTATTTCCGCTTCGACCGGAAATCCACTAGACTGCAAGCATTGCTGTGTCACCAAAGCATCTGCCGCAGACCATGAGTAAATCCATTCAAATCGCAGTCGTTGGGTCGGGTTACGTCGGCCTGGTCGCGGCCGTCTGCTTCGCCGAGATCGGTCACTCCGTGGTCTGCGTCGATAACGACGAGCAAAAGGTCGCTGCCCTCCAGTCCGGCGACACCCTCATCCACGAGAGATACCTCCCCGAACTCCTCGAACGCTACCGCAACACCAAAATCCACTTCACCACCGACCTCGGCGAAGCCACGCGCGCCTCCGACGCCATCTTCATCGCCGTCGGCACCCCGCAGTCCGAGAACGGCGACGCAGACCTCTCCTACGTCGAATCCGTCGCCTGCGAGATCGCCCGCTCGCTCTCCAGCTACAAGGTCATCGTCGAAAAATCCACCGTCCCGGTCTACACCAACGAGTGGATCTGCCGCACCATCGAGCGCAACGGCGTCGCCCGCAGCCTCTTCGACGTGGTCTCCAACCCCGAATTCCTGCGCGAGGGCACAGCCGTCGCTGACTTCCTCCACCCCGATCGCATCGTCGTTGGCGCCGACTCCGAACCCGCCGCCGCCCTGCTCACCCGCATCTACGCCCCACTCACCTCCGGCGCTTACTATTCGCAGCCACACGCCATCCCCGGCCGCTGCTCCGCCGCCGCCCCGCCGCCCCTGCTGCTCACCTCCGCTAAGTCGGCGGAGATCGTCAAGCACGCCTCCAACGCATTCCTGGCCCTCAAAATCTCCTTCATCAACGCCGTCAGCAACCTGTGCGAGGCCACCGGCGCAAACATCGAACAGGTCGCCCGCGGCATCGGCCTGGACAGCCGCATCGGCCCCCGCTTCCTCCGCCCCGGCATCGGCTACGGAGGCTCATGCTTCCCCAAGGACGTCGCCGCATTCCGCTCCGTCGCCGACCAGCTCGGCATCGACTTCAACCTCCTCACCGAGGTCGAAAAAATCAACGCCGAGCAGAAGAAGCGCTTCCTCGCCAAGGTCCGCTCCGCCGTTTGGACCCTGCGCGGCAAACGCCTCGCCGTCCTCGGCCTCGCCTTCAAAGGTGAGACCGACGACATCCGCGAATCGCCCGCCATCGACCTGATCGAGATGCTGCTCGCCGAGGGCTGCTCCATCGCCGCCTACGACCCCGCCGCCATCGAGCGCGCCCAGGCCGAACTTTCCGCCGGCCCTCAGCTTCAGTACGCCCAAGACGCCTACGCCGCAGCCGCGGACGTCGACGCCTTGCTCGTCCTCACCGACTGGCGCGAGTTCGCCGCCCTCGACCTCAATCGCCTCTACACCGCCATGCGCTACCCCATCGTCGTCGATGGCCGCAATCTCTTCGACCCCAAAACCATGCAGCAACACGGGTTCACATACATCAGCATCGGACGGCCCGCCGTCTATCCCGCCCGCGATCTCGAACTCGCCGCCTCCGCCGCCAAATGAAGAAAATCCTCGTCACCGGAGCCGCAGGCTTCCTCGGCTCTCACCTCACCGACGCCCTCCTCGCCCAGTCCGCCGCCAACTCCGTCCTCGGTGTAGACAACCTCTCCACCGGCAGCCTCGCCAACCTCGCGCACCTCACCTCGGAACCGCGCTTCGCCTTCCTCAACCACGACATCACCCTCCCCTTCGACCCAGGCCCGGTCGACTACATCTTCAACTTCGCCTCGCCCGCATCGCCCGTGGACTACGCCCGCCTCGGCCCCGAAACCCTCCTCGCCGGATCCGCCGGAACCATCAACGTCCTCAACCTCGCGCGCAAATATAACGCCGGTTTCCTGCACGCCTCAACCTCCGAGTGCTATGGCGACCCCGAGGTCCATCCCCAGGTCGAAACCTACTGGGGCCGCGTCAATCCCATCGGCCCGCGCTCGGTCTACGACGAGGCAAAGCGCTTCTCCGAGGCCGCCGTAGCCGCATGGCATCGCTACAACGCCGTCGACACCCGCCTCGTCCGCATCTTCAACACCTACGGTCCGCGCCTCCAGGTCAACGACGGCCGCGTCATCTCCAACTTCATGCTCCAGGCGCTCGCGGGCCAACCCCTCACCATCTACGGCGACGGCCTGCAGACACGCAGCTTCTGCTTCGTCTCCGACCTCATCGACGGCATCCTCCGCCTCGCTGCCTCTTCCGAGCACTCGCCCGTCAACCTCGGCAACCCCACCGAGTTCACCATGCTCCAGTGCGCCCAAGAGGTCCTCGCCGTCACCGGCTCAAACTCCGAAATTGCCTTTGCACCCTTGCCTCAGGACGACCCCGCCCGCCGCTGTCCAGATATCATGAAAGCCCGCGCCCTGCTTGGCTGGGAGCCAAAAGTCCCCCTCCGCGAAGGCCTACAGAAATCCCTCGCCTACTTCCAGTCCTGCCTCGCCCCCAAATCGAAGTAGTCTTCGACTCATCGATTCAGGTCTATGTATCGAAACAAATATTGCTTCGAAAGGCAGCACGCGGAGTAAACTGAAGCCGAGAGGTATGCCTGTGGCCAGCCCGCTTCAGAACGTCGATCCGCATCATCCTGCGCCTGCACCGCTGGATCAAGAGGCTGGCTTCGACCTTCTCCTGAGCATGTACGGAACCTTCCACGATCTCTATGAGCGTTGCGGCGGTGTGGAGTCAGTTCTCCGCGAGATCGACGGAGAAGACGCTGAAGCGATTCTCGAATGAGTCGCATCTATCTGGACTCGAATCTTTATGTCTACTACTTCGAGGGCCATCCAGAGTTTGGCCACCTTGCACGTTCCATTGTTGAGCGGGCGCGCCAACCGCAGCATCGAATATTTTCCAGTCTCTTTGTTCTGAGTGAACTCCTCGTCGAACCCGTACGCGTGAAGGACGAGTTTAGAATCGCCAGTCTGAACCGGTTCTTTCGTTCCGATGCAGTCACGCTTCTGCCCTACGCGCCAGAGGCTGTTTCCATCTACGCCAGCCTGCGCGCCGATCATCGCGTCAAGCCACTCGATGCGCTTCACCTCGCCAATGCCGCTTGTGCTGGCACCGACCTCTTTATCACCAACGATACAGCTCTCAAACAATTGTCGGTTCCAGGAATCGGCGCCATCGCCGGATTTGACGCGCAATTCTGACAGGGTGGCTTGCTTTCACAAGGATACGAAGCCTTACGGAGCCTTCGTCTTCAGCTTGGGGAAGAACGTCACCTGCACTGTCACCGTGTTGTTGTTCTGCACACCCGGCAGGTAGACCGGTGCGCTCCAGCGTTCGTGCTGGAACCACCCATTCACCTCAACCTGCGGCCCGATCCGCTTCACCACATCCACCCGGAACTGTCCCTGCGAAGTCCCTCCGGGGATGAAGTCCTTCGCCGACTTCTTGTTCAGATATTCCACCTGCACCCACTCGTTGCCCGACAGGTGCCACGTCAGCCACGCCTGTCCGCCCTTGGCCTCGCGTCCGATCCAGTCGCCCAGAATGTTTCCCTTGTTGGTGTACCCCTGTTTCTGTATTGCGTTCTCCACATACTCGTTGCTTCCGCCCAGGCACACCAGCGTGGAGCAGTCGGTCGACACACCCTCCACCCGCAGGTCCAGCCGCTTCAATCCCGGAAATTGTGCCAGATAGATTCCCGGCCGGTACCCTGCACGCCGCGGAGCAGACACCGGCGTCAGGTCGTCATGCACCTCCGAGTCCGTGTACAGCGTCAGGTAGTTGCGTACGAATGGCAGCCGGTAGCTGAAGTGGAACGCCGAAAACCGCGCTCCCGGATCATCCCGCGAAGACTTCTCCGCTCCGCTCGTATCGTTGGTGTCGAAAAATCCCTTCAGAAACGTCCGGATCGTCACCGGCTCGTGTCCCTTGCCGCCGAAGATCACTGTCCGCTGGAAGCCGAACTGGAAGTTCGCCGTCGGCTGGAAGCTGAACATATCCGAGTGTACCCAGTCGTCGTTGGGATCGGTGTGTCCCTTCAGGCTCCCATAGAAAAAGTCGTAGCGCACTGGCCCAAGGGATTTCGACAGATATTTGACGTACAGCGGCTCCACCCGGTTGATGCGGAATGAGTAAATGTTCTCCGCGTTGTTCGACCACGGCATCGCGCTGCCCATCCCCGGCCCAAGCCACGCATCCGACTTGCCGCCCGAGATCTCGTGCCCCAGCAGGTGGACCGAAAGCGTCGCCTCCACCAGCCGAAACGGATTTTGCGCTGCAATCGGCCCCGCCGGAACCGTCGCCTCCGGATCGTTGGGCGGCGCGAACACAATCTCATCCATCAGTGAGATCTGCTGCGCCAGAGCCTGCGAGTAGCCCGCCGCGCTGGGCGCATGTTGGTACTCGCCGCGCACATACAGCGAGAACGGCCCCTGCTCGTTCAGAGTCGAAAATCCCGTGATGTTGTTGAATCCCGTCTCGTGCGGCCGCCCGTAGTCGTTGAAAAATGTCTGCCCCACATGGTAGCTGTCCACCAGGATCGGCCCCGAAATCCCCATCATCCGCGTGTAAACCGATTGCAACCCATACACCGTTCCGCGTTCCGTCTTCCCCGCGACGCCCTCGTCCGTCAGCTCCGTTAGCAGCGCCGACAGAATCTCCTGCGCCTGCTCGTCGCCGCTGGCCACAATCTCGCCCTCCGACGCCTCGAGCATATGCAGCGCGCTGCGCCGCGTATACGGCCGCATCGCGAGGTACGCAGTATCCACATAGCCCAGCGAGTAGAGCCGCAGCATCGCCGGATACACCCAACTGTCCACCGGAATATACGCGCTGCCATCCGTATCTCTTGGTTGGCCCGTCTCCGCATTTCCGTATGCCGGCAGCGCGGTGTAGGGAACCTGCGCCGTCGGCTGCGCGGGCGTCACCACCGGCGCGGGCGCATGTTGTGGAATGGGAGCCGTCTGCGGAATCGCCTGCGGATTTATCTGCGGGGTTGTCTGAGGATTTGCCTGCTGGCTTGTCTGAGGGGCGGTCTGATGTTGCTGCCGATAGCCCGGCATCGACTCGATCTTCTCCTGCCCCTCCGCACTAGGAACAGGCTGCGCCGCCGGAGCATTCGCCGGCACCGTCTGCGCATTCGCTGACTGCGGACTTGTCGTCTGCGCTGCTGTCGTCTGCGCAGCCGCGGAAATCCCCAGGCCCAGACCGAATCCCAGGCCCACTACGCCCACAAGCAATCGAGAGACAACTCTCCGCACACGCACCTCGGAACTTCGCTGCATTGTCCTCTCAGTGTAACTGCGTGACAGCCGTTGCAGAACGATTTCTACCTCGCAATCCGCTTTGCGAAGCTCTTCGCCGCGCGATCCATCCACGCCCTGCTCGCCACGCCGCGCTGCACCATGGTCTGCTCCAGCCCCGCAATCGCGTCTTGGGTCACTCGCACCTTGGCCGCCGACCCAGCCAATACGAACGGCACGCACTCGATCAGCGCCCCTCCTCCGCCGATGCGCGCGTGCCCAATCGACTCCTGCGCCACGCGATAGATCGCCACCGCATCGTCCGCGTCCACCACCATCGCCGGAACGCCGCAGTCGCGCGCCAGCGCGCTCACTGTGACCGCCTTCGATGTCGGCCGCGCCTTGCTGCCCCGCGCCCGCGCCGCCGGAAGCACCACAAAGACCACCGGCAGTTCCTGCTCCGCCGCAAACCGCAGCGCCTTCTTCCACAGCGCCGCCGGAACCTCACCCGGCAGCGCGTAGACCACAACGACGCCAGCCTGCCGTGCCGCCGCCGTCGCATCCGCCTTGTCCTTTGCAGTTGATTGCGTCTCAATCCTCGCCAGCGCCGGCGCCGCCTTCAAAGCCGCCGCCGCGCCCAGCGCCGTCCACATCCGTTCCGCAGCATCCGTCGTTCCCGGAAGCCGCCCCGCCGCTCCGTACTCCGCACTCCTGCCGCGAACGCCCGTCCCACTCCTGCGCGATCGCCGGGAAGCATCAGCCTTCCCCACTCGCAGAACTTCGCCCAGCGCCGTCCCTCGCAAATAATCCACCACTCCACCCGCCAGCGCGTCGCTCACCAGGTCGCCCGGCCCAAGATCGAATGCCGCGCTCACCAACGCAGCCTCCTTCCCGTGCGTCTGCCCGCGCCTTGCCACCGGCAGTGCCTTCTCCATCTCCCACGCCTGCGCCATCGACCGATAGATCTGCCGCAGCCTCTCATTCGGAATCAGCGGATTTTCGTTTGCGGCCACTCTGTCCGTCTGCTTCGCCATCACGCCCGTGCCGGGTCCTTGGCCTCGGTGTCGATCCCCAGTTCCACCAACGCACTCTGCGCCTTCTTCCCCTTGATCTTGCCCTCGCGCGCCAGCCGCGACAGCGTCGCTCCCACAATCGACTCCGCGTTCACCTCGAAGTGCCGCCGCAGGTGCGCGCGGTTGTCGCTGCGCCCGAACCCATCCGTCCCCAGCGTCACCAGCCTGCATCGTCCCTCAGTCTGCAGCCACGGAGCCAGTACGTCGGGCAGCGACTTCATATAATCGCTCGCCGCAACGATCGGCCCCTTCGCTCCCGCCAGCGCCGTCTCGATATACGTCTTCCGCTCCGCCTTGGCCGGATGCAGCCGGTTCCAGCGCTCGGTCGCAATCGCCTCCCGCCGCAGCTCGGTGTAGCTGGTCACGCTCCACACGTCCGCCGCAATCTGATACTTCTCAGCCAGAATCTCCTGCGCCCGCAGCACCTCGTTCAGGATCGGCCCCGACCCGAACAACTGCACCGTAGCCTCCCCATTCGTCGTCGCGCGGAACTTGTAAATCCCCTTCAGAATCCCCTCCGCCGCACCCTCCGGCATCGGCGGCATCGCGTAGTCCTCGTTGTACATCGTGATGTAGTAGAAGCACTCGTCGCCCTTCTCGTACATCCGCCGTATGCCGTCCTGCACCACCACCACCATCTCGTACATGAACGCCGGATCGTAGCTCACGCATGTCGGAATCGTACTTGCCAGCACATGGCTGTGCCCGTCCTGGTGCTGCAATCCCTCGCCCAGCATTGTCGTCCGTCCCGCCGTTCCGCCCATCATGAACCCCCGTCCGCGCGCGTCCGCAAACGCCCACGCCAGGTCCCCGATCCTCTGGAATCCGAACATCGAGTAGTACATGTAGAACGGAATCATCGGCATCTTGTACGTCGAGTAAGCCTGTCCCGCAGCGGTGAACGAAGCCATCGCTCCCGCCTCCGTGATCCCCTCCTCCAGAATCTGCCCGTCCAGTTCTTCGCGGTAGAACAGCAGCATCTCCTTGTCGTGCGGAGTGTATCGCTGGCCCTCCGGCGCGTAGATCCCCACCTGCCGTATCACCGACTCCATGCCAAACGTCCGTCCCTCGTCGGGCACAATCGGCACCACACGCTGTCCGATCTCCGCATTCTTCAGTAGGTGCCGCAGCACCGAGACAAACCCCATCGTGGTCGACACGGCGCGTCCATTCGATCCCGCCGTCCACTCGCTGAAATAATCCAGCCCCGGCGCCTTGAAGCCCGCTGCCGCCACCGACCGCGTCGGCATCACTCCGCCCAGCTCGCGCCTCCGCTCCTGCATGTACACCATCTCCGGCGAGTCCTGCGGCGGACGGTACGGCGTCGCCGCCAGCGCCTGCTCCTCCGGGATAGGGATCTTGAACCGCTTCACAAACGCTGCCAGCCCCACGTCCGTCAGCTTCTTCTCCGAGTGGGTCGCATTGCGCGATTCCGCCGCCGCCATGCCAAATCCCTTCACCGTCATCGCCAGCACCACCGACGGCCCGCCCCGGTGTTCCATCGCACGCTTGTACGCGTTGAACACCTTCACCGGATCGTGCCCGCCCCGGTGCAGGTTGGTCAGTTGCTCGTCCGTATAGTCCTTCACCATCTCCACCAGCTCGGGATACTTGCCGAAGAAGTGTTGCCGGATATAAGCTCCGCCCTTCGCCTTGTAGGTCTGGAAGTCGCCGTCCACGCTCTCTTCCATCCGCTTCAGCAGCAGCCCATGCGTGTCGCGCGCAAACAGCGGGTCCCAGTCGCCGCCCCACAGCACCTTGATCACGTTCCATCCAGCGCCCGTGAACACGCCCTCCAGCTCATCGACAATCCGCTTGTTCCCGCGCACCGGCCCATCCAGCCGTTGCAAATTGCAGTTGACCACAAAGATTAAATTGTCCAGCTTCTCCCGCGCGCCCAGCGAGATCGCGCCCAGCGACTCCACCTCGTCCGTCTCGCCGTCGCCCACGAACGCCCAGATTTTGCGTGGCGTCCGCTCGATCAGCCCGCGGTTCTCCAGATACCGCATGAACCGCGCCTGGTAGATCGCATTCAGCGGTGCAATCCCCATCGACACCGAGGGAAAGTTCCAGAACTCCGGCATCAGCCACGGGTGTGGATAGCTCGACAGCCCCGGCGTATCCCGCAGCTCATGGCGGAAGTTCTTCAGGTGTTCGTCCGTCAGCCGTCCCTCCAGGTACGCCCGCGCATACACACCCGGCGACGCGTGGCCCTGAAAGTAGATGAAGTCTCCCGGCAACTCGTTGCCGTCCTCGCCCGTGTATCGCGCGTGGAAGAAGTGGCTGTAACCCACCTCCAGCAGAGTCGCCAGCGACGCGTACGTCGAGATGTGTCCGCCGATCCCCGGGTCCTTCTTATTCTGCCCATGCACCATGGCCATGGCGTTCCACCGGATCAGCGATTTGATCCTCCGCTCAATGTCCATGTCGCCGGGGTAGGGAAGCTCTTCCCCGGTCGAAATCGTATTGCGGAAGCGTGTCGAAAGCCGGTACGGCAGAATCACCCCGGTCTCGCGTCCCCGCAGCCGCAGCGCCTCCAGCAACTCCACGCCGTTCGCCTTCCCGCCTGCCACTACCTGGTCGAACGCCTCGACCCACTCCGCCACCTCGGCGGAAAATTCTCCCTTCGCGCCAACGTCTTCATTCTTCATCGTCATCTCTGTGCCCGGCTCTCTCTCACGATTCTAAGTCTATAGTCTTCGATGCAGCGCAAATCCCCCGCGATGCAATGCCCAACTCCTCAACTCCGGGTGGGTGGGAGAATCGTGTGCCCCATCTTCGCCACAGAATCGGGTACCCCATCTTCGCGACGGCTTCATCGTCGCTAAGTGGGGCGGCAGGACGCAAACCCATCACGTCAACGGATAAAACGCGATCTCATCCATCGGAAAGTCCTTGCGGTTGTCCGTCGCCAGCCGAAGACCATGCTCCAGCGCAGTCGCCGCAATCATCATGTCGGTCAGCGTCAGCGTCCTGCCCTTGCGGGCCCACTCACACTTCAACTCCCCCGCCCGCACTGCGATTGACATGGAGATCGGATAGCATGGAACCCCCGCCAGAAGTCCCTGCGTTCTCACCTCTTCTCCCCGCCGCATCCCGGCGTAGACCTCAGCTACGCACATCGCGGATGTAGTCAGCCGGTGCCCCATCTCGGTCAGTTCTTCCAGCAAGGTCAAGCGGTCCTTGCGCCGCCGCAGAACATCCACCAGCACCGTGGTATCGAGTAGAAGAATCAATCTCTGTCCCG
>PLOT01000228.1:0-23582 GCA_003142215.1 Granulicella sp. | reverse complement strand
AGTACAACGTGTGCTCTCTGTGTGCCCATAATTTGTCCCACCGCCAGTGTGACATGCCAGTGGCCCTTTGTCCAACTCAAGCCCAACGCTTGCCGTCGCCTGTTCTTGCTGTCATCCTGAAGCGCGTCTTTCGAGCGCGAAGGATCCCGATACATCCCGGCCCGCCACAACCGCCTACCCCTTTCTCCCATAAAATCCCCGCCCATGCTCTTTCTTACCCCTAACCCCTGTTTTTCTTGTCAAGACTCTCGTGCCCCAAAATTCCTCCTAAACAACAGTAAACAATAGTGAAAAAACATAAAAATAGTTGGCATAGCAGTTTCACACAAACCTCTATAATTAAAGATAGGGGGAAGTATGATTCGAATGATTCTTGCGATCATCGTCACCTTCGCCATATTGGTGGGCAGCTTTATTCTCACAGTTATTGCATTCGGGCTTTGGGCCGACTGGACCTCCACTGGGTCCACCTCAATGGCTGGTTTGGGTGGTGCCGTTCTCGGTCTCTGGGTAGCCCCGATATGTGCATTGATCGCTGGATTTTTTGCCATCAGATGGGCTATACGGGATGAATCGGACTAGCCCATATTTGTATTGGAGGGGATTTCTACAAGAATAAGCCATTCATTCCAGAGACTTTATAAAATAAATAATCTGAAATGAATACTTTAGCAGACAAGTCAAGACCAGTCCAGACCGAAGTCTAGACTTAAGTAATTATTTTTGAATACTTTAGGACTTTTTGCTGCATTTTACACGAGAGAGAATCAACTTCACTTTGCCGAACTCACCTCAACCCGCCACCGGAGGTCGCGCCAATTTGAATCTTCTGCTCATCGACACCTGTGGCGCAACCGGCAGCCTAGCCCTCGCCGGAGCCGCTCCCTCGCTCGCCGTTGCAAGCCTTCCCGGCCGCTCCGCCGCCGAGCGCCTCGTCCCAGCCATCCACTCCCTGGTGGCCGGCCTCGGCCTCAGCCTTGCAGAGCTCGACGCCATAGCCGTCGTCTACGGTCCCGGCTCCTTCACCGGAGTCCGCGTCGGCCTCAGCGCCGCCAAGGGCCTCTGCCACGCCCTCAACCTCCCGCTGGTCGCCATCTCCCGCCTCGCCGTCCTCGCCAGCCTCGCCCAGCCGGGGGTGCCCCATTCATCGCCGTTCGTTGGCGATGAGTGGGTTCATCAGGTCCACGCCCTGCTCGACGCTGGCCGCGGCGAGTTCTACTCCGGCCTCTACGCCAACGGCCTCTGCCTCCGCGAGTCCCTCCAGCCCCGCGACCAGCTCCTCGCCGGCCAGAGCAGGGAACCGCAGCAGACCCTTGTTGTCTGCGAGCCCGCTGTCGCCCAATCCATCGCCGCGCTCGCCCCGCAGCTTGTCGCCGAGCCCTCCGCCGCCTCCGCCCTGCCTCTCGCCCTCGCCCGCATCCAGCAGCGCGCCTTCGACGACCCCGCAACCATCGACGCCAACTACCTCCGTCGCACCGACGCCGAGATCTTCGCCAAGCCCATCGCCGCCGCCGCCCCGCCGCTCTCCGCAACCCACCCCGGAACGCCCGCCCGATGACGTCTCCGCCAATCCATCTGCGCCGCGCCATCGCATCGGACCTCGAAGCAATCCTCACGCTGGAGCGCGCCACCGATCTCGCGCCTCACTGGCCACCCGCAGCTTACTTGGCCATCCATGACTCGACCACTTCACAGCGCTGCCTCTTCGTAGCCGAGAAAGACGATTCACTCGCTGGCTTTGCCGTCGGTCTGCTGCATCCCGCCCCGCACGATCCCGCAAACCTGAAGCAGTCTGACGATTGCAGCAGCAAGAAGATGAATTGTCATTCTGACCCTGAACCTGAACAACGTGAAAGGGAAGGGGAAGAATCCCCGCATTTAATCGCATCCAGCCACATAGCCGAACTGGAGAGCGTCGTCGTCTCCGCCAGCGCCCGTCGCGCCGGCATCGGTCGTGCCCTATGCCGCGCCGTCTTCGACTGGTTCCGTTCTCAGGGTGCCACCGAGGTCGTCCTCGAGGTCCGCGCTGCCAGCGCCGCCGCCATCGCCCTCTACGCCGGCCTCGGGTTCATCCCCGCCGCCCGCCGCCCGCGCTACTACCGCGACCCCGACGACGACGCGCTCCTCATGCGCCTCCAACTGGAGCGCGAGAAAGGAGAACAGCCAAACGAATCCACCAGCGAATCATCCCGCGATTGCACCGCGGCCACTGTGCCGGTAAACTAAGCAGAGTCGGAGAGGTGGCGGAGCCCGGTTGAACGCACCTGACTCGAAATCAGACATAGTCGCAAGGCTATCGGGGGTTCGAATCCCTCCCTCTCCGCCAGACTTCTTGTAAGTTGCTGATAATAATTGATAAACACAACAGAATGAAGGGTTTGTAAGGTTCTTTGTAAAGTGCCTGAGTCTATACAGTTCCCTGTTTTTCCCTGGATTCCGGCCGTTTACCTTACAAAATCGGAATTACCTTACAAAGCCTTTTCAGAGGCGATTGAAGAGGGCGGATCGCTATTGATCGACCCTTCGGCGACCTTCAGCATCTGCTTCTGGCGTTGCTCCCGAGTGAGTCGCTTGATCTTCTTCGGTCGACGCATCTTGCCGGGACCTATATAAGATCGGCTAAGAATGGCTGGTTATGTCAATTGAGGGGCAACCGGTTGCGATCAGCGACGCAATGTTGCTCGTTGCGGCAACCGGATAATATCGTTGATGCGAAAGCTCAGGCCCATGCTGATTCCGAAATTCCGGACCTCACCCCCAATGAACTGCGGAACAATCTGATATTCGAAGTCGACAGCCCTTATCGTCCAGCGATCGCTGAGCATATAGTCCACGCCACCGCCGGGCACGAAGGTAAAGAAAGTTCCCTGAGCATAGCCGAATGGCGCCTGGATTCTGGTTGCGCCCACCAGGAATTTGGCGTACGGCCGCAGCCTCTGGGGTCGAGTGCCGACATGCACCCCCACCAGATAGTTGGTCTGACTGACGCCTTCATCCGTGTGGTAGCGCAGGAACCTCGTCTCCCCTTCAAAGCCGTAACGATACGTCGGCTGAACGTCCATGTAGACCATTCCGCCGGCGATATTGCGTCCGTCATAGTCGGACGGAAAGGCCGAAACTGCTCCGCCGATCGCGACATAGCTCCCGGGTCCGAGGGCTGTAGCCCGGGCCTGCGCCTGCACACCCCTGCCGCACATACCGAGAAGAAGGAGTAGAGCGGCAATTCGCGAGAAGCGGAAAAAGGACTGCATGGGAGACCTCTCATGGAGTGACCGTCAGGTTCATGACCTGGCTTTCAGTCGCGCCGGTGTTCTGTCCCGAAGCTGTCACCTTGAAGGTGTAGGAGCCGGCGGGTGTGCCGTTGACCTGTAGGCCCGCGCAGGCGCTCGCCGATAGCGTGACCGCGATCGCGACGATCAGAAGCAGCAGGCCTTGCAACGAAGTGCGGCGGCGGCGGAAGAGAGCGAATCCGGCTAAGACGCATCCTGGCAGGAAGCACAGCAGAAGGTTTGAGTTGCGCGATTGGTTGAGGCCCGCCAGCGCTCCTGCCCCCAGAGG
The DNA here is from genome assembly GCA_003142215.1 of Granulicella sp. Classification (GTDB taxonomy): domain Bacteria; phylum Acidobacteriota; class Terriglobia; order Terriglobales; family Acidobacteriaceae; genus Edaphobacter. The sequence continues at coordinate 20,024 of PLOT01000228.1, read as the reverse complement.
ATCGCCCGTGTCGATGGTGAGTTGCACGGTGGAGATACCTCCACTGGCGAGACTGGTCTGCACGCTGCTGAAGGTGCAGGTGGCTGCGAAGGGAAGGCCGAGGCAGCCGAAGAGCAGCGTATCGGTGAAGTTGTTGATCGATGCGACCGACACCTGGATGACCGTGTGCTGCTTACTCTGAATGGTTACGCTAGAAGGATCGAGGGACAGGGTGAACTGCGTCGCCGGTCCTCCGGTGACCGAGGTGGCTAGCGAAGCCGAGGACGCGTAGGACACATCGCCGTTGTAGGTGGCGACGATGCTCTCTGTGCTGTTGGTATTGACGAAGATGATGAGGGTGGCAGCACCGCTTGCGTCAATCGGACTGCTGCCGATCACCGTGCTTCCATTGGTGAAGGTGATAGTCCCTGTGGGCGGGACTGGTCCCGTCCAGCGCACGAGTCCGATCAGAGTCACCTGCTGCGGATTGGTTGGATCGGTTTCCACGGCTGCAAGCGCCGTCGTGGTGGCGCGCAGTTGCACGCCCTGCGTCAGCGCTGCGGAGACGCTGGAGAAGTCATTGTTATCGCCGCCATAACTGGCGACGATGGTGTGGTTCCCGGCTGCCAGCGATGGAACTGTCAGCATGGCATGGCCCGTTGCATCCACTGCGGCCGTGCCAAGAAGCGTTGCTCCGTCAGTGAAGGTCACAGTGCCCGTCACCGGCGTAATTCCGCTATTGGTCACGGAGGCGGTCAGCAGGATCGAACTGAGCGTCTGCGCTGGACTGGCGCTGGTTGCCAGCGCGACCGAGGTCGTCTGACGCACATTGAGCGCAAGCGGAGTCGATGTCGAGGCGCTGGCCCGTCCGTCTCCCGCATAGTTGGCGATGATGGAATGCGTGCCCGGGGCCAGCGACGACGTGCTAAGGGTAGCGACTCCGCCGGCGTTGAGAGCTGCGCTGCCGATCGCAGTGCCTCCATCGGTGAAGTTGACCGTACCCGTAGCCAGACCGCCGTTGCTGGTGACTGTAGCCGTCAGAGAGACCGGCGTTGCGTAGGTTGCTGGGTTCGCGCTTGCCGTCAGGGCCACCTGCGTGTTCGCGCTCTGCACCGTCTGGATCAGGAAAGAGGAAGCTACCGCATAGTTGCTGTCGCCGCTGTAGCGGGCCGTGATGGTGTGAGAACCAACTGTCAGGGCAGCGGTTTGCAGGCTGCCCGCGCCGGTAGCGCCCAACTGTACTGTAGCCAGCGCGTTCGCTCCGTCACTGAAGGTAACGGAACCGGTGGGAATGAGCGACCCGACCCCCGACAGAGTCGCGGTGAAGACGACATTCGTGCCCGAGATCGACGGGTTGAGGTTTGAGGTCAACACCACGCCGGCCGCCTGCACGATTTGCTCGCTGAGAGCGGCAGAGGAAGAAGTCGTGTGGTTGGTGTCCCCGGAGTAGACCGCGGTCAGCGTCTGCGGGCCGAAGGAGAGCGAGCCGGTTGTCAACGTCGCCGTCCCGTTCGCGCTGAGCGCCGCCGAACCGATTGCCGAACCGCCATCCAGGAAGCTGACCGAGCCGGTAAGATTCACGCCCGAGCTGGTGACGACTGCCGTGAGCGTGAGGTTCTGGCCCAGTGTCGATGGATTGGCGTTGGTCGTCAGAGACGTACTGCTTGCGGCCTGCTGCACGGTAATCGTGATCGCATTGGAAGTGGCCGGCGAGTTGTTCGCGTCTCCTGCGTACTGCGCAGTCAGGATGTGAGTACCGATCGCCAGGGTCGAGATGCTGAAGGTAAATGTTCCGGTGTTGGTGACGTTCTGCGTGGCAAGCACCGCACTGCCGTCATGCAAGGTGAGGACGCCCGTCGGGGCAACGCCATTGCCGGTCAGAACGGATGTGAACGTCACCGTGGTCCCGACATCCACCGGACTTGCGGGACTGGCCAGAGTCAGCCCGGTGGTTGCCAGAGAAATGGTCTCCACCAGCGACGCGGAGGTGCTGGTGAGATAGCTGCTGTCGCCCTGGTAGACAGCCGTGAGCGTCTGCGGCCCGACCGCCAGCGAAGAGATGGAGAGCGTGGCAACGCCCTGCGCGTTGAGCGTTCCCTGGCCGATGTTTGTGGCTCCGTCGCGAAAGACGACATTGCCCGTCGGAGTCCCGGTGGGGCTAATGACTGTGACCGTGAGCGTCACCGGCTTGCCCGAGAGAGAGCTCGTGCCGCCCGCCGTCAGCACGGTTGTGGTTGCGGTGGATGAGATCGACTGAAGCAGGGTGTTGGAGATACTGCCGGCATAGTTCGTATTGCCCGGATAGCTGGCGGAGATGTTGTTCGCGCCGACCGTGAGCGTGCTGACGGCAATGCTGGCAATCCCGGAGGAGTTGACCTGCGCCGTTCCCAGAATCAACGACCCTTCGCTGAAGGTAACCAACCCTGTGATCGCGCCGTCGGGCGATGCTCCCGCACTGATGGCGACCGTCGCGCTAAGGTGGATGGTCGCGCCCGCGTTGGCAGGATTCACATCGGAGGCGAGGACCGTCGTCGTCGCGATCTGCTGAACGGTCTCGACCAGTCCGCTGGACGCGCTGCCCGTGTTACTGGTGTCTCCGCTGTAGGTGGCCACGATGGTATGCGTGCCGGGGGCCAGCGTCGCCAGCGTCAGCGATGCGTGGCCATTGCTGTCCACCGTACCACTGCCCAAAACCGTGGTTCCATCCGTGAACTGCACCGTTCCGGTGGGCGCTGGTCCGCTTGTATTGCTGACAGTTGCGGTAAAGGTAATCGGCGTGCCCACGTTGACTGTCGTGTTGCTGGAAGTGATCGTCGTCACGGTCGTGATCTGATTCACAACTTCGGTCACAACATTCGATTGGCCGGAGGCGTTGCTTGTATCTCCGGCGTATTGTGCGGAGAGGCTATGCGCCCCCGGAGTCAACTGGGTTGTCGAATAGGTCGCAATACCGCTCGCGCTCAGGCTCACGTTGCCGCTCAGCGCGGTTGCGCCGTCGTAGAAGACCATAGCGCCCGACGGAGTCCCGGTCGCCGCGGTCGCCGTCAGCGTCAGCGTGACACTCTGGGTCACGTTCGCCGGGTTGGGTGAAACCGCGAGAGTGAGAATTGGCTGTTGCTTGACGATCTGGATCAGCACCGGCGAAACTCCCGCCGCGTTATTGCTGTCACCCGCATAGCTGGCCGTCATGCTGTGCTTGCCCAGCGCGAGCGTCGACGTGGAGCACGAGGAGCTGCCTGCAATCAGATTGATGTTGCTGCAGACGGGCGTTGTTCCGTCCAGGAAGGTGACCGGTCCGCTGCGCGAGGGATCGGCGCTGGCCACCGTCGCGGTAAAGACCACAATCTGACTCACCAGGCTTGGATTGACGCTCGACACCAGGCTGACGGTAGTTGGTTCGACGCTGAGCACCTGGCCGGAAAGATTGACCACCATCGGGCTGTTTCCTGCGTCGGAGTTCAACGTCACGGAGCCGAGCACGTCGACGCCGAGCACCGTCGGCGCGAACTCCACGCCCAGGTTGCATGTGGTGGAGAAAGCCATCGGCGTGGTGAAGCTGCATGTGGTCGTCGTGGAATCGAGCGCCGCATTGATAAAAGCTGGTGCCGACAGATTCAGGTTGAAGTTGCCATCGTTCTCCAGTCCCTCGACCTGTGGAGCAGAAATTTTGCCTACGCGCATCACCGGATACATAAAGGCAACCGGAGTGGCGAGAATGTGCCGGATGCGGTTGTGCAGCGTATCCGCCAGAAAGAGGTTGCCGCTCTGATCGAAGTAGAGCGCGTACGGGGCGTACAGGCTCGCCAGATTGGCAGGGCCGCCATCGCCGGCAAACTGCTCGCTGTCGTTGCCGGTTACCGTCTCGATGATGCCTGTGCTTGCGTAGACCTTGCGCACGCGGTTGTTGCCCGAGTCGGCAATATACAGATCGCCCGATGGATTCAGAATGACGCTGGCAGGATCGTTCAGATCTGCGGCAGTGGCCGCGCCGCCATCGCCCCCAAAGCTGCGGCTCCCGGTTCCGGCTACGGTGGTGATCACCCCGCCGTTGACCTTGCGCACGCGGTTGTTGGACAGGTCGGCAATGTATAGCGAGTTGTCTATGCCGACGTTGACGGTCCACGGCGAGTTCAGCTCTGCCAACGTGGCCAAAATTGCATCGCCGTTGTAACCTGCGGTTCCCGTTCCGGCTACCGTACCGATCTTCCCCGTCGTTGCATTCACCTCGCGGATGACGTTGTTGCTCGTGTCCGCGATGAAGAGGTCTCCGGCTGTGTCGAACGCAATGCCTCTGGGCGAGGAAAGGTTCGCCAAGGTTGCCGCAAACCCGTCCCCTGAGTAGCCCTGCGCCAATGGCACTCCGGCAATGGTTGTGATGACGCCGCTTACCGCGTCGATGCGACGGATAATGTTATTGCCGCTATCGGCAAAGTAGATGTTGCCCGCTCCGTCCATGGTCAAACCGCCGGGCTGGCTGATGCTGGCCTGTGTGGCCGGCCCTCCGTCGCCGGAGTAGCCCGACACGCCATTGCCCGCGATGGTGGAGATGAGATTGCTCTGCGCATCGACGCGGCGAATGCGGCTGTTGTTCGTATCGGAGAGAAAAATATTGCCCGCCGGATCGACGATGACTCCATACGGAAGAAAGATTGGCGCCGATGTGGCGAGGACTCCGTCGGAGCGGAAGTTCAGTTCGCCGTCGCCGGCAACGGTGTTGATGACACCCGGACTTAATACAGACAACGATCCAATCGCGTTACCATCCACCAGCGCGCTGCCCAGCAGGGTGCCGTCGGTTGCCAGCAATACCACCGCTCCGCTGCGAAGACCTGGAAACTTCGGCGCAAAGACCACATTGACGGTGCATTGCTGTCCGGAGACGTAGGAGACATTCGCGGCACAGCTCCCTCCGCCGGCAACCGAGAAGTCCATCCCGGCATAGCCCTGCAACAACGCCTCGGGCGCAATCGCGACGCCGCTAGCCGTCAGCGTCACCGTGACGCTCAGCGGTAGCGACTGCTGGCCGACACTGGTCGTAACCAGTGAGGGAACTCCGGCACGTGCATCGTGTGACAGGCAGCCGAGCAAGATCGCGCCGACCCATGACAGGCGTAGAACCCGTGCGGTTGTTCTTCCATGTTGTGAGTCAGATCTGAATCTGCCGAGACTCGGCAGCGGAGAATAGATGTTCTGCACGTCTTGCAGCAGAAACGCCGGCAAACGAGCCCGGAAACTATCTTTGCCGATCGCCTTGCCCTTGGCGTTGGCTTTGTACATCGAGAAAATCACAACTAGGGCTAGAAACACGAGCAGTGCCAAATGAATGGTCATAAGGCACCCCGATTCGTTAGATGCGCTTTTGGTGGGATAGATGCGCTTTTGGTGTCAGACGGTCAAGGATGTGCGGATTGCGAGAACTACTTCGCGAACTGCTGACCCGCATGCTGTCTTTATCGGCTGGACAACTGGCACAAACAAATGATTCTGCGAACCATACGGTACGAAAGAGTACTCAAACGTCTCCGGATCGACAGAAAACCGTTGGTCCAGTCCTCAGCGCGACCACTGAGATCGCGAAGAAATCCTGTTCGTGCTATCGCCGCGGATCGCAGGCTCTTGAGTTTTGGCAGAAGATATCCCCATCCGCAGGTGCGGAGCGCCGGAAGCATCCTGCGCTTTGCTCAACATTGTCGAAGCAGCAAAACCCCCCGTCAAACGAGTGCGGACATCGGATTCTTGCGCATATAAGTTGCCTTCCGTTCGGTATCTAATAAGTAGCGAGAGAAACACGCAGCACTGTAGGCTCTGCGCCAAAACCGAGGCCATAGTCCGTCTCGTCGCCATTCCAGATGCGCAGGAACTTGAACGCGCCGTTCTCGTAGGTACCCTCTTCGACCCGCAGAAACTGCCGGTGCTGCCATTTGCCGTCAATCAGGGCCGATGGATTCTGTCCGGTACCTGCCACGATGTTCTGCGACTTCCGTTGCTCCTCGGTCCCGGCCGGCCGGAAGTCGACACGGCAGAAGTATCCCGTCACCAGGAACTGGTTGTCCCTAAGTTGGGCAATCAGCGCCCGCCCTTCCGGCTTCGGATTTCCCGCTGCGGGGCCGCGGTTGGACGCTCCGTACGACACCACCGCATTCCACGATCCAAAGGGCAGAATCTGCGTGGTCTTGCCCTGTTCCTCGGCCACGGCCTGCAGCTTTCCTTCGAAGTTGAACCGGGCCACGTCGCGCATCATCGGCCCGATCAATATGTAATTCATCGCCCACGGAGTCAGGGCCTCTTCCCGCGGATGGGACGGGTCAGCGGGGGCGCGCTCGCGTGTGTAATCCAACCCAAATGGCGAGAAGCCGATTGCCTGCAGTCCCAGCGCGGAAAAAAAGAACCGCGGGTTGTTCGGACCGCCCGTCTCCGGCACAAACAGAGGATTGTCGCTGCGGTGATACAGGTCCAGCACCTTCAGGTAGGCCGCTGGGTCGTTGGTGTAGTTGTCGGGGGCCAAGACATCCAGCGCCGGCGCCTCGGCCTTCCAAATGTTCAGCACGTTGTCCGTAGGCCCGCCACTCTCGTAAGTGCCCGGCGCACCCGGCTTCAGCGGATCGCGCAAGGCCGCATTGGCGTACATGGGTAGCGGATAGACGGCCTTGCCCGCAGCGGCGACTTGTCCCACATACTTCGCGACCGCCCAGGCGTGGAAGTTGACCTCCGCCTCGGGGCCAAACGCTTCCTGCCAGTTCGCAGCAGGAGATGCCCCCTTCACCTGCATCGCGCTGAGGACTTCCGGTGGAACAGGCGCCTCAAACAGCTTATTCGCTACAGGTGAGTAATCGCGCAGGCTGCCCCAGGTGCCCGACTCGTTCTCCACCTGGACCATGATGACCGTGCGCTCGGGATCGGCTGCCTTGAGATGTCGCATGAAAGCGCCGAATGCCTTCTTGTCCGCCTCCAGTGACGCGGCAGCAAAAGGCGAAGGCGAGTCTACCGCATCCCCGTTCTTGCCGATCGCGTGCGGATACTTCACCGTGTCCAGCTTCATCCACTCGGGCATGTAATGCTGACTGCCGTTCTTCCACGTGCCGAACCAGAGAATCACCAGATGGACCTGGTGCTGCCGCGCCTCAGCCAAGAGCGTATCGATCGGCGCGGTGTCATACACCCCTGGCCGCGGTTCGAACTGCTCCCAATAGACCGGCATCTCCACGGTGTTCACGTGCAGGTACTCCATTGCCGGCCACACCTTTGGCAGCTCGGCAGGCCAACTGCTGGAGTTATGCACCTGCGCGCCCAGCATCAGGTATGGCGCATCGTCCACGAAGAGGGCGTAGCGGCCATCCTTCTCCACAATGCGGGGGATCGGGCGTTCCTTAACCTGCGCTTGAATGGGGACCACGGCACATGCAGCCACAACTGCGGCCAACACAGAGGCAAAAGGTCTGCTCATCTTGCACCCCTCAATATTCGTTCGGGATTACTATACAGAAGCCGAGGAGATCATCGGGAATGGGCAAATCCCGCTGCTCCTTGTCCTTCACTTTGAACCCGTAGTCCGGATTCGACCGAACCCGCAGGATTCTCCGATCGAGATCGCCGCTGGTCCATGCGAGATAAACCGCCTCCCTCTCCGCAATCGACTTTATTTGAAGCTTTATTGGCATCCGGCGCGCGCAGTTCTCATCTCAATGAGCGCTGCTGGCGTGGTGAGGCCGCTTCATGAGGAAGACCAGCGGAATCACGGCGAGAAATAAAAGTCCCATGATGCGAAACACGTCTACATAGCTCAGCAGCGCGGCCTGCTGTTGCATTGTGCGATAGATCATTGCTCCGGCCTTGTGTCTGGCTGTCACGCGGTCGATGCCGCTATGTTCGAGGAAGCCGGTAATCTGCTCCAGCGCTTCCCGGCTCACCCGGCTGGAAGCCGTAATGTTCGACGCCAGAATGGATTGATGAAACTGGGAGCGCCGCGTGATCCAGGTGGTGACAAAAGAGATTCCCATGCTGGACCCAATGTTGCGCGTCACGCTGAAGAGGCTGGTGGCATAGCCTGTCTCCTGCGTCGGAATGGAGGCCATGGTCAAGGTGGTCAGGGGCACAAACAGCAGTCCCATCGCAGCCCCTTGCATGATCTGGATCCAGAAGATGTCCCAGGTGCCGGATTGCAGCGTCATATGTGCGAAGCCGAAGAAGGATACGCCGGCTATGGCAAATCCGAATGCCAGCATCCGTCGCCCGTCCCATCCCCTGCCCAGCAGATAGCCGACCAATGGCATGCAGAGGGCCGTCCCAATCCCTCGAGGACTGGTCCAGAGGCCCGCCGTGGCCGCCGTCCACCCCAGCAGGGTCTGCATGAAGAGCGGCAGCAGGATCAGACCTCCATAGAGCACAAAGCCGAGCACTGCCGCCAGTCCAATGCCCGTCGCAAAGGATCGAAATCGCAACAGATGGAAGTGGACGATGGGATCTTTGACTCTAAGCTCGCGAATCACGAACGCAACCAGGAAGACCGCAGCCATTACGGCCAGTACCTTGATCAACTCGGAACTGAACCAGTCTTTTTCCTGCCCCTTGTCCAGCATGATCTGCAGCGCGCCCATGCCGAGGGCCAGCATGCCCAGTCCCCAGAGGTCGGCGCGCAGCGTCCCGCGCCGGATGTAGTGAGGATCGTGAATGAACAGATAGATCAGGATCAAGCTGAGAATGCCGACCGGAACATTGATGTAGAAGACCCAGCGCCAGGAGTACGAATCGGTGATCCAGCCGCCGATGGTGGGGCCGAGGATGGGTGCCGCCACAATCCCCATCCCCCAGAAGGCCATCGCCTTGCCGCGCTCGCGGCCGGGGAACTCTTCCAGCAGCACCGCCTGCGACAGTGGCTGCAGGCCGCCTCCCGTCGTCCCCTGCAGCACCCGAAAGAAGATCAGCATCGGCAGGTTCGGCGCCAGCCCGCACAAGATACTGGACAGCGTAAATCCAGTCACCACGGTCATCAACAGCCGCTTGCGCCCCATGTAATTGGCCAGCCATCCGGTGACCGGCAGGATGATGGCGTTGGCCACGATGTAGGACGTCAGCACCCATGTCGCCTCTTCCACGCTCGACGAAAGAGATCCCGCGATATGGGGCAGGCTGACGTTGACAACCGAGGTGTCCAGCACCTCCAGTACGGCGCTGGACATCACCGCTATGGCAACGATCCAACGCTGGACATTTGCCACCGGCGGGGATTCTGAGGACACTGCAAGCATGGAGGAGTTGGAATGGGAAGCAGACGGCGTCGTTGGCCCCGATGAGCCTGTGTCTGAGGCAGTATTTCGGCTTGAAACGGACATCCCTGTCTCCGCGCGCCAGGTTTCCTAGGTTCAATGCCCATGATAACCGCACCCGCGCTTGTTCTGAACTGTGCGGGGCGCATCGGGGATGGTCAACCAATGTGTTGTCCGTCACTGTATATCCGCACCCAATTGCGCATAGCATGGTCTGGTGCGGTGCGCTGCATAAGCCGGGTGCCGTATGGTTGTGCTACTCAGCGGAGTAGCCCTATGAGCGCTATGCGTGGTGCGAATCGACGGGATTTCCTGAAGCAGTGTTTCACTGGCGCTGCGCTTCTGCGCGCCAGCGGCACGATGGGATTGCTCGCGCCAGCGCAACAAGCGGCGTCCGCGAAGTCCAGGGTTGTCATTGCTCGCGACGACCTGCTGCGCGGCACGGGATCGACGGTGGATTCGCGCCGGATGCTGGGCCTGCTCGACCGCGCCATGCAGACGCTCTGCGACCGCGACCACGCGAACGAAGCCTGGAGCAAGCTGGTCCGCCCCGGCGACAAGGTGGGACTGAAGGTGAATGCGCTTGGAGGACGCGGACTCTCCAGCAATCTTCAACTTGTCGAAGCCATCTGCGGGCGGCTACAGGAGGCCGGAATCAAAGCCAGCGACATTGTGGTCTGGGACCGCGACAGCGACGAGATGCAACGCGCCGGATTCCGCATCGCCATGGGCGGAAACGGCGTTCAATGCTTCGGCACCGATCGCGTGGATTACGAACCGGAGCTGGTTGCGCACGGCAGCGTCGGCAGCCGTTTGTCCAGAATCCTCACCCAACGCTCGAACGTCCTGATCAATGTTCCCGTGCTGAAAGACCATGACGGCGCGGGCGTGACCATCGCGCTGAAGAACATGTATGGAGTCATTCACAACCCGAACAAGTACCACCCCAACGGCTGCAATCCATACATCGCGGACCTGAATATGCTACCCGAGATCCGAACCAGGATGCGGCTGACTATCTGCGACGCGACCACGGCGCAGTACGAGGGCGGCCCGGCGTACAAGCCGGAGTACAGTTGGAGGCACAATGCGCTGATCGTCTCGCAGGACCCGGTGGCGCTGGACTACACCGGCTGGCAGATCATCGAGCGCAAGCGGGCCGAAAAAGGGTTGAAGACACTGGAAGCCGAAGGCCGCGCGCCACACTACATCGCGACCGCTGCCGATGCCGGGCATCAATTGGGCACAAACGGTCCCGAGAGAATCACGGTTGTAGAGGTGTAGACGGACGTGGGATTGGAGGTTCAACATGAATCGCGAACTGGATGCGCAAGGCAATGTAAACCGCCGTTCTTTCCTGATGTGCGCGCTGGCGTCGGGAGCAGCTCTGGGTGTTGGCGAATCTTCCCCGCCACTCGCCGCCATGCCTTTGTGGGCCAGTTCGCAGAAGCAGGACGATTCGCAGTTCACCGTCGAGGCCAGGTTCTACGAGAAACTTGCGAATAAGAAGATCAAGTGCAAGCTGTGTCCGCGCGAATGCACGGTGGGAGACCGCGAGCGCGGCTACTGCGGCGTGCGGGAGAACCGCGGTGGGACCTACTACTCGCTGGTGCATTCGAGGGTGTGCGTCGCGCACGTCGATCCCGTCGAAAAGAAGCCGCTGTTCCACTATCTGCCCGGAACGGTCGCCTTCTCGCTGGCCACGGCTGGCTGCAACGTCAACTGCAAATTCTGCCAGAACTGGGACATCTCGCAGTCGCGCCCGGAGCAGGTTCCCGCCGATTTCACCCCCCCAAAACGGGTTGCCGAGTTGGCGAAGCAGTATGGTTGTCCGACGATTGCCTATACCTACAGCGAGCCGGTGGTCTTCAGCGAATTCCTGATGGATGCCGCGGATGCCGGGCACAAGGCAGGCATTCGCAGCATTGTCGTGTCGAATGGCTACATGCAGCAGGAGTCGCTGAAGGCGGCGTACGGAAAGATGGACGCGGTCAAGATCGACCTGAAATCGTTCAGCGAGTCGTATTACAAGGACGTGGTGACCGGCCAGTTGAAGCCGGTGCTGGATTCGCTGGTCACGCTGCGAAAGATGGACAAGTGGACGGAGATCGTCTACCTGGTGGTGCCGACTCTCAACGACGACGACGCTGGATTCCTTGGCCTGGCGCGCTGGATCAAGACAAACCTGGGCGTGGATGTTCCGCTGCATTTCACCCAGTTCCATCCGGAGTACCTGCTGAAGAACCTGCCCATCACCCCGGTGCCGACCCTGGAGCGGGCCAAGGCGATCGCCGACGCCGAGGGGCTGCACTATGTCTATATCGGCAATGTGCCGGGACATCCCGCGCAAAATACCTACTGCCCGAAGTGCAAGCGAATGCTGGTGGAACGCATCGGGTTCACGGCCAGCCAGATGCTGATCCGCAACAATAGCTGTCCATTCTGCCAGCACCCGATCCCAGGCGTCTGGCACGCTTGAGGGCGCGGAAGAGGTCTAGCAGATGAACATCATGAGGTTTCGCAATATGTGTTGGCTTAGAACATCACTCGTCGCTCTACTGGCAGTTGTGCCATTGCAGCAGGTTTCCGCCGCCAGTCCGCAGAAGGTTCGGCAGGCCGGGGTTGCCGGCGGCTTCTATCCGGCCGACCCAAAGGCGCTTTCGGCGATGATCGACGACATGCTGGCTCATGCCACGCCGCCGCCGATCCACGACCCCATTCTTGCCGTGGTTGCGCCGCACGCCGGCTATCAGTACACCGGTCCCGTGGTCGCCTACACCTACGCGGAGTTGAAGGGGCGCAAATTTTCCCGTGTCGTCGTGATTGCGCCGACGCACTACGTGCCCTTCGACTTCACTTCCATCTATGATGGCGACGCCTACGCGACGCCGCTGGGTACGGTCCAGATAGACAAGACATTTGCCAGACAGTTGGTCAAGCTGAGCCCAACCATTCAACTCTCCGGCATGGGGCACGATATTACGCCGGCCGGCGCGGAACATTCCATCGAGGTGCAGTTGCCGTGGCTGCAACGTGTGCTGGGAAATTTCCAACTGGTACCCATCGTCATGGGAGACCAGAGCTACGAAAGCAGCCGCGCTCTGGGCGTGGCCCTGGCCAAGCTGATCCAGGACAAAAAGACAGTTGGCAGCACTCTGATTCTCGCCAGCTCCGATCTCTCGCACTTCCTCACCTACGACGAAGCCGAGACGATGGACCATAAGACGCTGAACGCCCTTGCGGCGTGGGACTACTTCAGCATGTCGCGCAACTTCCAGACGCGGGTTTGGGAGGCCTGCGGCGGCGCGCCCATCGTGGCCGCCATGATTGCCGCCGAGCGCATGGGAGCCAATCAGGCCAAGGTGCTGAAGTACGGCAATTCCGGCGATACCTCGGACAACCGCCAGAGCGTGGTCGGATACAGCGCGGACGTCTTCGTCAAGGCACCAGTCGCAAAAGCGGTGGAAACGCCATTCTCACTCAGCGACCGCGACAAAAATGAACTGCTCGCTCTGGCCCGCAAGTCGGTCGAGCAGGCGGTCGGGCAGAGGAAGCAGTATGAGCCGGGCGCACCCGCAAGCGAGGCGCTGAACCAGGACCGCGGCGCGTTCGTGACTCTGACCGAAGCGGGAGAGCTGCGCGGGTGCATCGGTTATACCTCCGCGACCAAACCTCTCTACCTGACTGTGCGCGACACGGCCACACTCGCCGCCGTGCGCGATCCCCGGTTTCCTCCGGTTTCGGCTTCGGAGTTGCCGCAGCTCGAGTATGAGATCTCCGTGCTCTCGCCCCTGCGTCGCGTCATGGACGTGCAACAGATCAAGGTTGGCCAGGATGGCCTGCTGATGAAGAATGGCGATCACGAGGGTCTGTTGCTTCCCCAGGTCCCGGTGGAACAGAATTGGAACCGGCAGAAGTTTCTGGAAGAGACATGCAGAAAGGCGGGAATGAGTTCCACTTGCTGGCAGGATGCGGATACGGACATCTTCCGGTTTACAGCGGTGGTATTCGGCGAACATAAGCCTTAACCGCTCATGTGCGAGACCTCTTCGCCTCCAGATATACGCGCGCGGCAAGCAGTGCCGCCACCAGATTGATCGCCGCCGAGAGCCATGCGGTCTTCCAGAATCCAAACACCGGGATGAGGTAACTGCTCACGACGAGTGCGCCCACGCATCCGCCCAGCAAATCGACGGCATAGAGCATTCCCAGCCTGGACTGGCCGCTGCGGCGATGAAGGTAGATCTCCGTCGCGGTTGGGAATTGATATCCCCCCAACATTCCCGAGAGCGCAGCCAAGGCAGGGAAGACGATCTGCGCCGCCAGCCACGTTGTTGCAACTCCCGAAATCTTTGCCAGCATGGCGACCACAAAGATCAACGCAGGCGCGGAGATGGCAAGCAGGAACTGGGTCGATGCCATGATGCGGTAGGGTGGACGATCGCTGACAGACAAGCGGCGGATTCCCAACCAACTGCCAAAGGCAATGCCTGCCATGCACAGGCCAATTAGAACCGCGAGTTGGTAGTAGACGTACCCATAGATGGACTGGAATGCCAGCAGCAGAACGATCTGTAGTGTGATCAGTGTGAAGCCGGTTGTAGCCGCGCAATAAGCTGAAGCAGACCGGGCACGCTTCTCGCGTGTGCCCACCGACGCCAGAACCATCGCCACAAACAACAAGGGAACAAGGATCGCGGCCATGACTCTCATAAAACCGATGCGCGCCGCGGTTCGCAACCAGTTGGAATGGCCCTCCTTGAACTGCGTGCTCCACAGCACAACGTCGAAGTAATAGGCGATCGGCTCGAAGTCGCGATTGACCGGCGTCGAACTCAGCGGCCGCAGTTGTTCGCCGACCTGCGCCATGCGGTCCGGCATCATGCGGAATGGGATGATGTATTCCCGAACATACTGCGTCCTCAGGTTCCGCTCCTGTAGCCTTGCGATCAAAGTCTGCGGATTGTCGGTTAGAACATCCGGCTGCATCGCGGCGAAGAAGTGGATCGTTTCGCCGGGGATGGCGACAACGTGTGGGAAGACTTCATCCAGAGTGCGCCGGATGCAGCGCAGGAACTCCGCAAGGTCGGGACTGATCGTTTCTTCCGACGACCGCAGTTGCAAGGCGAGCAATCCACCCGGCGCGAGGTGTTCGCGAGCGGATCGAAAGAACTCGGCCGTGTAGAACCGGTTGATCTGCGCGGTCTGCGGGTCGGGCACATTGACCAGAATCGCGTCGAACCGGTCGCCAGTCGTCCTCAGATAGTACCGGCCATCCGCATAGTGCATGTGTACACGAGCGTCCGAGACAACAGGCGCGGACTGCGCCGGGAAGAACTGGCGCGCCATGTCGATCAGCGCGGGATCCAGCTCAACATAGTCGATGCGCTCGATTGTGGGATGCTTCAGCGCCTCTGCGATACTTCCGTTCACTCCGCCGCCAATCATCAGAATGCGCCGCGGCGCCGGGCTCTCCAGCAGCGCATAGTCCACCGCCTCTTCGGCTGCATTCTGGTCCGGTGCGTTGGCCAGAAGCACGCCGTTTTGATAGATACTGCGAAGATTGCCCGTCCCGGTCACCGTCAGGTTGCCGTAGATGGAGTCGCGCGATCCCAGCAGATGGAATCCCTGCCATAGGCGCGCCTGCGCGCTCCTGTCCAACGACGGTGCAACAAACATAAGCAGAGGAATCGCACAGAGCACCGCTGTCAGCATCAATACAACAAACTGCTTGCGACTCGCCCGAAGCAACAGCACCGCTGCCATGCACAGGTTCAGGATCGCCACGATGGTTGCAATCTGGAAGGAATCAAAAAAGCGCAGCAACACAATGCTGGCCACAATCCCACCCAGCCCGGAGCCAGCGGCCTCCAGCAAGTAGGCCGAACTGGTCGCGGCGCGAGCGGATACGGCGCACTCCGCTTCGACCATTCGGGCCGCAACCACGAAAAGCGCCCCCGAGACAAAGCAAAACACGCTCAGACATGCCAGGGATGCAAGGGCCATCGGCAGTGGTCCAACCAGTTCGCCCGGCACTGTCTGAAAGATGGATTTGGAGGCGCGCAACGCCCATATCGTCGGCATCAGGCTGGCGGCGAGTAGGCACTCGAGCCCGGCAACTGTGCGGCGAGGATTGCGTTCGCCGAGTGCAACTACGCTGCTCAGGCCGCTGCCGGCAGCGGTCCAGAACAGCCACGCGGCCAACAGGATCCCCAGCGAAATCTCATTGCCGTTGAAGACGACGATGAGCTCCCGCATGAGAACGATCTGGCCGATGACCGCGCTGAACCCTATGAGCGTCAGGGCCGCTCGTACGGAGGACGCCAGTGATTTTGCCTGCGCCATGGGGATGGACTGCATCGGTGCTGCCACTTGAAATTAGAATTCAGCAGCCGTTGAAAAGCAAAGACGCCAATGCAAGTCGCTGACCCAGCGGAAGAACTCCGCAGCCTGCCACGGCATCACGGGATTTGCGCTGCGACGAAGTCAACGTCTCGGAACAGTCTCCTGCAACGCTTTCATGGCGCGCATTCAAGGAACGGAACTGCGTAAGATTGGCACTGCGACTCATTACCGGCCTGCTGTGTTTCGGCGTTCCAAATGTTGCGACAGGAGTGAAAACGATGAAGATACTGGTGGCTCTGGTTGGTGCGCTTGTTCTCTGCACGCAGTGCGCCCGCGCGCAGAATGTCATTGCCGGGGCGGATGTCTCCTACCTGCGCCAGATGGAGAGCAGGGGAGTGGTCTTCAAGGATGCGGGCGTGGCCGAGCCGGGGTTGCAGATACTGAAGAACCACGGATACACCTGGGTCCGGCTGCGAGTGATGGTCGATCCAATCTCGCTGCCCAATAATCTCGACTACACCATCGCATCGGCGAAGGACGCGAAGGCGCGTGGCTTCAAGTTGCTGCTGGACTTCCACTACTCGGACGATTGGGCGGACCCTGGTCATCAGATCGTGCCGCGTGCGTGGGCTGCGATGTCGCACGTCCAGCTTCAGCAGGCAGTGTTCGCGTACACGCGCGACACCATTGCGGCGATGCGCAAACAGCATGTGATGCCAGACATGGTGCAGGTGGGCAACGAGGTGACCAACGGCATGATGTGGCCGGATGGCAGGCTGCCGGCCCAGTGGCAGAACTTTGCGGACCTGCTGCTGGCCGGGATTCACGGCGTCGATAAGGGGAGCGGCTGGCACAGGCGGCCGAAGATCATGATCCACATCGACAAGGGTGGGAACCAGGAGGCCACCAAATCGTTCCTCGACCACCTGGCGCAATATCGCGTGCCGTACGACGTGGTCGGCCAGTCATTCTATCCGTGGTGGCAGGGCAGCCTCGACGATCTGAAGCGCAATCTGGCGTTTGTGTGGCAGACGTATCACAAGAACGTTGTGCTGGCGGAGACGGCGTACGACTGGAGGACGGGCGAGGACTTCAAGGGCAAGCCTGTGCCGTTTGCGCAGACGCCCGATGGGCAGCGCGACTTCCTTGCCGCGCTCGACCGCGTCGTTCGCGAGGCCCCGGGCGGCAAAGTGCGAGGCATCTTTTGGTGGGAGCCGATGGCCGGGGGCGCGATCGCAAAACGCGCGCTCTTCGATGACCAGCACAACGCGCTGCCCGCGATCCATGTCTTCGATGCGCTGTCGCGATGAGGCACAAAGCGTTCACAGGTGACAGAGACTGCGGATGCTACCGCCGCAAAGATGTGCCACAGGCTTCACCAGCGCTTGATCACAGTTCAGCACAAGTCCGAAGAATCACTCAGCTTTGATAAAATCAGTTTCCGGAGAGATCATGCGCCTTGTTCCCCATGTCAAACTCGCCTTCGCCGTCCTCGCACTCACCCTGTTCGGCCTTGCTGCTCACGCTCAGTCCCCCGTCCCTAGCCTCAGGGTCAACGCCCGCGAAGTGGTCGTCGACATCAACGTCACAGACGCAAAGGGCAATCCCGTTCACAGCCTCACCCGGGACAACTTCACCGTCCTCGAGGACGGTAAGCCGATGGTCCCCCGCAGTTTTCGAGAGCACCGCTCCGACCAGAAGCCGGCAGAGTCTCCGGCCGCGGCCAGGCCATCTCTTCCGCCAAACACATTCAGCAACGCCGCTGCGCCAGAACCAGAGACTGTCCGCCCTCTCAACATCCTGATGATCGATTCGCTCGACACACCCATCGCGACCCAGTCCATAGTGCAGAAGCGCATGGTTGACTTCGTGGACAAAGTGCCTGCCGGCACGCGCGTCGCCGTGTTTAGCTTGTCACCAACCGGGAAGCTGTCCTTGGTCCAGGGATTCACCACGGACCCGCAGCTTCTGAAGAATGCCATCAAGAGCAAGAAGCTCAACCTGGGAATTCCGTCCCTTGAGGACAGCGGCCAGGATGTAAATATGGACATCTCACAGGAGATGTTCCAAGGTCAGGCGGCGCCCAAGAAGTCGGCCATGGTAGCGCAACCGAAGGCAACTGCATACGATCAAAATGTGGAATGCAACCACGCTGCCGAGCGCGGCCAGTACACCATCTCCGCCATGACGGAGATCTCACGCTACGTCTCCGGCATGCCCGGACGCAAGAACCTCATCTGGTACTCGGGAGGATTCCCCGAGAGGATGAGAGATAAGCAGGGCTCAGTCTGCTACGACTTCAATGAAGACCTTAACGCTGCCGATGACCTGCTCGGAAAATCGCACGTCGTCATCTATCCGGTCGATTCCCGCGCGTTGGATCTTCTGGCGAAGAACGCACCCGACAGCCGGATTGTCAGGATGCAAGCGGTGGAGCACCTGATGATGGAAGCCGTCGCCGAGGCCACCGGCGGCAAGACTTTCTTCAACACCAACGACCTTGCCGGCGCCGCCCAGCAGGCCATCGACACCGGGGCCAACTACTACACCATCACCTACGCCCCCACCAACCAGACCATGGACACACGCCGCCGTTCCATCACCGTCAAAGTCGACCAGCCGGACCTCAATCTTCTCTATCGACACCAGTACCATGCACTGCCGCCGAATACCACCCTCAGCGGAAAGCCCGTCGATAAAGCTACACCTCTCCAGACTGCAATGATGCGCGGGGCTCTGGAACCCACAGAGATTCTCTTCCACGTCACCGTCGCTTTGGCTCCCACCACCGAGGCCACGCTTCCGCCAGGCAGCAATCCCGACCCCAAGGCGATGAAGCCTCCCTACCGGCACCTCACCCTCAACTACCTCATCGACATCAATGGAATTCAGTTCGACCTGTCGGATGACGGCAACTATCATGGCCAGTTCGAGTACGCCGTCAACGTCTATGACACGGACGACGGCAAACTGGTCAACTCCAGCACCATGGCGGCTAAGCCCGCTCTGGCTGACGACGCCTACGACTCCATGCTGGAAGGTGGCGCCAAACTCCGTCAGGAGATCGGTCTTCCCGCCAAGGGCGACTACATCCTGCGCATCGGCGTCCACGACCTCACCACCGGCCATCTGGGCGTCATTGAGGTTCCCGTCTCCGCCATCACACCGCAGGCCGCCCCAAAATAGCCTACTGAACCACGGCAAGAAAATCGCTCGCAACAATTATCCGAACGCTTCGCCCGGTCGGAAGTGATGCGACGCGACGCCCGATCCGCTCCTCGCAGGCTCGACTCGTCCTCGTCACTCCACCACCAGCGTAACTGGCATGGAGTGCGACAGCGTGCCTGCGCTCACCGTCACGGTTACCGAATAGGTCTCCAGTTGCTGGGTGAAGAAGATGCTTGGAGAACCGCAGCCGCTCAGCCCGGCCATGGCCGCAATGCCCGCAACCAGCAACAGCAGCATGAAAGCCGCGCGTCCCAGCCGCTTGCCTGTGCGGCGCATCCGGCCCGCGAAGGGCAGGATCAGCAGCGCCAGCGTAAACGGCGTCAGCCGCGAAGCCAGATTGTCGCCTGCGGCACCCTTCGGCTGTACCAGTGCCAGGCTCTGCGGCAACTGGATGGTCAACTGCGAATTGTTCGTCAGCGGAGTGTTCGCCGGCATAGTCCATGTCCATGGGTTGCTTGAGGATAAAGCCCAAGTCGATGGAATGACGCTCGCCGTCGTCGTAGTGGGAAGACCGCTCACGGTCAACGTCACTGCCACTGGGAAGGACGTGCCGCTGCTGGGCGCGATGGCTAACGAATACACCGCGCTACCACCGGGAGTCACGGTCTGCGACGTGCCACCGGCACTCAAGCCACTGACACTCAAGCTGAAGTCCATGACGCATTGCGTCAGCGCGGCGCTGGTTGCTGCGACAAAGTTCGTCCCCCCGCTGTACACGCCGCTGATCGAGTGCGTCCCCACAGCCAGGGACGTTGTGGTCAGCGTTGCAACCCCTCCAGATAGCGTGCCCGGACCGATCGGCGTTGTGCCATCCAGGAAGCTCACCGTGCCTGTGGGGATGCCTGCCGGCGAGGATACCGTGGCCGTCAGCGTGACCGCATTCTGCGTCAGCACCGTGCTGGCGCTGCTCGCAACCGCGATTGCAGTCAATGCCGGATTGACCACGATGATTTGCGTCACCTGTGTCGCCGCTGCGTAGCTTGCGTTGCCAGCCTGGTTTGCCGCAACCACCACCGATCCTGCGCCGTTGATGGTCAGTGTGCTGCCCGTGATGGAACCCGATCCGGAGATGATGCTGAAGATTATCGGATTCCCCGAGGCCCCCCCCGTCGCCGTCAGCGTGATTGGAGCGCTTCCATAAGTCAACGGTGACGGCGATGTGAAGCTGATCGTCTGCGGTATCGTATTCACCGTCAACTGCACAGTGCC
>PLOT01000255.1 GCA_003142215.1 Granulicella sp. | reverse complement strand
AAGCGGTTGATGAAGGCCTCCAGAGCGTCGATGCGGTCGCGCTGGTTTTTGTACGCGCTCATCAACTGCGTGCGCCGCTCTTCTTTTTGCACCAGGTACTTTTCGTAGTTGCCGTGATAGGTGTGCAGCCGCTTGTTCCATATCTCGATGGTCTTGTTCACGGTGACATCGAGAAAGTAGCGGTCGTGGGAGATGAGGATGAAGGCGTAGGGATAATCGTGCAGGTAGTTCTCCAGCCAGTTGCGGCTCTCCAGGTCGAGGTGGTTGGTGGGCTCGTCGAGCAGCAGCAACGAGGGCTTTTGCAGCAGCAGCTTGGCCAGGGCGATGCGCATCTGCCAGCCGCCGGAAAATTCCTCCGTGCGGCGCTCCCAGTCCTCCTTGGTGAATCCGAGCCCGCCGAGCACGGCGCCGACCTGCGAGTCGAGGGTGTAGATGTCATGGACATGCAGGTGGTCCGCGATGTCGGAGTAGCGGTCGGCGGCGGCGCGGTACTCTCGCGATTCGGGGTCGGCGGTGGAGAGAGTGTGGGTGATCTCTTCGGCCTCGCGCTCCAGATCGAAGAGGTGGTCGAAGACGGAGAGGCACTCGGCAAAGACGGTCTTGCCGCCGATGGCGAGGCCGTCCTGCGGCAGGTATCCAATGGTCATTCCCTTGACCGAGGTGAGTTCGCCGTAGTCGAGGGTATCGAGGCCGGCGAGGATCTTGAGCAGGGTGGATTTACCGGTGCCGTTGCCGCCAACCAGGCCAGTACGCTCGTCCGGCGTGATGAGCCAGTTGACGTCTTCAAAGAGGAGTTTGGGGCCGAACCGTTTGCCGGCGGAGGAGAGTTGAAGCATCGCTTTCTATTTTCGCATTGCTTGAGGATTCTCACAGATGAAGCGTGTCGCGTTTCAAGCAAAATACGGAGATTCTGGCTGCGCCAGAATGACGGCTAAAGCATGGCGACGCTTAGCGCGGAGTAGAAACCGGCAACTGGCTCTGCTACTGTCAAAAGGGGAGTCTGATGCCTTTCTACGCACAAGTTGTCTCCGATGATTTAGCCGCGCCGCCCAGTGCGCCGCCCAGCGCGCCGAGCTTGCCGCCGCCGCAGCCGAACGCGCAGCCAGCGCCCCCACAGGCCGCGCCGGAGCCGGAGACAGGCGCCGTTGCGCCCATTTGGCTGCAACGGCTTTCCTTGTTTGTGCTGGTGCTGTTCTGTGTCTACCTGGGCGTGCTGGTGATGATCCTGCCCTGGTGGACCAAGGTCTGGGACCATAACCTTTTCGTCCAGTCGCGTCCCGCTCTGGCGGCCCTGCTGCGCAACGGGGCGGTGCGCGGGCTGATCTCGGGGCTGGGTCTGCTGGATATTTGGATCGGCGTCTCGGAGGCGATTCACTACCGCGACCACCGTCGATAGACAGCGCTCGCTTTGCGGAAGACAGAGCAAATGTCAACCGCAGGAGGAAACGAAGAACGATGCAGCGAAAAAGTCCTGACCCGCTTTACCCCGCGCCGCTGGCGTACGAAAACCCGGAGTTTCTCAACTCGCCCGACGGTCGCGTGATGCGCATGATGGCCGAGTACCAGGAGCCGATGACGCGCTTCCGGCGAGAACGCATCCAGGACACGGTGGTCTTCTTCGGCTCGGCGCGCTTCCGCGCGCTCGACGTGGCAAGCCACGAGCTGGAGCTGCTGGAGAACACCGGTTCCACAACGCCCGCGCCGGCCGACCAGCAGCCCGCGCGCGCGCACGAGGTCGCCAGCGGCGACGCCTCGGAGCAGAAGCTGCGCCTGGCCGAGGCCGCCGTCGAGATGTCGCGATACTACGAGGACGCGCGCACCCTCTCCGGGCTGGTCTCGCGCTGGGCCATGACGCTGCCCGGCCGCCGCCGGCGCTATGTGATTACCTCGGGCGGCGGCCCGGGGATCATGGAGGCGGCCAACCGCGGTGCATACGAGGCCGGCGCGAAGACTATCGGCCTCAACATCAAGCTGCCCTTCGAGCAGATGCCCAACCCCTACATCACGCCCGACCTCAACTTCGAGTTCCACTACTTCTTCATGCGCAAGTTCTGGTTCGCGTACCTGGCCAAGGCGCTGGTGGTCTTCCCCGGCGGATTCGGCACGCTGGACGAGATGTTCGAACTGCTCACCCTGGCGCAGACGCAGAAGCTGGCCAAGAAGATCACCGTGCTCATCTACGGGCCGAGCTACTGGAAGAGTGTCCTCAACCTCGACATTCTCGCGGAGAAGGGGGCCATCGCGATGAAGGACCGCGATCTCTTCCAGTTTGTGGACACGCCGCAGCAGGCGTTCGAACTGCTGAAGACGAACCTGACCGTCGACCTGGAGCATGAGGCCGCCTTCGAGCGCGAACACGCGCTTCCGCGCGTCGGTGTGCCGGAGACTCCAGCGCCCAGCGCCGAGGAGCTGATGGGGCCGGACATCGCCAAGACGCGGTAGTTTTTTCAGATTATCCTTCGCGGAATCAAGAAGGACAAGGCGCGCGCCGGTGAATCGCGCTCCGCAACCCCGTGCCCACTTTGGTACAGCTTCGCGCACAATTCTCGGTGCAGTCATCTTCTCTTCACATGCTTTCAGGAGACTGGAGGTGCAGGAAAGCCGGAGGCACCACCATGAGCCAGAGCGTCTCCTACCTATGGCGCGAACCACGCGCCGCCGACGGATTCACCGCTGGAGTGTCGCTGCACAGCCACACCAACCAGTCCAAGGAGACGCTGGACTTTATCGCGGAACTCTCCAACGACTGGGGTGTATTGCAGCCGCTGATGCGCTGGGCGGAGCGCCGCTGCCTCAGGACCAGCGGCATCCGCCCGGACTACGCGCGCAGCTACTGGACCCCGCCGCTGACGCCGCGCCTCGCCTTCGACCTCGAGCGCACGCAGATCGAGGACAAGCTACAGCTTCCGGCGATGGTCTCGCTCACCGACCACGACGACATCCAGGCGCCCATGCTGCTGCGCTCGCTCGCGTCCGCGCGGCAGATCCCCGTCTCGCTGGAGTGGACGGTGCCGTACGGCGCGACCTCCTTCCATCTCGGCATCCACAACCTGCCCAGCGCAACCGGAGCGCAGTGGATGCGGCGCATGGAGGCCTTCACGGCCATCCCGGTCGCGGAGCGGTCGGCAAAGCTGCTCACCGAGATGCTCGCCGAGCTGGACGAACTCCCCGGCGCGCTGATCGTCTTCAACCATCCGCTGTGGGACCTCTACCGCATCGGCGACGCGAAGCACCGCCTTCTGGTGAACGATTTTCTCGCCGTCTACGGCCAGTTCTGCCACGCCGTCGAGTTGAACGGCCTGCGCAACTGGGACGAAAACCGCGAGGCCGCCAAACTGGCCGCGCAGTGGAACCAGGTACTCATCAGCGGAGGCGACCGGCACGGCGTGGAGCCCAACGCCAACCTCAACCTGACGCGCGCCGCCAGCTTCACCGAGTTTGTGCATGAGGTTCGCCGCGACCGCCAGAGCCATGTGCTCTTCATGCCGCAGTACGCCGAGCCGTGGAAGCACCGCATCCTCAACTCCACGCTGGCCGCCATCCGCAACTACCCCGACTTCCCCGAGGGCTCGCAACGCTGGGACGATCGCGTCTTCCACCCCGACGCGGAGGGGAACTCGCGACAGCTCTCGGAGCTTTGGCGCGGTGGCAGCGCGCCGGTCTACCTGAGCGCGGTGCTCGCCTTCGTGCGCCTGCTTGGCGCCGCGCCGCTCTCCAGCGGCCTGCGCCTGGCCTGGAACGACAGCACCGCCATGCGCACCACGTTGACCGAGCGCAAAGCTTAGAGCGCCGGGTGCTACACCCCAAACAGCCGTCATCCCGACCGGAGCGCAGCGCAGTGGAGGGACCCCCGCATTTCGCCGTTGTCTGTTCTTGGGGGCGGGCCCACTCATGTTTTTTGAACCCACAAAAAATGGGTGCCTCATCCTTCGCTTCTTTCTAGCGAAGGGTGGGTCTACCGCTATCTCCTCCCGCTCCCGAAGATTTTTTCCCCGATTTTCCCCGTAAATCCGCGTGTCAAGCCCATCGACCCTCCAAAATCACCTCAACCAATAGAAAACAAAAGAGAAAAAACTTCCCCGCAAGTGGCATAGTAGTTATGCCCCATCCTGTAAAATAGAAGTAGTTAAGAAAACAAGGGAAACCCCGGCAGCGCGCCGGGGTTTTTCATGCCCGAAACTGAAGTACGGAGGAAACCATTTATTTTCTTATTGATAGATGTAAGTAGCCTGGAATCTAACCTTTGCATGCTCAAAGTCACATCTCTTTGTTTACAGAGACTTTAGGAAGCACGTAAAAAGGGGGGGGAGGGGGTACAGGTGCAATCAACTCCACAATCTGACCTGAATTGGTTTTATTTCGCAGTCGGAGCTTCGCTGTCGGCCCAGTAGCTGCCGCGCGCGGTCACGGCGAGGTCAGCGTAGTTGGGCAGGCGCAGCGTGATGGCGTGCAGGCCGGGGTGGGGCGACTGCGGCTGGAAGCTCAGAATGTAGCGGTTGGGGATGTGGTTGGAGATCGTTGCCAGGTCGCGTTCCAGGTTCTTCTCGCTGCCCAGCTTGAAGTACTCGCCGCCGGTCAGCCGCGCGACGGTCTCGGGAATGTTCTTCTGCAGGCCCTCGAAGATGGCGATTACGGCTGCCTTGGCCAGTGCCAGCGGAGGCGCCAGCAGCTCCAGGCAGCCGTATGCCTGCTCAGCGGGGCTTTTACTCAGATCGACGGTCGGGTCGTTGGGGTCGCGGCTCATGCAGCCGTGGGCCGGGCCGGGGGTTGAGCTGCCAAGAGCGTTGGCGGAGCCGTTCTTCAGCTCGTCCATGCCGCTGGAAAAACCGATGCTGTAGATGGCGGTGTTGGTGTCGCTGATCTCGCGCAACGCCTCGTCCAGCCGCAGCTTGCTGCCGTGGTCGTTCGTCTCGCTCACCAGCAGGATGGCGCGGCGATACCCAGTGGGCTGCTTGCCCAGCAGGTCGAGGGAGAAGCCCAGCGAGTCGAGAATGGCCGCCCCCTTGTCTCCGCTGTCGTCGGCGATAAGCGCGTTGATGGCGTGTGCGGCGCGGTCGTTGTCCGGCGTGAAGTCCTCGACCAGCACCGGCGAACTGTCGAAGCCAACGACGGCGATCTTGTGAGGGACGCCTCCGACGACGGAGCTGAGCATGGGAGCCAGCGCACGGTACTTATCCAGCTCATCGACGCCCGCGCCTCCGCCCTCGATGTCGATGACCAGCGCGAGAGGTTCGCCGCCGGTGTCCTGTTCCATCGTGAGCTTCTGCGGAACGCCATCGTCGGTGAGCGCGAAGTCGTCCGCCTTCAGCGTGAAGACGAGCGCGTGGGCCTTGTTGCGAACCAGCGCGGGAACCAGAACCAGGGTGGAGCGCGCGGTGAGCGTGGAGGCCTGCGCGGCAGGCGTCGATATGGCGTCGGCACCCGACGTCGGCGCAGATTCAGCCTGTGCCGGAGATTGCGCGTCTGAGAGCGTCGCCGGAATTGCCCAGAGAATGCAGGTGAGCGCGAGTGCGGCGTGGCGCCTCATGGTTCGGTCCCTCAATCCCAGTGTACCGGGATCGATTGCGGCGACATCGTTCGGTGTCGTTGGCTAAGGGAGCGGAAGCCAGAAGAATCCTATCGGGGCCAGCATCGCGCGCTCGGAGCCATCAGTGGACTGCTGCAGGCTGGAGCGCCGCTTGCTGTCTGGAGTGAGGCTGAAGGTCTGCTCCTTCTTGTCGCGCAGCACCACGACGGCGAGGGGACGTCCGTGGCTGTCCTTGATCGCGCGGGTCCAGTCGGCGGAGCTGGCCACGGCCTTCGCGTTGGCCCGCACCACCACGTCGCCGGCGCGCATTCCCGCAAGCGCCGCGGGCGAGTTGGCCTCCACGCTGCGCACCAGAAGGCCAGTGCCGCTGGGCACGCCGAAGTACTCTGCAAGCTGCGCGCTGAGTGTCTCCAGCATGGCTCCGGTGTAGGAGGGGTTCATCAGCAGGGGCCCGAGGAAGCTGTTGCCGCGCGCGGATTGAGTGGGGGAGGACGGAGCGGCGAAGTAGATGCTGCCATCGATCTCGGCGGCCGGTAGCGGCTCGGGGACGGTGAGGTGCTGCTCCCACGCCTGGCGCTCGACCTCGTCGCGGTTGGCGGTCTGCGTGGTCACGGTGCTCTGCTGTCCGTCGCGGCTGACCAGGAGTGTGAGCGGCGTTCCCGGAGGCGACTCGCGCAGCATCCGGCGGAGCTGCTCTTCGCCCTCGATAGACTGGCCGTTCATGCGCAGGATGACGTCGTGCTCGCGCAGGCCCGCCTTGCCGGCCGGAGCGTCGTGATCCACCAGGACGATCTCCGCGCCGCGCGCCTCCTTCAGCTTCAGCGCCGCAAGCTGGTCCTCTGCTACGTCGCGCACATCGACGCCCAGATAGCCCTGAGCGGCGCGCGCGGCAGGCGCACCCGCACTGCTGGCACGGGCGCACCGGGTTGCCGCAGCCCAAACCGCCAGCAGTACCAGCGCGTATCCCAGTGCCCTCTTCATCGCTTCGAACCTTGAACCATGTACCTCGAACCTACTGAATGTCAGCCGTTCCCGCCAACGCGTGCGTGCTGACGTTGCGGATGTACGGATTCTCGTCCGTGGTGGAGACGGTGCGCATCACCTTGCGCACGCTGGAGTCCGACTCGACCGGCTGTAGCAGGCTGATGGCGCGTGTGCGCACCTGCGGGCTGGCATCGTGCATCAGGGCCTCCAGCACCGCGTCGCGCACCCGCTGGTCCTCGACGACGTACGGCTGCAACCCATCCAGCGCATTCAGCCGCACGGCGGGACTCTTGTCGTAGCGCAGGCTCACCAGCAGCGCGCTGCGAATCCCGCCGCCGTCCTGCTCACCCAAGCACTGCCGTCCGGCGCGGCACTCGTTGGCCAGCAGCGCCACCGAATCGGTCCGCACCCCGTTGGTCGCGGCGGACTTGGTTCCAATCAGCAGCAACTGTCGAATCTGCGGGTCGTCCAGCGAGCCCTGCACCGTCTCCGGCACCACGCGGTTGTACGTCACCTGAACGATCGCCGAGTTGGGAGTCTGCACAATCCCGCTGACGTTTGCGATCGTCCCGTTGGTCGTGTTGCTCAGCACCACCGGCGACGGCAGCCTGGGCTGGTGCGCCACCTGGTAGCGAAGGGTGGAGATGCCGCTCAGAAAACCCACACTCAATCCCGCGCCCACCAGCAGTGTCATCAGCCCCGGCGCGCTCTGCATATACCCTAGCCAGCCAAACAGGTTGCTGCGCAGGCGGGTCAGCAAGCCATGCGGCGGAATCGTGTCCAGCGCCTCGTCCAGCCTCATACGCGCGCTCGCCAGCAGGTTCGGCGAGGGATCGGCCACGGGGTTCAAGGCCAGCGCCTCGTGCAGGGCAAGTTGCGCCTGCAGTTCGCGGCTGCACGCCTCGCAGCCCGCCAGATGCTCCTCCAGCGAGGCCATCTGCTCATCCGGCAGTTCGCCGTAGGTGACAAGAATTATATTTTGCTGCGCCTTTTCGCACTTCATCGCTCTACCTCAACCGGCCTCAAGGAACTGCCTCTTCAAAATGCCTTCTTCGGGTCTATACAATCCGCCCGTCCGCCCAACCGTCTGCACTTACAACTCGAACCTCGAACCTTGAACCTCGTGCCTAACTTCTCAACTCTGCCAGTTCGGCGCGCAGCTTGCGGGTCGCGCGGAAGAGTGTGTTCTTTGCCGTCTCCTCGGTGGTGCTCAGCATCTCGCCGATGGTGCGCAGCCGTAGTCCCTGGTAGTGCTTTAGCTCGAAGACGGTGCGCTCGCGCGGCGTCAGCTTGTCCAGCGCGAGGAGGATGCACTCGCCCATGCGCTTGCGGTCGAGCTCGCGCGCCGGGTTGGCCATGGCGCGGGTGTCGGAGATGTTCGACAGCAGGTCCATCTCGTCGCCGCGCGCGTCCAGCACCGTGGCCGGGTCCTCGCGCCGGCTCTTGCGCCGCCGCAGATGGTCCAGGCAAAGGTTGGTCACGATCCGGTAGAGCCAGGTGTAGAACGAGCACTCGAAGCGAAAATTCCCAATGTGGCGATACGCCTTCAGGAACGCCTCCTGGTGCACGTCTTGCGCGTCCTGCTCGTTGCCGAGCATGTGCAGCGCAAGCCGCAGCACGGGCTGGTCGTAACGCCGCACCAGCGAGTCGAATGCAGTGCGGTCGCCGCGCTGCGCCTCGCGGATCAGATCGTCGTCTTCAGCACGCTGTTGGGCGCGCGCGTCCAACTGCGCCTGGGTCAGCTTGCCGCCGTTCCTGTCGGTCTTAATCCCGGACTGCGCCGCCTTCGCCATCGCTGGGGACGATTCTATCGCCCTAGAGCGAGTTGCGCCCACACGGGCTACCGCGTCCATCAGCGCGGAGAGGCGCAACGCAGGGCTGTGCGCGTTCGCGCCTCGTGCGCGACCGCAGCCAACCATCGCCGAGAGCACCGGCGTAATCCCGCCGTCCAGTCCCATCGCATTTGCATTCATCGTACTGACTCCGGAGCCAGGAATGGGTCACTTCAATAGACCGCCGCGAGGCGAAAAGGTGAGCGCCACCAAGGTCGTCATTCTGGCCTGAGCGAAGTCGAAGGCCAGAATCTCTGTATTTGCTCTTGTCGTAGTTTGTTTTACGTCGTCGCTCGTTCTACCCCGCCGAATGAGAACTTCAAACGACAAACCCGGGTAGACTCAACCCATGCCTCCAAGCTCGACCCAGCCCAGCCTCTTTCCTGATCCCCGCACCGCCTCCGGCCCTGTCTCTGGAAAATGGATCTCCGCCCACTGCGACGGCGGCGCGCGCGGCAACCCTGGCCCCTCCGGCTTCGGCGCATTCATCCAGAACGCCGACGGCTCTGTCCTCGCCGAACTTTCGGAGTTCCTCGGAATCCAGACCAACAACTTCGCCGAGTACTCCGGCCTGCTCGCCTCGCTCGACTACGCGCTCGCGCACGGCCATCGCCGCCTGCGCGTTGTCTCCGACTCCGAGTTGATGGTCAAGCAGATTCAGGGAAAGTATCAGGTCAAGAGCCCGATCCTCCGGCCGCTCTTCGATCAAGCCAAGAAAAAAATCTCCCAGCTCGAAGCCTTCGAGATCACCCACGCCCTGCGCCACAAAAACAAAGACGCCGACCGCCTCGCCAATCAGGCCATGGACCGCGGCATGAGGCGCGGCTGAAGGTCGTATCATCTGCGGAGCACTTACAGAACGAAGGCTTAGTTGTAGCTGACTCGCCGGTCGCCGCGCGTAATCCGCCCGATGATGTGGAAGCGCTCGTTGGCGCGGTTGAGGACGGCCTTTGCCTTCTTCACCTGCTCGGCGGGGACGACCACGATCATCCCAATCCCCATGTTGAAGGTGCGCATCATCTCGTCCTCGGCGACGTTGCCCAGCTCCCGCAGGTGCTCGAAGATCGGCGGCACGGTCCAGCTCGCCAGATCGACGACCGCAGCGGTTCCGCGCGGCAGGATGCGCGGCAGGTTCTCCGTAATTCCTCCGCCGGTGATGTGCGCCATTCCGCGCACAATCCCCGCGCCGGTCAGCTTTTTGAGAATCGCCAGATAGCTGCGATGCGTCCGCATCAACGCCGCGCCCGTCTTGTCCTTCAGCTCGTTGACGTAGTGGTCGGGCGAGTATCCCGCAACCTCGAAGAGCAGCTTGCGCGCCAGCGAGTAGCCGTTGGTGTGCAGACCGTTCGAGGGTAGCCCAATCAGCACATCGCCCGCCTCGATCTTGTCGCCGGTAATGATGTCCGGCCGGTTGACGCAACCGACGATCATACCCGCAAGGTCGTACTCGCCGTCGGCGTAGAAGCCGGGCATCTGCGCCGTCTCGCCGCCGATCAGGGCGCATCCGTTGGCCTTGCACGCCTCTGACAGCCCGCGCACCACGGTCTCCACCGTCTCACTATCCTGCTCGCGCAGCTTGCCCGTCGCCAGGTAGTCGAGGAAGAAGAGCGGCGTCGCACCCTGCACGGCAATGTCGTTGACGCAGTGGTTCACCAGGTCCGCGCCAATGGTGTGGTGGATTCCCAGCTCAAACGCAACCTTCAGCTTGGTCCCCACGCCGTCTGCGCTGGAGACAAGCACGGGCTGGGGGAATTTTTCCAGGTCCAGCGCGAACAGACCGCCAAATCCGCCGATCTCCGAGAGCACATGCTTGTTGAATGTCTTGCGCGCCAGCATCTTGATCCGTTGCTTGGCGCGGTCGCCCGAGGTGATGTCAACCCCGGCATCGGAGTAGGTGGCACGGACTTTTGCGGCGGGCTTCGCATCTGCGCGCTCTGCGTGGAGTACAGCATCGTGCGCGGCCTGGTCCGGTTGGCCTGCAAGGGGTTGGTCTGCGAGGGGCGGTGCGGGCGGATTGGAAGACTCTTCAAACACTCGGATTCTCTTGGATGATTCTGCTTTTGGTCCTGCTTGCGCGGGGCCAGCACTGATGCAATGTGTATGAACTTGCCGCGACGCTGCCGTCTACGGACGCGTACTTCGCCATGCACGGCGGCGAAACTCCAGTCTATCAGCCGCGCATGAGGATAAATGCGGCAGACAAGTTCCGCCGGGAGGTAAAATCCTGTCAGATGTTGAGGAAGCGGGCGCGCTCGGCGGCAGTAGGAAGGGCGCAGCACTCGCCGTCTGCAAAGAGCCAATGGCGGTTGCGCGCGAGCCAGTTGTATGCAATATCGCGCAGTAAGCTCGGAACCAGCCGAGCGACGGCAGCAAGCAAAGCCCACCCGCCGCCAAGAACGCCGAGGCAGCCCAGCATGGCGTCGGTGCGCACAGACACGCGCTCTCCAGGCTCGCCGAAGTTCATCACCAGCACAGCGGAGGAGATCGGCTGCGAGGGGAGCGCATTCCCGGCGAAGACCTCGCCATCCAACGTCTGCTGTAGCGGCGCGAAGAGCAGGCACCCCCGCGTGTCATGGCGTAACAGCCATCCAACGGCGCTCCGGCACAGGCCACATTCGCCGTCGTAGAGCAGAACGCAGGCGCCACTCGCCGACTTCGGTCTTGGGCTGGATTCGCTGCTGGGCACACTGCCCTCCTATACTGATTCGATGCACTCTGAAACCGAAAAGCCGCACGCGCAATCGCGCAATCTGCAACGACGGGCCGAGCAGTTCTTCCCCGGCGGGGTCAACTCGCCGGTGCGTGCCTTCCGCGCGGTAGGCGGTGCTCCGCCGTTCATCGAGCGGGCCGAGGGCGCGACTCTCTTCGACGCCGATGGCAACCGCTATGTGGACCTCTTCGGCTCCTGGGGCCCCATGATCCTGGGCCACGCGTTCCCGCCTGTGGTGGAGGCCATCCGCGAGGTGGCCGGCCGCGGCACCAGCTTCGGTGCCTCCCACTCCGGCGAGGCGGCGTTAGCAGAATTAGTCCGCCGCTGTTTCCCTTCGGTCGAAAAGATGCGCTTCGTCAACTCCGGCACCGAGGCCTGCATGTCGGCGGTCCGGCTGGCGCGCGGCTTTACCGGGCGCAACTTCATCATCAAGTTCGAGGGCTGCTACCACGGCCACGCCGACGCGCTGCTGGTCAAAGCCGGCTCGGGCGTGGCAACGTTCGGAATCCCCGGCTCGGCGGGCGTTCCGCTAGAGACGGCGCAGCACACGCTGGCTCTGCCGTACAACAATCTCGCAGCAGTCGAGGCTGCGTTCGCCGCGCATCCGGCCGAGATCGCATGCATCCTGGTCGAGCCGGTCGTCGGCAATGCGGGTACGATTCCGCCCGCGCCGGGCTATCTTGAAGGGCTGCGCAAGATCGCAACCGAGCAGGGCGCACTGCTCATTCTCGACGAGGTAATGACGGGCTTCCGCCTCTCGCTCGGTGGCGCGCAGCAACTCTTCGATATCACGCCAGACCTCACCACGCTGGGCAAGATCCTCGGCGGCGGCCTGCCCTGCGCAGCCTTTGGCGGACGCGCCGACGTGATGGACCATCTCGCGCCGCTCGGCCCCGTCTACCAGGCCGGAACGCTCAGCGGAAACCCGCTGGCCATGGCCGCCGGAATCGCGACGCTCAAGCACCTCATCGCGCACGAGGGTGAGATCTATCCGCAGCTCGAACGCGTGACGCAAAGCATCGCGGAAGGAGTTGCAGAGCTGGCGCGCAAAGCTGGCGTGCCGTTGACCACAAACCGCGTGGGGTCGATGTTCACCTGGTTCTTCACCGGCGATCCGGTGACGGATTTTGCCTCGGCAGCAAAGTCCGACGGCAAAGCCTTTGCCCGCTTCCACCGGCGCATGATGGAGGCCGGTGTCTGGCTGCCGCCCAGCCAGTTCGAGGCCGCCTTCGTCAGCGTCGCCCATGGCCCAACGGAGGTCGAGCAAGTCCTCGAAGCCGCGCACGGAGCACTCGCGGGATGAGAGCCTGACTCGGAATGGGGAAGAGGTTCTATGAGAGTTGAAGACGGGCGAAGACGGGAATCTTCACTGCATCGAGAATCGCCCCAAAGACAATTGCGGCTGCAAATTCGCAGGCCAGCACCGATAGCGGTAAAGGTGCCATCGCAATCCCTCGATTGGCCAGCATGGTAATGATGAGGATGTCTGCGATGGAAGAGAGCACAAGCCATAGCGTTGGGCGCAGCCCCCAGAGGCGGCGGCGCGCGCGGATCGCGTAGATTATGGCCTGACTGCCGTAGACGATCGCAACGACGGAAACAGTTCTCAGGGCCGCAATGTCAAGCTTCAGCTTGTAGATTCCCACCAGCAGAACGCCCGTGCAGAATACCAGAAAGCACACGCCCAGAACGACGGCTGCACTGGTGATCCGGCCGATCTGCCACGAGTTCGGCGCGACCGATGGACGGACGCGATCGGTCGTCAACGACATGGACAGAAAATCTCCCGTAATCATGACGATGACCATCAGCATCGGCGTCAGCACGGCGTGTCCCGTCAGGAGCAGCCCAATTGCCAGCAGAAGCACCTGCACAATCTTCTTGCTAACGGAGTTGATCGTATAGGTCAGGATGCGCTGAAACGTGGTTCGGCCTTCTTTGACGGCAGAGACGATGCCGCCCAGTCCCGCTTCGGTCAGCACCACGCCCGCCGCAGACTTGGCCACATCAGTCGCCGTCGAGACCGCAATGCCGATCTGCGCCTGACGCAGCGCGGGCGCGTCGTTCGCACCATCGCCACACATCCCGACCGTATGCCCGTTCTTCTGGAAGGCCTTAACCAGATTGAACTTTCCTTCGGGAAGGATGCTTGCGAAGACGGCGAAGTCCCCCGGCTTGACTGCCTCGGGGATCGGCCCGGCAGGACATACCGCACCGTCCAATCCGACCAGATGCGCGACGATGGCCGCAGTTGCAGGCGCATCGCCCGTCACCATGACGGTGCGAACGCCGAGGCCCTTCAGCTCCGTGATGAGTGAGGTCGAGTCGCTGCGCGGCGGGTCGCTGAGTGCGATGAAGCCGGCCATCTGCATCGACCCCGGTGCGCCCGCAGCCACGGCCAGAACGCGGAAGCCTTGTTTTTCCAGCTCGTCGGCGATCGCAGCCGCGGTGGGAGCCGCCGCCGCAAGACCGGTCACCGCCAGATAGGCCCCTTTGACGATGCGTTCCTGACCGCCCTTCGCGTCGGTCGTCATGGCTTCGGAGATCTTCTTGGCTGGGTCGAAGGGAACGAAGTTGGTGAGCTTGGGCAGGTCGGATGCGGGCTTATGCGAGGCCGCGTCGCGAATGGCCTTATCGACCGGGTCCTCTCCTCCCTCGGAGCTGGCCAGCGCGGCCAGCCCAAGAACGTGCGCCTCGTCGAAGCCGGGCAGCGGTCGCACGCTGGTCACGGAAAGCGCGTTGAGGGTCAGCGTTCCCGTCTTGTCCGAGCACAGTACATCGATGGTTGCGGCTTCATCGACAGCGGTGAGACGTGTTGGCAGCACGCCGAGCTTTGCCAGCGCGCGTGCGCCCAGCGCCGCCGCCAGCGTGAAGGTTGCCGGCAACGCCACCGGGATCGCCGCCAGCACCGAGGTCAGTAGCAGCGGAATCATCTCGCTCCACGGCATCGAGTGCAGATAGGCGTAGACGCCGATCAGGACAATGACCCCGGCATTGAAGATTGCCAGATTGCGAACGATCCGCAGCACGGCCTTCTGCTGCGAACTCACGCCATGCGCGCTGCGCACAAGCTCCGCCGTTCGCCCGAACTTGGTGTGGATGCCGGTTGCCGTCACCTGGGCCGTCGCTTCGCCACGCCGCACCAGCGCTCCGGCATAGGTGTCCGCGCCGGCACCCGCCTCGATTGGCAACGATTCGCCGGTCAGCATGGATTGATCCAGCAGCACCGATCCATCCATCAGGTGAACGTCCGCCGCAACCACGCCTCCCAGCGATAGCTTCACCACATCGCCGCGCACCAGTTCCGCGGCCGGGATGGTCTTCCACGCGCCATCGCGGCGCACCGACGCATTCAGCGCCAGGCGCGACTTCAACGCGGCCAACGTGGCCTGCGCGCGGCCCTCCTGAAAGTAGGCCAGCGCGGCGTTGAAGACCAGCAGGCCGCCAATCACCGCGGCTTCAATATATTTGTGCAGCACCACCTGAAGCACAATCGCGGCTTCCAGCAGCCAGGGCACCGGTGCCCAGAACTTCGTCAATGCATCGCGCAACGGATGAGCGGACGTGTCCGGCATCGCATTTGGCCCGTCTTTTTCCAGACCGCTGCGCGCCTCATCCCCCGTCAGTCCGCCGGATGAAGCACTCCCGCCGGGCGCGGAACCCTGAGGCGGATCCGTCGGTGAATCTGCCTGCTTTGACGGTGGATTGGCAGTCGCGGACCCGGTGTTCTTCTCTTCGCTCATGGATTCCCACCGGGTTGCAGACGCTTATGGCTCAATGGTCTCTGGGTGGGCCCACAATCGTCTCCACGCGAGACCGCGGAATGCACGGAATCTTATTTTCAACCGCCATGAGGAGGCAGGTCCGTACTCTTGTTGGATAGATTGCAGCGCGCAAAGGTTGCAGCCTTAGTCGACGAAGTGGCTTCGCTGGCTGTCGTACTCCTCCTCTGGTTCGAGTTCCGCCTCAGGCTCCTCCACCGGCTTGGAATGAGAGGCCGGCTGCTGGCGATCTTTCTTCTTTACAGGGGAATCAGGAGCCTCCGGCCGGAAGGCGAATTCCATCGCCTTCGCTGGATCGGAATACGAGTCTGGCTGAAACAGAACGCGCAGAGTGCGGCGCAGATGTTCCAGGTTCTCGCGCACCACCTCGGGGCCCTGCTTTGCCTTGGCAAGGATGAAAGAGCCATGAAGCACGGCCTGGATGAAGTTGCCTACACTCTCCGCGCTCCACGGGACGGTGGATGCGTAAAGTTGCTTTGCCGCTTCGATGTCGCGTGTCAGCTCTGCGGTGTGGGCCGATAACGCCCGCTCGCAGGCGGCGCGGATCTCCGGGTGAGTTGCGTAGGTCTCCTGAACCAGTGTGCCCAGCGGGCATGTGTACTCCGCCGGTTCGCCGATGAGGATCGCGGCGCGAAAGTCCACATAGCCAAGCAGGCGATCCAGCGGGTCCTGGGCCTGGTGGTACCCCGCTGCCGCGAAGAGGCTGGCTGTACCAGCCTCCCAGTGCGCGACAGCGGCCAGCGCCAAATCGTCCTTGCTCTTGAAGTGATGGAAGAAGCTGCCCTTGGTCACTCCCGCGCGGTGGCAGATGTCGTCGACGGTTGTGGCGGCGTAGCCCTTGGCGCGGATCAGATGCAGTGCCGCATCGAGTAGCCTGGTCCTGGACGGGGGCTTTTCCTGTGGGCTGGATTGCTTTCGATTAGCCATAACGCTCCTCGCACTCGCACATACTTATTAGTATGATACCAACTAGTCGGTATGAAGTCGAGGAGCCTATCGCTTAGGCGCAGCAAGCAGCCCGGCAGATCCAGAGTCGAGGAGCAATCCCATGAAACCACCCATCTAGGCAGAGACGGCAGCGATGCTGCGGCTGGGGGCCATGGGGGCGGAGGGCATCGAGTATTTCTTGGGGCCGCGCTTGCGGGCCACCAGGATGCGGACGCGTTCCAGCAGCTCTGCTGGCGAGCACGCGCCCTTGGGCAGGAAGACGTCTGCGCGGCTTGCGCGGTCGTACGCGGTGACGGTGCCGGAGACGATCAGCGCGGGCAGTTGCGGGTGCATGTCCTTGGCGCGGCGCACCAGCTCGTTGCCGTCCATCTGCGGCATGATGAGGTCCGACAGAAGGAGATCGAGCGTTCCGGGCAGGGAGTTGGCAATGACTTCCAGCGCCTGGTGCGGGTCGGTGAGGGCGATGACGCGATAGCCTCTGGTTTCCAGCAGGAAGGTCCGGACGGAGAGGACCTGTTCGTTGTCGTCGACGCAGAGAATGGTCTTCTTGGGGCGCATGACTTCTCTCTTCTGCCTGTCGGCGCCGTTGACCGGCTTCAGAACCGGGTCGAGCGGTGCAGCCTGGCGAATTGTGCCGTCGGGCGAGTCTGTTGGTTGGCAGACACGCCGGCGGGCGGTGGTAGTTGGCCCGCGGTCCGGGCCGAGGAACTCGGCTACGGCGGCTTTGGGAGCTGCTTCGACCAAGCCGGCAGGAGGGACAACCCTTGGAGCCACACCCTCGGGGGCGAAGCTCTCCTGTCTGCTCCGTGAGGAGACAGCTTCCCCGGCCGCCGAACGAGCTTATGCCGGCACGACAGACCGCGGGTGCGAGAGAGAGCCGAGGCTGGTTCGCGGGTTGCCTCGCGGAACTCCGGGATGGCAGGTGTCCGGACTGCCACAGTTCGAGTGGATCGGAGTGTCGCCAGACGAGTGTCTGAAGATCCGAGGCCAGCTCGACGGGGTGTTCAGCCAGGAACTGTGTGCCGGAGAGCCGCGACCGCGAGGCCGTTGGCTTCTCTCAACTCAAATTGTGTGAGAAACAATTACTTTTTCTGATTCAAGTACGGGTATCGAATTGCTATTGCCAAGTCAGCTTTCGTTCCTCAGCGCTTCCCCACAGTACGGAGGGTTATCCATCTTGGCAACTGCGAATAAAAGACGAAAACGAAGGGAATTTTCCCTTGCGCATTCACCGAATTTTCAAAGTATGCGTCCCTGTTGGTGATTTCCATAGTGGACCTGTTGAAATTAAGTGCAACGCGGCAGGAAAACGCGTCCGCTTGCAATAGGAATGGTGCGGCCGCCCACGCGCACATCCGTGACTCGGTCACCAGCCATCGCAGCCTGAACGGTGATGCGGCTGGGACGCAGCATCTCGATGCCCTGTTCGATGACGATCTTCTGGCCGCTGGCAGCGAGCCCATGGCGAACCAGATATGCGGTGACGCAGCCGGAGGCTGAACCCGTGGCGGGATCTTCTCCGTTGTAGAACTGCATGCGCGCGTGCCACTCCGCGCCCGAACCAGCCGCAGCGCGAGTGATGCAGTAGAAGAACTTTGCATCGCTCTGCGTTAGATACGCCTGCGATTCCGCCTGCGGAATAGCAAGTCGCGCAGCCACCTCCAGCGAGCGCAGAGGGACGATGCAGAAGGTCACGCCGGTGGAGATGGTCTGAATCGGCAGCGTCAGGTCGATGTCGTCGAGTGCGAGGCCGAGTGCGTCGGCGACAGCGCGGGGCGAATGCATCTCGCCGAAGTTGGGATCGTTCTGGCGCATGGTTGCGAAGACGCCGGGTTCCTGCTGCTGCTCGGTGAAGTTCACTTTGATGGGGCCGATGCGCAGCTCCAGCGTGATTTCGCGCGCGCCGCGCAGAACGGGGTGATTCAGATGCAGCCAGCTCGCGGTGCCTAGCGTGGGATGGCCGGCAAACTCCAGCTCCTCGCGCGTGGTGAAGATGCGGACGGCAACGCCGCGCTCGCGCTCCACCTCGACCGCGCGGGGCAGGATGAAGGTGGTCTCGCTCAGATTGGTCTCGCGTGCCAGGGCCTGCATATCTGCGCTGGAGAGGCCGCGCGCGTCGGTAAAGATGGCCAGAGCGTTGCCTTCCAGCGGCTGCTCGGCGAAGACATCCACCTGTGCAAATGCGTACTCCTGCTGCGAAGTTTGCGCAGTCAGGACCGACGTTGGTGCAGAAGTTGCAGAACCCGAAGTTGACACAGAGCCTCCTCGAACGTATCTTTCAAGTAGACCGCATTGGAGCAAACTGCTTCAAGCCAGTTCTACTGGATGCGGTGCTGGCACAAGCTGCAAGAAGACAGGATTAGCCATGACGATGACGCCCAACACGAACCTCACCTGCTGCCGCCTCTGTTGCTGCGGTTGTACAGAGTGGGTGTGCGGATAGGCGAATCGCGGTAAGCGAAGATTCGATTCGAGCAACGCAGAACCCACCCAGAGCCAACGAGCCGGGCGGGTTTTTTATTGCGCGCAAGTTCATCCAATCCGACCAGACCAACATCCAATCACACGGGCCAGGAAAGACAATCGAACTTACGAGGTAAAATTTCATGTCACTCCGCATCAATGACGTAGCTCCCGACTTTACCGCAGAGACCACGCAGGGAACCATCCACTTTCATGAGTGGATCGGAGACAACTGGGCGGTTCTCTTCTCGCACCCCAAGGACTTCACGCCGGTCTGCACTACGGAGCTGGGCGCCGTCGCCCGCCT
>PLOT01000050.1 GCA_003142215.1 Granulicella sp. | reverse complement strand
ATGCCGAACGTCATCAGCGCCGACCCAGAAATCTCCGGCTGGTCGTACGCCGCCGGGTCCAGCATTCCCGACCGCCACAGCCCGTCCGGCCCCTGGATATTCGCCACCGCGGCGGCCATCTCCTTCAGTTGCGTCTCGTACATCGAGCGCGCCGGATCGTCCTTTGGCAGGTACTCCAGCGTCCGTGCCAGCCCCGCCATCACCCATCCCTCGCCGCGCGACCAGAATATTTTCTGCCCATTCTTCTCCGTCTTCGGTATGAAGCTCGCGTCCCGCGCGTACAAGTGCGCCTGCGTGTCATACAACTGCTGCGATGTCTTCGCCCACTCCTCGTCCAGATATACGATGTACTTCTTGTCTCCGGTCGCCGCGTACAGCCGGGTCCACGCCGGCGGCGCCATGAACAGAGCGTCGCACCACCACCACTCGATCCTTCGCCCCGTCCCCAGTTCCACCCGCGGCTTCGCCAGTATCCCGTCGAAGATGGCCTGCGTCGGAGCCAGCTCCTCGGGCTTCTTGTCCATCAGATACAGCTCCAGATAGGTCTGCGCCAGGCTGTGCTGGTTCGCGTCCACCTCCGTTTTGCTCAACTCCCAGTTGTACGTCTTGCCCATATCCCGCATCACGCCGCTGTACTTGGGATCGCCCAGCGACTCCGACGCAGCCATCAGTCCGCTGTACAGCGCGCCCCACGTCCATATCCGCCCATCGAGCTGGCGTGTCCGGTCGAAGACCGCGAAGTACTCCTGCGACTGCGCGAGCTGCCAGTCCGCCACCTTCCTCATCGCCGCCGCCACCGCCTTCGGCTTCAACTTCGGCGAAAGGTCCGTCGCCAGCGGTCCCGGATCGTCCGGCACGCTGCCAAACTTCCGCGTAATCCCGCCTGTAATCGCTCCCTGGCGCCGCCCTGCTGCGTCCGGCGGCGCACTCCCCCCGCCGTTCCTCTGCGGCGAAGCCGTCTGCCCTGCCAGCGCCATCTTCAGCATCTCGCTGCCTGCCATCAAAAATCCGCCGACACCGTAGTTGTAACTTGCCGAGGCCTTGAACGCCGCC
Source organism: Granulicella sp. (assembly GCA_003142215.1). GTDB lineage: Bacteria > Acidobacteriota > Terriglobia > Terriglobales > Acidobacteriaceae > Edaphobacter. The sequence goes on along the minus strand of PLOT01000050.1, from coordinate 1,602 downwards.
GGCTCCGCGCCAGTCTGCTGAATGTCGCCCAGCCGTCCGTCCGCATAGATGTGCTGTAGCATTCCCGCCCACGCCTTCGTCACCACCGGCCCATACACCGCGCGGTCCAGAATCCCGTTGTTGATCCCCCACGCCATGCCAAACGTAATCAACCCCGACCCCGATATCTCCGGCTGGTCGTAGTCTGCCGGGTCCAGCAGCCCCGCGCGCCACAGTCCATCCGGCCCTTGTATCTTGGCCAGTGCCGCCGCCATCTCCTTCAACTGCGTCTCATACTTCGCGCGCGCCGGATCGTCCTTCGGCAGATACTCCAGTGTCCGCGCCAGCCCGCCCATCACCCAGCCCTCGCCGCGCGACCAGAACATCTTCTGCCCGTTCTTCTCGGTCTTTGGGATGTACGTCGCGTCACGCGAATAGAGGTGCGCCTGCGGGTCGTACAGCAACTGCGATGTCTTGGCCCACTCCTCGTCGAGATACGTGATGTACTTCTTGTCGCCAGTCGCCGCATACATCCGCGCCCACACCGGTGGAGACATGAACAAGGCATCGCACCACCACCAGGTGATCCTCCGCTGCGACCCCGCTTCCGGGCGCGGAGCGGCCAGAATTCCGTCCAGCGCGGCCTGAATCGTCGCAATCTGTTCCGGCTTCTTGTCCTTCAAATAAAGCTCCAGGTACATCTGCGCTATGCTCTGATCGTCGCCGCTTGGCATCTGCGTCGAACGCAGCCCCCAGTTGTAACTCTTGCCCACCGCCTCCATCGCATCGCGGTACTTCGGCTCGTTGAGCGACTCCGCCGCGGCCATATACCCGGCATATAGCACACTCCAGGTCCATATCCGGCCGTCCAGGTTGCGCGTCCGGTCCACCACCGTGAAGTACTGCTGCGACTGGGCAAGCTGCCAGTCCGCCACCTTGCGCATCGCCGCGCTCACTGCCGCTGTCGTAATGGTCGGCGACAGGTCTTTGGCTAGTGGCCCAGGGTCGTCCGGAGAGGAACCGAACTCGCGCGAGTTGTCCTTTGCAATCCCCGCCAGACGCATCGCTTCCGTGTTGGGCGGGGCCACCGGAGTATCGGTTAACTGCGACGGGAACTGCTGCGCAGTCGCAGGTGGCGTAGCCTGTGCAGCCTGCGGTGCTGCTGCCTGCTGCGCCCATGCACCGTGCTGCATCGTCCCCAACAGACAAACGCCCGCCGCAACAATCAACACTCCCAGCATCCGTCGAATCGACATTGCCTTACCTCGCTCTAGTTTGTCCCGAGTAGATGAAGCCGGACCACGCAAAACCCCCATGCCCCAGCAGATGGATGATACCCGAACCGATAAACAAACGTCGCGACTACTCCTCGCGCAACACTTCAAGTGGCTTCTGCTCCAGTATCCGGTGGCTTGCCATCCAGCCCGTCAGCACGGTCAGCGCCGCCACTCCCGCCAGCGCGCTGAAGTTCAATAGCAACTGCGCCTTGTACGCCACATTCATCTGGCGCAGAAGCGTCCTCACAATCAGGTTGGCAAACCCGATTCCCACCACGCCCGCCACCAGTCCCAGCACGGCAAACTCAATGGAGAAGATGGTGGCAATCCGTCCCCGCGTCGCGCC
>PLOT01000318.1 GCA_003142215.1 Granulicella sp. | reverse complement strand
TCTGAGAAATCGACAAGGAAGGCTCCTGATTACGCGGTCGAGTCCAGGGCGGCACGGAATCGCTCTATTTTTCGACCAGAATTGCAGCTTTGCCTGGCCATACTGCTGAAGAGCGGTATAATTTGTGCGAACCAGGGCCGAAAAAGGAGATTCCAGTTGACATTATTTCTTGACACCGTCAAGTCGCTAAGCCTATAAGCTCTCCGGCGGCAAAAACCGATTTCCGACCGCAACCTAAATTTGTCTGCTTACGCATTGATAGCTCTTGACAGTGTAAGTCGTGCAGGTGTAAGATGATCAGCCGTAGTCGATATGATCATCAAAAGGAAAACCTATGAAGAGATTCTCAGCCATGTTGCTGGCGCTCGCCCTTGCCAGCACCGCGCTTCCGGCGTTTGCTACAGGAACCGTCAACAATGACGTTTGGTTGAAGGACACAGCGGGCAATCCCATCTATGCTCAGGGTGGCAACATCTCCAAGTTCGGCAACACCTTCTACTGGATCGGCGGTCAATATGCCGGATCGGTTTCGTATTACAACGGCGGCACCCCTCCCACCCAATCTGGGAACAGCGATGCGGTATTTCAACAGATCAACGTTTACACTTCCATCGATCTTATCAACTGGGAACCGCACAATCCTCTGGTTACCACCTCAACACCCGGTTTCAGCGACACAAGCTGGGTGGCCCGCATGGGCGCCATGCTCTACAACTCTTCCACCAAGTTGTACGTCATATGGACCGAGTATGAAGGATCCGAGGGTAGTGGAATGGCCTGTTTAACGTCCACTTCGCCACTCGGCCCCTTCACCATCAACAATGTTCAGACCACCATTGGCAACGTCTATGACAATATCGAGGGAGATTCGTCGACGTTTATCGATGTGGACCACGATTCGACCCCGTATTTGATCTTTTCCGACTCTCACGGCCGCGAGCATGCCTATGTCTCACCGCTCAGCTCGAATTACGAGACCATCGAGCCTGCCACGTTGATCTCCGAGTGGCCCCAGGGGCAGGAAGCGAACAATATGTTTGAGCGGGACGGAGTGTACTACTACATCATGTCCAACCTGGCAGGGTGGAGCTACTCCTCCGCATATGCGGTGTGGGGAACTGGCATTCAGACTCCCAGTTCCTACACGAAGGATGCCGCCTTTGCGGGAACCACCGCCGATGACACGCACCACTCCCAGGTAAGCTTCTGTTACGAGCTGATCGGCTCCAGTGCCACAAGCTATATCTATGTCGGCGACCGCTGGTCCGACTTCGACATCAGTTATGAGAACGCCGGGTATGGGAAGAGCTACAACACCTGGGGCGTGGTAACGTTCAATGGCAATACGCCGACCTACAATTCTGCCAGTTCGGTAACAATCAGTTACTCCACTGGCGTGGTGACCTTTCATTAGTCACGGCCGAGCGTGGAAAGATTCTAAAGGCCGCTTTTTCCAAGCGAACTGTCAACGGCCATTGAAGAGATGGATCTCATCTCTTCAATGGCCCATTTAATCGACCAAAATACTTATGAGCTTGAAAACTGTTGTGAAAACCGGTTTGATGACTTTGTCGGCCGTTCTGTTGCTGACCGCTTCGCCGGACCGCGCCCAGGCAAACGGCCAGGAACGGCTGCTGCCTCCGGACCAGGTCACCCCCTTCGAAACCGGAGTGCTGCTGCTGCCGCCGCTGGACGCGGTGCCGGATACGCATTCGCAGGCCCAGCGCGCGGTGGTGGTCCGGCACCGGGAGGAATATGAATTCATCACCCGGCAGTTCAAAATGCTGGGCGAGGCGATGGCCGCCAATGCAGCCGATGCCGACCCCAAGATCAAGCTTGCCGATCCATCCGCGCGCACCGCGGGGAACCTGGACCTGCTGGCCAAACGGGCCGGGGCGGACTGGGTGGTTGGTATCGTCGTTCAGGACGTAAAAGGGGATTCCAACGCCGGACAATCCCCATTCACGGTTCGCACGCGCGTGCTTCTCCAGGTGTGGGACGCAAGGCGTCATGGATGGCTGGCCAACGGTCCCTATACCGGTGAAGACAACGGTGGCGGCTCGCCTATTTTTACCTTCAAGTATTCTCTCGACAAGACGATCAAGGGTTCCTTGGGAGATCTTCTGAGCCCCTATGCGCCGGTGGTTCCCGTCGTTGGAGAGCGCGACTTGAGGAATTATCTGGCTGGCCAGAAAGAGCCATTCGTGGGCGACCCGAAGACGCCATTTTCAGGATTGTCGGGATTGAATATCAACCCGTGACTACCCCAGCGTCTTCATGTCGATGACGAATCGGTACTTCACGTCGCTCTTCAGCACGCGGGCATAGGCCTGTTCGAGCTGATGGACGGAGACCACTTCGACGTCGGAGAGGATGCCGTTGTCCGCGCAGTAATCGAGCATCTCCTCTAAACTCTCACACTGGCACCCGGAGATGCAGGTTAAGATCGATGCGAAGTCCCCGGATGAGTTCGTAATGAACCTGCTCGATTTAGCCGCCGAGGACGTGTACGAAGCTGTCGAAGCTCATCGCCTCAGCTTGAAGAATCCGTCCAAGACGGTTGCGGAATACCTGAATACTCTCGAATCGCAAGGCTTGGTGCGAACCGTAGCAGACCTACGGCTGGCGCTCTTGTGACCTGTTTCTGACAGCCGATCCGGTGTGACGTAGACTGCATAATCTCCTGTTTGCACGTTCACTCGGCCACCGCTTCGGTGTAAGAGCTGCGCCCTGCGGCTCTGCGTTCAGAACTCGCGTTCCGCGCCCTCCGGGTTTCGGA
>PLOT01000130.1 GCA_003142215.1 Granulicella sp. | reverse complement strand
GAATCTCCGTATTTGCCTTTGTTTGTTTTAGCCCGTCATTCTGGCGCAGCCAGAATCTCCGTATTGGTTTTATTGCGCCGCTGCATTTCAGAGCTCCGAGTGCAAGCCGTTCCTAATGAATCTTTTGCCGGAGCCACCCGCGCCCGGGTCTCTTTTTCACCCATAACCATTATGTCCTGAATATTTTATCCGCAACATCAACGCAATCAATCTTTTGGCCAACCACATCCCGCTCAACCGATTGATTCCAAACCACTTGTTCCTAAATCGTTCATTATGTATGTTTTCCCTGTGGCNNACATAACAATCCACTTACGCACCAATGCACCGCAAAGGGGATGGCAGGGGGAGGGGACGAACAAACAGCAAACAAATGGCAAACAAAATGGCGATTGGCTCCTCGACCCTCTTCTCACTGTCCCATCGCAGCCATGCTGCGCATGATGCTGAGAACGGCAGGCCCCAGCAAAACCAGAAACATGCTGGGGAAGATGAACAGCACCAGCGGGAAGATGATCTTGACCGTGGTCTTTGCCGCCTTCTCTTCGCCCACTTGACGCCGTTTCAGGCGAATGTTGTCGGCGAAGGCGCTCAGGGCGCGCGCGATTGGCGTCCCGAAGCGCTCAGTCTGCACCAGCATTCCGGCGAACGCGTCGATGTCCGGCAGTTCGCTGCGCGCGGCCATATCGGCCCAGGCCTGGATGCGTGGTTTTCCGGCGCGCTGCTCGCGGTTGATCTGCAGCAATTCTTCCGTGATCTGGGGATGGCTGTTGCCCAGTTCCTGCCCCACGCGAAGCAGCGCCTGGTCGAGCCCCAACCCCGCGTCCACGCAGATCACCAGCAGGTCGATGGCGTCGGGAATGCTCTTGCGAATCTTCTCGCGGCGGCGCTTCACCAGCCGCGTCAGCACGATGTTGGGCGCAATGAAGGCGGCGGCGGGCAGCGCGATCATCCAGAACCCGCGCTCGTACGGAATGAATGAGCCGGCAATCAGCGCAAGCAGCGGAAAGAAGATGCGCGACGAGGTGTAGATATCGGTGAACAGCTTGCCCTTGTATCCCGCGTTGGCCAGGCGTTCGGGCAGCTCGGCGTCCGCCACCAGGCCAAGGCGCGCACGCACCCAGTGCACCACCACCATGAATCGACGGCCTGCGTTGCTACCCATCGGGACGCTTCGCCGAAAGCGTATGCCGTCGTGGGTGATCTCGCGGATCCGTTGCAGCGAGGCGCGCGAACTGCGCGTGAAGAAGAAAAACACGGCAAGCGACAGAGCGGAAAAAATCGTTGCCCCGAAGGTGAGATAGAAGAGAGGAGTCATGGCGTACCGTCAGACCTGAACATCGACAATCTTGCGAATGATGAGGCCACCGAGAACTATCAGGACCCCGCCTGCATAGAGCAGCTTCTGCCCCGTGGGATCGTGGAACAGAATGCTCGAGTAGCCGGGGCTGATGATGTTGAGCAGTACAAGCATGATGATCGGAAGCAGACCCAGAATCCATCCGGTCATGCGCCCCTGCGCGGTGTGCGTGCGCACCTCGCCTTCGATGCGGATGCGCTCGCGGATGACGTGCGCGGTGCGGTCGAGGATCTCCGTCAGATCGCCTCCCGTCTCCTTCTGCACCAGAATGGCCGTGATGAGGAATTGCAGGTCTTTCGATGGAATGCGCGTGCCCATCTCCAGCAGTGCCTCGCGAAAGTGCAGACCCAGCCGCTGCTGCTTGTAGACCTGTACAAACTCGGACGCCAGCGGCTCGGGCGATTGCTCGGCAATGAGCTCAATAGACGAGTTCATCGAGTGGCCCGCGCGTAGCGAGCGCGCCATCAGATCGATGGCGTCCGGCAGTGCGGTGTTGAACGCCTTCAGGCGCCGGCCGCGTTTCCTGCGCAGCAATACGTAAGGAATCAGGGCTCCGAAGACGGTCGCAACTCCGGCAACCATAAGCATGTGCGTAAAGAGATAGCCGAGCAGCCCGCAGCCCAGCGCGCCACCCGCGCTGGCCAGAACGATGCCGCCCAGGCTCATGCTGCTGTCGGCGTGCAGCAGCAGCACCTTGAGCTTCTTCCCGAATCGGTAGCGCTCAAGCACGATGCCGAGGCGGGCGAAGAATTCTTCCTCTCCGGCTGTCTCCAGTTCCGCTCCGCTGGTGCCAGACTGTTTCGCCTGAATGGAACGCCGTATGGTCGTCAGGCGTACCTGCGCGGACTTGCTTGACGCCGTTGCGCGCGTCCCAAGCATTAGGATGGTGAAGCTGAGCGCCAGCGCAAGTAGAAATGTAAGTGTCGGCAGAACCATGGTCGGCGCTCCCTCTCTGCCTCTCCTCTATACTTCGACCGAATGGTCGAGCAGGTTGAGGCCCAGCGGGATTCCGGCTGCCTTCAGCCGTTCGCCGAACTTGGGCACGATGCCGGTGGAGTGGAAGCGCCCTTTGACGTTTCCGCTGGGCCCAAGTCCCAGCTTCTCGAACAGGTAGATGTCCTGCAGGCTGATGATGTCTCCGCTGGTTCCCGTGATCTCGCTGATGTGGGTGACGCGGCGCGAGCCGTCGCTCATCCGCGATACCTGCACGATGAGGTCGATGGCAGAGGCGATCTGGGCCCGTATTGCGGCCGCGGGCAGGGTGATCGACCCCATCATCGCCATGGTCTCGATGCGTGCGATGGCATCGCGCGGATTGTTGGCATGGACGGTGGTGATGGACCCGTCGTGCCCGGTGTTCATGGCCTGCAGCATGTCCAGCGCCTCTTCCCCGCGCACCTCGCCCAGGATGATGCGGTCGGGGCGCATGCGCAGCGCGTTGATCACCAGTTCGCGCTGGCGGACTGCCCCCTTGCCCTCCAGGTTGGGGGGGCGGCACTCTAGCCGGGCGACGTCCTCCTTCTTGATCTGGAGTTCGGCGGAGTCCTCGATCGTAACGATGCGCTCCGCGTCGGAGATGTAGCCGGAGAGAACGTTCAGCAGAGTCGTCTTGCCCGAGCCGGTGCCCCCGGAGACCACAATGTTCAGCCGCGCGCGCACTGCCCCGCGCAGGGTCTCCAGCATCTGCGGAGTCAGCGATCGGTAGCGCAGCAGATCGTCAGCGGTAATCGGCGTTGTGCCGAAGCGGCGAATCGATATCAGTGGACCGTCCACGGCAAGCGGAGGAATCACTATATTCACCCGCGAGCCGTCCAGAAGGCGCGCGTCCACCATGGGCGAAGACTCATCGATGCGGCGCCCTACCGCGGAGACAATCTTGTCGATGATGTGCATCAGGTGCGCCTCATCCTTGAACGCAATATCGGTCTTCTCGATGACGCCGCGCCGTTCCACATACACCGTCTTGTAGGTGTTCACCAGAATGTCGCTCACCGTGGGGTCGTGCAGCAGCGGCTCCAGCGGGCCAAGGCCGAAGACCTCGTCGAGGATGTCCTGCGCTAGATGGTCGCGGTCCAGCGTGCTCAGCGGAGCGCTCTGTTCGCCAATAAGCTGTAGAATAATGCTGAGCAGGCGTTGCCGTCCCCCGGTCTCGTCGGACTGGATGGCGGAGAGTTTTTCAAGGTCCATGCGCCGGATCAGTTCGTGATGCACGGCGGTCTTCAGCGAGTTGCGCGCGCTATCGTCCAGTACTGCGGTGACGCGCACCTCGGTGGAAACCGCGGGGCGGGTGGGCGGAGTCATGTACATCGATACTTCAGGCATTGCTGGCACCTCGAAACATTCGCTGCACCGTTCCTCGTTCCGCTATGAGTGCAAAAATGAGAAGAGCTTTTTCTTTGCCGAGGGAGGTTCCGCAGCGTCCAATCCATTGACAATCTGGTTCGCCCAGCGGGAGAGCGCCTGGTTGAACTCCGAGCGGCGCTGCGGCGGTATGGGTTCCCCATCGTTGATCGCGCGAAGCAACTCGAAGTAGTTGTTGGGTACCGCAACCGATATGGGGAACCGAACCGTCTTCTCAATTTGCTCGGGGGTGACAGAGTCGCTCGCGGTGGAGCGGTTGACCACCAGATGCAGCTTGTTTGTGGAAGACTCGCTGAGAGACAGGTTTTCCACCAGCCGGGCCAGATCGCGCAACGCGGCAACGTCCGGCGTCGAAACGATAAAGACATCGTCGGACTGTTCGATCAGTGCGTTCTTGGTCTCCTGGTACGTAACCGAGGAGTCGATCAGTACGAAGTCGTATTCGCGGCGCAGAAAGTCCATCACCCGTTCGAACTCATCGCTCGTGGCCTCGTGCGGCGGGGCAGACAACTCAGGCGACGCAATGATATCGAGGCCGCTCCGGTGGCGGACAATAAATCCGTTCAGTAGCTCGGAGTCAAGCCGGTCGGCGTTGCGCAACAGCTCTTCAAAGTGGTACTGCGTGTCCTTCAGTCCCAGGTACAGGGCAACGTGGCCAAGCTGTTGCTTGTGGTCGATCAGCAGTACCTTCTTGCCGTGCTGGCGAACCAGAAATATGGCCAGATGCACCGCCAGCATCGTGGTCCCGACGCCGCCCTTCGCCCCAAAAAACGAGATCACGCGGCCTACGCTGCTCTGCGCGTTGGGATCGACGGCCAGCACTTCATTGAAGCGGTTGAGCGATGCGATCAGATCGACCAGGCTGACCGGCTTGGTCAGAAACTCGCCGCACCCGTTGCGTACGGCGCGCAGCAGAATTCCCGCATCCAGCCTGGTGCCGACGCCGATGATGCCGATCTTCTTGAGAAATATCTGGTGCAGGCGATCGGTGGTCTCAATGGCCAATTCAGGGTCGCGATCGAAATCGATGAGCGCCACGCAGGAGTCGGCATTCTTCAGCAACGAAGAGAACTGCGGTCGTTTCTCGGCCGTGATGTAGTCGTGAAACTCGCCCGCAAACAGGGCGCCGGAGATATTGGCCGCCGAGGTGGTCGCCACTTGCACCACTTCCTCATCTGCGCAGACGCTGAAGATCGCCTGGGTGGAATGCTCCGTCGTGTTTGTTTTGCGGATCATGGCTGGTCCGTCCGCGCCTGCGGCGCAGGTTGCTGGGGTTGGGATTGGGCCGGACGTTTCGCTTCAGGTTCTGTTTGCGCTGGGGATTGCGTTTGCGGCGCTGCCGCGGAACTCCCCGCTTCGGCCTTGTCGCGTGCCTTTCCGTCGAAGGTATTGGTGTCGAGGTTGGGCACCGCCATCTTCGGCTGCTCCGGCTCCGCCAGCGGCGTCGTGGTCAGGGGATCAACCACGGTCGCGGTCACGATGATGACCAGCTCCACCACCGAGTGGTTGAAGTTCTTCGAGCGGAAGAGTTCGCCCAGAATTGGTACGCTCGCAATGCCCGGGACCTTGCTCATGATCTCCGTGGTGCGGTGGTCCAGCAGGCCGGAGACGATGAAGCTCTGACCATTCTGTATCTCCACCTCGGTCTCGGTTTGGCGCGTGGAGAGCGCTGGAATGGTAAAGCCCGAAATGGTGACCGCGTTGCTATAGTCCAGCGTGCTGACCTCGGGAGAGAGTTTGATGCGGATCGAGCCGTCGGGATTGACCGTCGGTGTGAACTCGACCTTCACCCCGTACGGACGAAACTGGATGGAGATCGCCGTCGTGTTGCCGGTCCCGCCCTGCACAACGGGAAACGGAAATTCCCCGCCGGAGAGGAAGTGTGCGGGCAGACCGCTCAGCGTGGTCAGCGTAGGCTCGGCCAGCACCTGTAGGATCTGCTTCTGTTCGAGGTCCTTCACCGTCAGCCCGACGTTGAGCTTGGAGTTGTATAGAAAGATGTTGAGCGGATCGCTGATAGAAAGCGAGGAGCCGCTGCCGGTAGCGGTGGAGCTGAACTGCTGGGTTGAGGCCCCAATGGCGGTGCGGCCTCCCGCGAAGATGTTCACGCCCAGTTGGTCCATGCGCGTGCGGTCCACCTCCACAATGCGCAGCTTCAGTTGCACCTGCTTGCCATGCACCGGAACCACAACCAGCGAGTTGACAACGTCCTTTGCATACAGCGAAGCCATCTTGAGCGCAGCGTCGCTGGCAGCGTCGCTGGCAACCGAGCCGGTAAGAAATATCTTGCCTTCGCCGGTCTCGACGTGGATCGAGGAGACGGGAAAAGCCGCATTGAACGAGGCGCGCAGAGCATCGGGATCGATGTCCGCACTGACCGTGTACATGCGGTGGCCGCCCGCATCGTCCCACAACACCATGCTGCTGATGCCCGCTGTCTTCGCGGTAAGTACAATCTCGCTGGACCCCGAGGTGTAGGTCTGCAGCACGGCCGGGTTGCCAACATAAATGCGCCGCAGAGGCGTGGCCGAGGTCAGCATCACGGACCGGCCAACCGTGATATGCAGTTGATCGGAGGTGGTCGAAGAATTGATGGCAGGCGGCGCAATCGCCGCATTTTGCGTCTGGGTGGAGAACTTGACCGGAAGAGCGAGGCTCTGCGCAGCGGAGCCATCGAATGCACCAATACAGGGCAGAAGCAAGAACGCAAACGCGGCGGCGCGGCCCAGCTTGGTTCGGCCCGCTTTCATGGGCACCAGGTTGACTCGCTTCGCGTTGTCTGATCCCCGCGTGGCCGGTTGTGAGTTGCGCAGGTTCATGGTCTGGCTCCTCCATTCGACATTCCTGCGGATTGCGCGTCGCCGGAGCCGCCAAGGATGGTCTCGATCGCTTCATGTTTCTGGGCTGCCGGCACGGGCGCACTTGCCGGTGCAGCCGAACGGGCAACGGCGCGCGCCACTGTGGGCGCATGGCCGGAGAGTTGCGATAGCAGCATCGGCGTCTCTCCGCTAAGGCTTGTGTCCGCACTGTTGCGCAGAACAAAGTGGATCACCCCCTGGGTGCTTGCCAGTACCGCGCGCTCCGCCTGTTCTGGAGTCAGCAACAACGTCACCACGGTTACGTCCGATGTCTTGCCCGACGGATCTGGTTCAATCTGGTGACCGGCGGCCAGTACGACCGTGTTCTGTAGAACGGTCGCCGTCACAGGCTCCGGCGAAATATCCGAGTGGTAGGTCACCAGCACGTCGAGATGCGAGCCGGGAACCAGAAATCCCGCAACCCCAACCACCTCGTCGGAGCGCAGCGCAATGGCGCGCATGCCGTTCGGAATCTTGCTGGCAAGGCCGGTGCCGGCTCCTGCGGCAGATAGCTCGCTGTCCAGAATGGGCTGGCCTTTAGCCAGTGGAAAGAGGACCTCGCGGCCAGTCGCTCCTGCGGTCTGCGAAAACGCTCCCTCGATGGGATCGCTGCCCGGCCACGTCACCAGATCGATGTCTTCAGTTTTCAGGACTTCACCCGCCTGTAGGGCGCGCGAAGGAGCAGCGTACCTGGCATCCGGCTGCTTTTGCACTGTGGGCGGAGCGGTCAATCTCCTCGCTACATACCAGGTACACGCTGCGGAGACGATGAAGGCGAGAACCAGGGCGATGAGGATGCGCTTTGTCTTCATGGCCGCGCCTCCCACGCCAGGGTGCAGAGAGTGTACAAACATCCCGCCGCAATGGGCAGCGCAAAGGGCAGGCGAAGTGTGCGCGCATTGCTCAGGTTCAAATCCGGGTGCGCCTTCAGGCCCTGTAGCCCATGGTGCTGAAGCAGATTCACGACGTTGCGTAGCGTCTCGTGCAGCCGCCCGTGGTAGATGCTGACGGCAAGCGCAAACACACCGCCCGCTATGGCGGTTGAGATCACCACCAGAGCCAGCGCGGGCAGCCCGGTAAAACATCCAACCGCGGCCATCAGCTTCACATCGCCCGCGCCCATGCCTCCAGCCAGAAAAAAGATCAGAAAGATGCCGCCGGCAATCACTCCGGCAAGCGCTGAATCTCCCAGTCCGCGCCAGCCGCCGAAGATCGCGTGCAGCATGAGACCGGCAACGCCAGCCGTGCCTGTAACGTAGTTTGGAATCCTGCGCTCACGGACGTCCGTGACTGACCCGATGCCAGCGCACAGCAGAGACCCTCCGAGAAACATCAGTTGCCGATCGGGAATATCCATGGGAAACACCAGTGCGTGTCATGCAAGCCAGGTCGCGACGCCGCGAAGAGGAGAATGGACAGCCCCGGAACAAACCGGCGCTGGTCAATGTTGGCGGCGAACGCTGACGCAGCACGTCGCATCGTGCCGCGTCACCGCCCGCAATCTCCACTTCCAGCGTTCCCGTGGCTCATCGCTAGTGTCTCCACTAAATGGAATTGGTGAGGTTGTTGCCAACCGTGTTGAACGCGCTGCTGATCTTGCCGGAGAGTCCAGTCATGGCTACAACCGCGCCCAGTCCGATCAAACCCGCAACCAGCGCGTATTCAATCAGGTCCTGACCCGACTCATCCTTCACGAAGGAGGCAAACACATGCTTGATATTCTTCATATTGATCTTTCTCCTGTGGTGCTGCATATAGGCCCCGAGTCCGCGAGTGTCGTCCAACCACCCACAGTTGATGCCAGCTTTAATTCTTCTATCGGATGGAATGGGAAAAGCATGAGTTCAACGAGTGACCCGCTCACTTTATTCCCCGGCAGATTCCGTTCCGAGGTGGCACAAAGCCGCACAGGCAGGCCACGCCCGCGCACAACGATATGCCCGGCGCAGCCAGGTCTCAGATGCACAACAATGGAAGCTGGTCCTGCGAAAGCTCCACAGCCACACCAACAGCGAAAACCGGCTTAGCGTGGAGACGGATGCGCAAGATGCATCAGTTCGCGGATTCGCGACGGAACTCGGCCCGCACTGGATGCTCTACCTGCTGGCCGCGCTCTTCCTCCTCCGCTTCCTCTACGTCGCCCACGCGTGAACCACAGCGTCTTATCCACTCCACGCCGCAAGATCGTGGTTGGCTGCATACACTAAGCCACCCACAATCTTCCGTGAGCGGCCATGACATCGATGCGAACCGGAAACGCGGTATTCGCGCGTAGTGTGTCGCTCTACTTGGGGAGCGTGTTCAGCGTAGGCGGCGCTGGCGGTGTGGGTGCCAGAATATCGGCGGAGGCTCCGGTGGCAACCCCGTCCAGTTTGGCCTGGAAGACGATGATCTGCTTGATCAAGTCATAGGGAAGGTCGAGTGGGATCGCGCGTCCGTTAACCACCAGCATGGGTGTCTGATCGATGCCAGCTTCGACGGCCAGCTTGATGTCGGCGTTGACGATGTCCTTGGTGGCCTGCATGTTGGCGCAGGTGACGATGGCCACTCCATCCAGTCCGGCGCGCTGGGCAGCGGCCCTCAGCAGCGTGTCTTCCGTGGTTGGCCCCAGCGCTTGCTGCGTGTCGAAGACGCCCGCCGCGTACTTGAAGAAGGCATCGTCCGACTGTTTCTGCGCGCAGACGCCGTAAGCCGCTGCCTTAAAGGCGGAGGAATGAATATCTACCAGCGGGAATTGCTGGAAGACAACGCGGGCGGCGGGAAAGTCCTTGACGATCTGGTCCATCGTGGTCTGCGCCACCTTGCAATACGGGCACTGCAGGTCGGCGAACTCCACCAGCATAAGGTCCTTGCTGGCAACGCCGCGTGCAGCTCCGCTGGCTTTTTCCTTGAGCAGGTCCCGGGTGGCGGCGTACGGAGTTGCGCTGAAGTAGACCAGGCTTGCGCCCTCAATGACGTAATTGCCGTCCGGTGTAACGTAGAAGATCGCGACCTGCGGCTTCGCGTCGGGTGACTTCGTCGTGATATAGACGATCACCTTGGTGACTTTGGGCGCGATCGTTTGCGAGATGGCCATCACGCGCCACACTCGGTTCGAATCATAACCCCACACCTGGTTGAGGAAGGCGTTCACCGTCTCCACCGTAGGCGATGCGACGGTAAAGTTCTTCGGGTCTGCCGGTGGCAGCGGATCGGCCGGCACGGCATTCACGATTGGCACTGTGGGCGGGGCAAGGTACGGTGCCTGCGCGGCGGGAGCGGAGGGCGCGACCGCTGGCTTCTGTTGTACTGCATTGGCAGGCGCGGCCTGGGCAAATGCGACGGCCGTGCCCAGACTCAGAATGATGGCGAGCGCTGCTGCCGGAATCCAACCCGGAACTGACTGCAAAGCTGAATCGGTGCTCTTCAATGTGGCTTCCTTCTTCTGGGGTTGCATGTTCTTTGTGCGGTTCCTGATCATTTTACCGGGAACGGCCCTTAGGGATGAAATGCACGTCGATTCCGGCTTGAACTTTGACGGCGCTTCTACTTTGCAGCTTACAGTTCAACCTTCACCGCGATGGGAAAGCGCCGCCCATTGCCGAACGACTTTGGCGTCACCTTGAGCACGGGCGCTGCCTGCTGGCGCTTGTACTCGCTGCGCTCGACAAGCTGAAGTACGCGGCGGACGAGTGCGAGATCCACCGGGTGGCCGGCGGTTTCCATCTCGGCGACAATCTGCTCGGCGGAGGCGTAGCGCTCCACATAGGCCTCCAGAATCGGATCGAGAATCTCGTACGGCGGCAGCGAGTCGGTATCGCGCTGGCCCGGACGCAGTTCCGCCGAGGGCGGCTTCTCGATCGTTGCCCGCGGAATCACCTCGCGCTCGCGGTTGGCGTAACGGCTCAACGCGTAGACCCGCGTCTTGAAGACATCGCCGATCACAGCCAGCGCGCCCACCATGTCTCCATACAGCGTGCAGTAGCCGGTGGACATCTCGCTCTTGTTGCCGGTGGTCAGCACCAGCGAGCCAAACTTGTTCGACAGAGCCATCAGCAGCGCGCCGCGTATGCGCGACTGCAGGTTCTCTTCCGCCAGTCCAAACGGCGTTCCCGCGAACAGCGGCTCCAGCGTCCTCTGATATTGCGTAAAGACATCGTGGATGGCGACCAGTTCGTAGCGGATGCCCAGGTTCACCGTCAGCGCGCGCGCGTCGTCGATCGAGCCGGTCGAAGAAAACTCGCTGGGCATTCCCACTCCAAGAACGTTCTCCGCGCCCAGCGCCTCCACCGCGATGGCCGCCACCAGCGCTGAGTCGATGCCCCCCGAGAGTCCCACCAGCGCCTTCGAAAATCCGCACTTGCGCACATAGTCGCGCGTGCCCAGCACAAGAGCATTCCAGGTGTCTGCCGTGTCGCCGCATTCGCCTGCCCCAGGATTGGAAACGGAAACAGAGGTGGCTTCGGTCGGCGCCAGCTTCGCTGCCATCGATTGCAGGTCGTCCGTATCGAAGACAATCAGGTCTTCGCGGAAGGATGCGGCCTGCGCCACAACTTCGCCATTGGGAGCAAGCACAATCGACGATCCATCGAAGACCAGCGAGTCGTTTCCCCCAACCTGGTTCACCATCGCCACTATCGCGTTGTGCCGGCGAGCCAGCACGGAGAGCATCTTGCGCCGCAGCAGCGGCTTGCCGCACCAGAAGGGCGATGCGGAGATGTTCAGCACCACGCGCGGATGTACGGCCAGCGGATCGGGCAGCGTGCGCCACTGATGCATCAACTCATCGATCGGGTCCACCGGGTAGAGGCGTCGCTCCCAGAAACCCTTGTCGTTCCACGCGTCCTCGCAGATGGTGATAGCCAGCGGCTGCCCATTCAGCACGGTCAGGGTCTGCTCCGTGGCAGGCTCAAAGTAGCGCTGCTCGTCGAAGATGTCGTAGAAGGGCAACAACATCTTTTGTTGCACGAAGCTGACCCGCCCGCCTGTCAGCAGCGCGGCTATATTGCGCGCGTGCTTGCCTTCGTACGGCCTGCCATCCACCGGGCCGGTGGCGAGAACGGCACCGCAGAGAATCGCCGGCCCGCTGGTGGTGTGGATCGCAATCTCGTCCAGGGCCTCGCGCGCGCGCTCCAGAAACGACCGCTTCTCCAGCAGGTCGGCCGGCGGGTATCCGCAGACGCAGAGTTCAGGAAATACCGCCAGCTCCGCGCCAGCCTCCCCGGCACGCGTGGCGAAGTCGAGAACCAGCCGCGCGTTTCCGGCAAAGTCCCCGACCGTCGGGTTGATCTGTGCGAGTGCGATCTTCATAAGGCAGTTGTGAGTGGTCAGTTGTAAGTGGTAAACAATGCATGCGACTGCCAGCAGTTATTAGTTTACTCATAACTGGCCACCAACCACTGTTCACTGTCTTTATGTGCCGGTGCCGCTCAGGACGACGCCGACGGTGCGCACCAGTATCTTCACGTCGAGCCACAGGCTCCAGTTCTCGACGTACGCGGTGTCCAGCGAGATGTAGCTGTCGAATGAGGGGTCCTGGCGCGCCTCAACCTGCCAAAGGCCGGTCATTCCGGGCAGCACCTCAAGCCGCCGCAGGTGTGACAGGTCGTACTGCGCCACCTCGGAGCCCATCGGCGGTCGCGGGCCCACCATGCTCATCTCGCTGCGCAGCACGTTGTAGAACTGCGGCAGTTCGTCGAGCGAATACTTGCGCAGAAAGCGCCCGACGCGCGTGATGCGGGGATCGTCGGCGATCTTGAAGAGGATGCCGTCGCGCTCGTTCTTGTGAACCAGATCTTCCTGCAGTTTGTCCGCGCCGGCGCACATGGTGCGGAATTTGTAGCAGGTGAAGGTTCGCCCCTTGCGTCCAATGCGTTGCGCGCGGTAGAAGACGGGGCCCTTCGAGTCCAGCTTGATGGCCGCCATCAGAAGCAATGTGATAGGCAATCCAAGAATCATGGCCAAGGCGGCGCCCGTCACATCGAACGCGCGCTTCACCAGATAGGACCCGATCGGCAGCTCGCGACGGTGCAGCGGAATGGTGGGAAACTGTCCTATGTACTCCACCGGAGCGGCCCATGCCAGGCCGTCGTAGAGGTCGGGAACAACGCGCACGTCGATGCCGTACCCGCGCGCCTCTTCCACAATGCCGATCACCAGTTGTTTCTCCGCGGGCTCAGAGAAGAATATCTCGTCGACAAATAGCGAGCGGGCCAGCGAAAGGCAGTTGCGCACGTCGCCGATCACGTCCCCATCGCCGGATTCAGCCTCCTGCCCGCTGAGCGCGACAAAGCCCTTGAAGCGGAACCCGAGGTGGCGCAGGCTCTCCAGATGGTTGCGCAGCGCGTGGGCGACGCGGCCAGAGCCGACGATCAGTACATTGCGTGTCTCCAGGCCCTCGCGATAACGCCGGTACACCATCGAGCGCCATATGGCGCGCCGTATACAAAGAAGAACCGTAGTGAAGATCACCGTCAGCACAACGACGATCCGCGAGACCACCACGGCGCGCGCCAAATACAGCGTGCCGCACAGCAGAAGCCCGGAGGTCAGCGACGCCTGCACCGCCAGTCGCTGCTCGTGCAGACCGCTGCGTTCCAAAATCGGTTCGTACAGTCCGTAGGATCGCGCGATCACAATAAGCAGAACACCATACCATCCGATAAAACCAAGCATGTATGGCGACGTAACATGCACCAGGTATGCAGGCTGCCAGATGACATGCATCCCGCTGGGTATTCCGTCGCGAACACGCAGCGCAACCAGCATGGAGATCGCCACGGTCGTAAAGTCGAGCACAGCCCAGATCAGGCTGTTGACCGAGGGACGTTGAAATATCCCTGCGCGCACAGATGGACTTCCATCCGGCACGATCCAACTCCGTCCTGGAAGAACTGCCTGGTTCAAGTAATCGGGTGTTGCCATAGCCAACTGCCTCTCACTCCACCGACGCTCAACTTCGCGCGTCAGAAGCATCCCATGCCAATAGGCCCAACTCAGATTACAGAATGCTAATGTTCACCCTACTCTCTGGGTAGGACATATTTAAACACAAATCAATGTCCTATATTGCTACATCGGAGTAATACGCCAAGGCCCCCGCGCGTCATCCTTGTTCTTCCCATGATACTGAAAATAAAAAGAAAAATCAACCGCATTTGCATCAATTTCTGGTAAACCATGGCTCATAAGTTGTATCCCTATACGGGCAGAACAAGCTCGTCTAGAGTTAGAAATTCCTTAAGTACGGGGTCATCGCTTCTATCCATCTCTTGCACCGTGCCGAAGAAGCGCGCCTTCCCTTGATGGAGAAAGACAATCCGGTCGGCCAGCTTGCTCGCAAAGCGCATGTC
>PLOT01000244.1 GCA_003142215.1 Granulicella sp. | reverse complement strand
GCCACCGTCCAGCAGTAGATGGCCAGCAGTACCAGAGAGAACGAGGGGTTGACCAGCAAGGTGACGCCGCCACAGAGACCCATCAGGATCCACGGCGAGCTGCGGTGCGAGCGAACGCACCAGAGTGCAAGTGCGAGCGAGCAGGTCAGTAGAAGAATGGTCAGGCTGGTCTCCCAGAAGATGGCCGGGAGCCAGAGAAAAGGCAGTCCGATCGCCCAGAACAGGCCCGCCAGGTTGGCGCACGCAGGGCCGAACTCCTGAAGCGCGATCTGTACCAGCAGAAGGATGGTGAGCACGCAGAATAGCGTCTGAAGCAACATAATGGCTGCGGCAGAGGAGGTTGTAAAGCTGCCAAAGAGATGGAAGATGGCGGCGATCAGCACTGGATAGCCGGGCGCCAGAAATGCCGTCGGGCCCGTCGATCCGCCAAACGGCGAGCTGAATCCATGCCCCGCAAGAAGCGATTGGGCAAGAAAACCCAGCTCCCCCTGGGAACGAAAGAACCATCCATGAGGAAGGTTGAGGAGCACGTCGGCGACGATGGCGAGACGGGTTGCCAGAGACAGGCCCAGGATCGTCTTCAGATGGACTCCATCCCACTTCGCGCCACGCGCGTTCTCGCGGCCAGCCTGGGTTGCCGCCTCGGTTGTTCTTACAGCAGATGGTCGAGACACTGGAAGGCCTTTCCACAAGGATCTGGAGCAAGCGCGAGGCGAAGCTCACCAATGCGAACCACACTACAATACCGCATTGTCAGGGTCTTGCTTGCAGCAATCTCTGGCAGGCGAGCGGGAGGCAGCGGCGAGCCCGTCCTGCCGACTACAATCCAGGAGTGGCCGCAGCCTTTCAGTTCGATCGCTCCATCCCCTTCTCGCCGGAGAGCGCTACCGAAATCCTGCGCGCCATCCCCGCGCTCCCCGGAGTCTTCGCCCTGCACGGCCCGCCCGCGCCAACTCCAGCCGAACCTTACCTCACCCGCGCCGCCGACCTCCGCCGCCGCATCACCCGCATCCTCGCGCCGCCCGACTCGTCAGCGAAAGGCGGTCAGCCGTCCGCAGACGGAAGACCAGCCCAATCCAAGCGCCTCAACCTCCGCACCCGCGTCGCCCGCATCGACTTCACCATCACCGGCTCCGAGTTCGAGTCCACGCTCACGCTCTATCACGCCTCCGCCGCCATCTTCGGCCTCGCAGAAGCCCGCCGCCGCCTGCGCCTGCACACGCCCTTCTTCCTTCGCTTCACCGCCGGGAACGCCTTCCCGCGCGTCTACTCCACCAACCGCCTCAGCCGCCGCGCCCTGGCGCACACCTACGGTCCGTTCCCATCGCGCGCCGCTGCCGACCGCTACTGCGACGCCGTCCTCGACCTCTTCAAGCTCCGCCGCTGCACCGAAGACCTCGCGCCCTATCCAGAACATCCCGGCTGCGTCTACCAGGAGATGAACAAGTGCCTCGCGCCCTGCAATCAGGCCTGCACGCCCCAGGGTGCAGCCGACTACGCCGCCGAAGCCGCCGCCGTCGAGGCTTTCTTCGCCACTCACGGCGAGTCGCTCCTCGCCCAGCTCACCACAGACCGCGAGCGCGCCTCCGCAGACCTCGACTTCGAGCGCGCCGCCCAACTCCACGCTCACTTCCTGCGCGTCAAATCAGCCGCCGCCCTCGCCGACCCGCTCGTCCAGCCCATCCCGCAACTCCGCGCCGTCATCGTGCAGGGCGCCGCGAACTCCTTGCACTCCGACGATCAACCCGCCGCCATCTTCCTCCTCGCCTCTGGCTGCATCACCGGTCCTGCCCGCCTATCCACCCTCGGCGTCCGCGCCGTCAAGGATCAGGCCTCCGTCGGCACCTCCCTCTTCGCTCAGCCACTGATGCTCCAGGCCGTCCCCCTCGAAGCCCCTTCCAACCGGAACGCTGTTATCCTGAGCGGAGATGCGACGCCCTCTGTCGCATCGCAGTCGAAGGACCCCGATGCTTTCGGCATCACCGATTCCGCCAGCAATGTTCTTCCTCCAATTCCCGCGGCAGCATCGAGCCCCACTCTCAACCCGGAAGACCGCGCCACGCAACTCCTCGCCGATCTCGCAACCCGCGACAAACCACACCCCAAATCAGCCCCACCCGACCTCGCCACGCTCTCCGACCACCTCTCGCTCCTCCGCCGCTGGTACTACCGCCCGGAGAAGCAGCGTACCGGCGAAGTCTTTTTCCCAAAAGCTGAAGGCTCCTTCCCCCGCGAAGACGCGACCGATCAACCCTCCTGGCCGATTCGCCGCATCCTCAACGCCGCCGCTCGCATCTCCCTCGGCGGCCCCAAACCCACGTCCGAATCCCATCGCGATCCGCCGCCAACGCCAGTCGAACCAGTCCACTGATACACTTCCCCCAGCGCACCTTTCACCTCGAACCTCGTACCTCGAACCTTGAACCTGACCCCATGATCGAACTCGCCTTCTCCATCCTCGCCTCCGACTTTGCCCACCTCGCCGATGAAGTAGCCGCAGCCGAGCGCGCCGGTGGCACCATCGTCCACATCGATGTCATGGACGGCCACTTCGTTCCCAACATCACCTTCGGCCCGCCCATGGTCAAGGCGTTGCGCCCCATCACCAAGCTCCCCCTCGACTGTCACCTCATGATCGAGGACCCCGACGACTACATCCCTGCCTTCGCCCAGGCCGGCGCCAACCTCATCTCCGTCCACCAGGAGGTCTGCCGCAACCTGCATCGCACCCTCCAGCACATCGCCGAGCACAACGTCCTGCCCGGCGTCGTCATCAACCCCGCCACGCCTGTCGAGACGCTCATCGAAGTCCTCCCCATGGTCCACTTCGTCCTGGTCATGAGCGTCAATCCCGGCTTCGGCGGACAGAAGTTCCTCCCGCTCGCCGTCGAGAAGATCGCCTTTCTTGCAGCCCTGCGCAAGCAGATGGGCCTCAACTTCCGCATCGAGGTCGATGGCGGCGTCGCTCTCGATACAGTCGCCTCCGTCGTCCAGGCCGGTGCCGACATGCTGGTCGCAGGCTCCGCCGTCTTCGAAAAAGGCCGCACCCAGCAGAACGCAATCGAGCTGTTGCGCGTCGCTCGCGCCGCGGCCCCGGCGGGTTAGCGCAGCGGTCTTTGCGGGTTAGCGCCACGACCCCGGCGTTTTGCCACGGCTTGAACCTTGAGAGATGGCCGAAGGACCACGGTTTCCGCGAAACTGCTCTAGAATAGAGTGCAGCCGCATATCGCCGAGTGCGCGCCCGCCAGAACGTTGCACTACGAGGCAGATGGAGTTCCAAGCATGACGCGAAGCACCACCTCCAGCAGCATCCAGCTCTCCTGCATTCAGGCTCGTTCCCTCTTTCCAGACGTGCGCGTCGCGCTCACGGTGGCTGCGCTTCTGGCGGCATCCATCGGTGTGCGCGCACAGGCCGCGGCTCCAACACAGGACGCCGCCGCCCAGACCGCTGCATCGCCCTCCGCCACGACGCCGCCGGTCGCAACACCGGACGCCGCCGCACCCGCCTCCACTCCGGCGAAGCCAGACATTGCCCTCAGCAACCAGAAGGCCCCCAAGATTCGCAAGCAGAAAGAGGAGAAGGTCGTCGTCTCCAAGGACACCAGGCAAGAGGACAAGAAGGTCAAGAAGGTCAATCCGATTGCAACGCAGGACGCCAAGCTCCCCGACAAGGCGCTCTACGATAAGGCCATGGACGCCGTGAAGCACGGTCGTTACGACGTTGCCCGCCTTGACCTTCAGACTCTGCTCAACACCTATCCCGACTCGCAGTACATGATGCGCGCCAAGCTCGGCGTTGCCGATAGCTGGTTCAAAGAAGGCGGCCCCGCTGCCCTCACCCAGGCCGAGCAGGAGTACACCGACTTCATCACCTTCTTCCCCAACTCGCCCGAGGCCGCCGAGGCCCAGATGCGCGTCGGCGATATCTACTTCCGCCAGATGGACAAGCCCGACCGCGACTACTCCAATATAGTCAAAGCCGAAGCCGCCTATCGCCAGATGCTGCAGCAGTTCCCCGATTCGACGCTGGTGCCTCAGGCAAAACAGCGTCTGCGAGAGGTGCAGGAGACGCTGGCCTCCCGCGAAGCCGATATCGCCGCCTTTTACGCAACCCACGCAAATTGGCCCGCCACCATCGCCCGCTACCAGACCGTCGTCGATACCTATCCGCTCTACAGCCACATGGACGACGTGTTGGTCAACCTGGGCGACGCCTTCGAGACCGAGGCGCGCTTTGTCCGCGCTCTCAAGCTCCCCGAGGCGGGCAAGGCGAGGCTGGAGAAGATCTACGACGACCAGGCCTACGCCGCCTACAGCAAGGTTGTGCTCGAGCACTCCGCCGCGGCGCACGTCGAGGATGCGCGAGACCGCATCGTTGGCATGGGCCTTCCCATTCCAACCCCTACGCCGGAGCAGATTGCAGCCAGTGTCGCTCTGGAGAACAGCCGCGGCCAGTACACCCTCAGCAATCGCGTCGAGTTCTTCGTCCTGCACAAGGCGGACACAGTCCCCGCCGCCACCCTCGGAGAACCTCCACTGGAAGACGTCAAGCCCACATTCGCTCCCACGGTCACCCGCCAGGCCATCGTCGACTTCAACACCTCGATGAATCCCGCGGCCTACGCACCGCGAACCTCTGCGGCGGCTGCCCCGATCGCTCCGTCCGCCACCGGCTCGTCTGCCCCCGTACAGGCTCCAGCCGCCGCCGCGCCGCTCGCATTTCAGGACGTACCCGCCGCCGGCGCTGGCGCATCCAGCGACTCCGCCGCGGTCACCAGCATCACCGAAGCAACCCCCGCATCCGCCTCCAGCGGATCTTCCGTGGGCATCGAGATCGTGCAGCCCTCCTCAGCTTCCCCCGCGCCATCTGTTTCGCCAGCCTCGCCTCCCGTCTTCCCCGGCTCTGAATCCCCCGCGCCCGCAACTGCCGCGCCCGCCAGCGGCTCAGCCCAACAGAACCCGAACGACAATATGGGAGGAATTAAACTCGCCGGCCCGCCCAACGCAACCATTACGGCCCCCGTCGAGAAGCCCGACGCCGCGCCAGACGCCGTCAACGAAGTTACTCCCGGTTCGCGGCCACCCGCGCAGATTGCCCCCGCAGATGGCAAGAAGCCCAAGCCAGCCTTCGACAAAGCCGACGAGTCCTCCAGCAAGCACAAGAAGAAGAAGGGCCTCGCCAAACTCAATCCCTTCTAAAGAGAATTCAGTATAGGAGTACTCGGATTTCAGTCTCTCATCCTGAACATTTCAGTCTGTCGTCCTGAACATTTCAGTCTGTCGTCCTGAACGAAGTGAAGTATCCCCGTATTTTCTTTTGTTTGTTTTCGCGCGCGGGGGTATACCTGAGTTGATTCAGGTTTAGTATTTCAGGTCTCATCTCAAGGAAGGGTTCGGCCTGCCCAATGGCACGCAACCAGCCAATCCGCGGCATCCCGCATGGCTCTGGCGCGCAGTCGTCGGAGATCCCAGACAAACTCTACTTCCGCATCGGCGAGGTCGCCCGCCTCTGCGAGGTCCCCGCATACGTCCTGCGCTTCTGGGAGAGTGAGTTCCCCCAACTGAAGCCCAACAAGGGAGGCACCGGACAGCGCCTCTACCGCCGCCGCGACGTCGAACTCGCCCTGCGCGTCAAGACCCTCCTCAAGGACGAGGGATACACCATCCCCGGCGCGCGCCAGGTGCTCAAGGCAGAGTTCAGGCAGAAGGGCCCGCAGCTCTCCCTCATCGCATCCGATCTCCCCGACACAAAGCAGTTGCGCAATCTGCGCCGCGATCTCGCCGCCCTCGCCACCATGCTCTCCCAGCCCGTCGCCGCCAGAAGCTCCGCCGCGTCCAGGTCCACCCGCAAGCCCGCACCCGCTCCATCCGCTCCCGCGCGCCCATCCGGACGCACTCGCCCCGGCGATCTCCTCTTCCAATCTCTCGCCTCCAAAGACGATGGGAACTAGCTTGACCTCGCAGCCGCATCCAGTCCCACATCCCGCCCCATCCACGCGCATCTCCGGTCGTCACACCGCCGGCTCCGCGGCCAAGCTTCTCATGATCAGCGCCTTTCTCTCCGGCCTGCTCGCCCTCGCCCGCATCAAGATCGTCCTGCACATCTTCGGCGCTGGCGTCGATCAGGACGCTTATCAGGCAGCCTTCACCCTCCCCGACCTCATCAACTACTTCCTCATCGGCGGCGCCGCCTCCATCTCCGTCATCACCATCCTCAACCGCTATCGCGTCTCCGGCGACGACGAGGGCGGCGACCGGGCCCTCTCCGTCATCCTCACCACCATGCTGGTTGTCCTCGGCGCGGGCGTGCTGCTCGGCGAAATCTTCGCGCCGCAATATGTCTGGCTCTTCTTCGGAAACTTTCCCAAAGACCCTGGCGGCGCCGCTCTCTGCATCTCGCTTACCCGCCTCATGCTGCCCGCACAGATATTCTTCTTTGTCGGCAGCGTCATGAGCTCGCGCATGCAGGTGCGCAGAATATTTATCTACCAAGCCTTCACGCCGCTGATCTACAACGCCGGAATCATCCTTGGAGCGCTGTTTCTGCACAAGCAGCTCGGCGTCTACTCGCTGGCCTGGGGCGTCCTCGCCGGTTCCTTCGCCGGCGCTGCGCTGCTGAACTCGCTCGGCGCATTCCGCACCGGCCTGCGCTTCCGTCCCATCGTCGGCTTCCGCGATCCTGCATTCCGCGAGTGGCTGCGGCTCTCTCTGCCGCTCATGATCGGCGTCTCCCTCGTCATGTTCGACGGAATCTTCCTCAAGTTCTTCGCCTCCGCCCAGGTCGGCGGCATCACCCTCATCACCAACGCAAAGAGCCTCTTCAACGCGCCCTTCAACGTCATCGGCCCAGCCGCCGGGGCCGCGTCGCTGCCTTTCTTCGCCTCCCTCTTCCAGCAGCATCGCGCCTACGACTTCTCCGCCTCGGTCGGCCGCTCCGTCTCTCGCCTCTTCGCCGTCGGCATGATCGTCTCCGCCTGGATGATCGCCCTCGCTCCCTGGCTGATGGACCTCCTGCGCGGCGGCAAGTTCAACCGCGCCGACGCCACCGCCATCACGCAGCTCTTCGCCATCCTCGCCATCACGCTCGCCCTCTGGGCGGTGCAGGGTATCTACGCCCGCGCCTTCTACGCCGCCAGCGACACCAAAACCCCCATGATCACAGGCACGCTAATCACCGTCCTCTCCATCCCCATGTACTACGCACTCTTCCACGCCCGCGGCCTCATGGGCCTCGCCATCGCATCCGACATCGGAATCCTCGTCCAGACCGCTTCGCTCGCCATCCTCCTCCATCGCAAGCGCCTGGTCTCACTCGCCCACCTGGAGTTCGGCGAACTCGCCTGCGCCCTCCTCGCCGCGCTCGTCGCATTCGCCGCAACCGCCGCCGCCGCGCACCTCCTCCCGCCCGTCTCCACCCACGCCAAGGACCTCGAGACCATCGCCGCCGCCAGCATCGTCTGGATCGCCGCCGCCGCCCTCACCCTCTTCGCCACCGGCTCCAAACTCCCCGCCCAAATCCTCCGCCGCAAATAGCGCGCCTATGGTGATCCGTATCACATAGCCGGCCCCTCGCAATCCATACAATTCTCTTCGTGTACGCTGGCCGAAATCAACGTCGGCAAGCGATACCGTTTCGCTGGGGTCACCAGCGTGCGCACCCCGTCTCCCACCATTTGGAGGCGCGGCCAACCATGGCGAGTGTCTCCTGGGAAACAATCTGCACGCGAACGGGGAGGACTCATGGGAGCCAGGCTCAAGAAATGCTCTGTCGGCGTAGTCGCGATTGCCATAGCGATGATGGCGGGATGCTCGCAATCGAACCCACCGGCAGGCAACGGTCAGACCGCGGCTGCAACCACGCCCGCGGCCCCGCCCGAACTCGTTACCGGCAAGACCGCCTTTGGGCCCATCTACAAGGCTGCGATGGCTTGGAGCAGCGACGCCCAGATCATACGCCTCTCCCAGAAAGAGGTCCCGGGATTCAAAAATCAAGCGGGCAAAGCGGCCATGTGGGAGGTTGCGGTCGGCTCACCCAGCCTGCACCAGTTCCGCCTTTATACCTACTCTATCGCCACCGCGCTGCCGGAGATTCACAAGGGAACCACAGCCGGCGCTCTCCGCCCCTGGAGCGGTCCGACGCGCGACGCCATGCCCATTGACGTATCCTTCTTCAATACCGATTCGGACGCCGCGTACCAGGTCTCCGCGACCGGCGCAGCGGCCTGGCTGGCTAAAAATCCAGACAAGCCGCTTACCTCGCTTGAACTCGGCAACACCGCCGCCCTGAACACCCCCGTCTAGTATATCGCCTGGGGAGACAAGAAGTCCGGCGGCTACGTCGGTCTGGTAAATGCCGTCAGCGGAACCCCCTACAAGAGCAAATAACGACCGACCGGGTGCCCCACTCATCGCGCTCTATGCGATGGGTGGGATATACAACTCTCGCACCTCGAACCTATCTACGCGTCCTTCGCGTCCACATACTCCTCCCGCCAAGCCGTCTGGATCGCCTCCAGAATCCCCTCGCTCGACTTTGCCGGGTCGCCCACAAAGTTCGGCAACTGCACCACCCACTTGTGCAGATCGGTAAACCGCACCGTGTAGGGATCGGTCTCCGGAAACATCTCCTGCAACTGAATCCCAATCTCCTCCACATCCGTCCAATCCAGTTCGCGTGCCATCCCCATCCCTCCTTGGTCCAGTCTACGGCGAAACTGCTTCGCCCGCCGACGGTTCCATGCGCCGGTAAACCACCGTGAACTTCGGCCTTGCGCCTCTCTCAGCCCCAGCCAGTGCGCCTGCGACCGCGCCCACCGCCCCTAGCTCATAGTCGGCATTCTCATCGGTAATGGCACATCCAACAAGAAACCCCGCCCCTGCATAAAGAACGGTGCGCACCCAGCCTCCCGCCGTCACCCGCATCCTGACCTGATAAACCGTCAACACCTGCCGAGCCGGATAGACGATCCTCTGCCTGCGCTTCCCCACCGGACTGCAGGTCAGTGACTCCTCATCGACGCGCATCACCCAGCACGGCGTCTGGTCGCGGTAATCGCCAGGCTTGAACAGTTGCTCGACCACAACCTTCGTCCCCGGCTTCAACGCCTTCACCGCATCCCAACTCCCAGAGCCGCCCGCTCGCTTGGCATCCTGCGCCTGTGCCACTCCGCTATAAGCCAGTAGAAAGCCCAGGATCAAACCCACAACGTATCGGCGCATTCAACGCTCCCCAGGAGATTCATTCCATCGGAGCAGTCTACTCCACGCCACAGGCTGTCACATCGGCTGCGTTACCCCTGTTCCCTGTCTTTCGCTGTCAATACCATCAACTCTGAAACTAGCTCCCCGGCCCATGCGCCGGCTTGCCTTCCTGCACGTAGTTCCGGTTCCACTTGGGGATCTCGACNNGTCCCCGGCCGCTCGATCACCGCCTGGCAGCCCAGCCGCGAGTTCAGCTCGATGCCCGCCGCCGTCTCCAGCCGGTCCAGTTCCAGGTCCTCGGCCGCGCTGGTTCCCTCCGCCCCCTGCTTCACATGCAGATGGCATGTGGTGCAGGCGCAGACGCCACCGCACGCGTGATCGAGAAATATCCCGTAGTTCTGGGCCACATCGAGGAACGACATCGGCTGCCCGTGGCCCTCGTACGGCAGCGTGTCGAAGGCAAACTCCACCGTCCGGCCCTCGGGCAGAAAGGTGACGCGAACCATCCCCTCGGCGGGCGGATTCAATAGATCGATTTCAGGCGAATCGACAACGCGATCAGACATGTGCCCTCCAAAACCTTAACACCGATTTACACCAACAAGCACCGATCAAAACAAGCACCGATCAAAAGCAAGAACGATTGAGAACAGGAAAGGAAAAGAATCAAAAAAAAAAACAACTGTGAAGCGTGTGCATCCATGCTGATCTTACTCGACACCGATTTGCTCTTAATTCGTATTTGTTCTGGTTCTAAATCGGTTCCATCGGTGTCGATCGGCGTTAAGTTTTTTCCTCGGCCACGGAATCCTCTTCGAACTCGGCCTTGGCGAAGGCGTGCGGCGCGGTGAGGTCTGCGCCCATCCCCTTGCCCGCAGCGCTCATGGTCTGGCCCTTCATCGCGCCCATCACCTCCGAGTCCATCATCAACTCGGCGAAGCGGCGCGTCGCCTTGTCCAGTTGCTCGATGTTATGCCGAATCAGCCTGTAGTCGCTGTCCGCGGCTGAGAGCGTCAGCTCGCGGACGCAGGCTGCGATCTGCGCAAGTTCGTCGGGCGTCATCTGCTGCCACGCCGCGTGGCCAATGCCTTTTTCCACCGCGACCAGGATCGTCTCGGCCTCGCTCCTGGCCTCGATGAGCTGTCGCGCATCGAGGTCCTCCTCGGCGTGGTCGAACGATGCCAGGATCATCGTCTCCACCTGCTCGTCGGTCAGCCCGTAGGTCGGCTTCACCTCGATCTCGGCCGCCTTGCCGCTGCGCTGCTCGCGCGCGCTCACGTGCAGAATGCCGTTGGCGTCGATCAGGAACTTCACCTCGATGCGCGGCAGCCCCGCCACCATCGGCGGAATGCCTTTAAGGTCGAAGCGCGCCAGGCTGCGGCAATCTTTGGCCAGCTCGCGTTCGCCCTGCACCACATGGATCGCCACGTTCGTCTGCCCGTCCACGCCGGTGGTGAAGTGCTGGGTCGCGCTGGCTGGAATCGTCGAGTTGCGCTCGATGATCCGCGCCACCACGCCGCCCAGCGCCTCGATCCCCAGCGACAGCGGCGTCACGTCCAGCAACAGCAGGTCGTCCAGCGCGGAGCCCGCGTTGGCTCCGGCCAGAATCTGCGCCTGCACCGCCGCGCCCAGAGCGACGACCTCGTCGGGGTTCAACTCCGTGTGCGGCTTCTTGCCGCGTGCGCTCAGGCCGAAGAGGTCGTCGACTAGCGCGCGCACCGCCGGAATGCGCGTCGATCCGCCGACCAGCACCACCTCGTCGATCTCCTCGGCTGCGAGGTGCGCGTCCTTCAGTGCCTGCACGCAGGGCCGCGCCGTGCGCAGGATCGTCTGCGAGATCAGTTGCTCGAACTGCGCGCGCGTGATCGTTCGCGTGTACTGCTTGCCATTCGGCAGCAGCACATTGAGCCTCGCCTCATCGACCGTGGAGAGCGCGATCTTCGCCTCGATCACGGCCTGGCGCACGGCCTGCACCAGTTCGCCGCTGGGCGCTGCGTCTCGCTTGATGGCCAGATCGGCGTCGCCCGCAATGTCGTCCAGCGCAATCGCGATCAGCAGATTGTCGATGTCGTC
>PLOT01000053.1 GCA_003142215.1 Granulicella sp. | reverse complement strand
GAGAACGGGCCGATGTGCGCGTTGAGCAGGAAGCACTCGCCGTCCTTCAGCAGGCCGTAGGCGTCCTTCAGGTTGGCCTTGCCCTCTCGGATGCTCTTGACCTCGGTGCCGCGCAGGGCGACGCCGGCCTCGAATTTATCGAAGAGCATGTAGTTGAAGCTGGCCGAGCGGTTATAGGCGGCATCGCGCACGCCCGAGGCCACCGGGTCGCGATCCTTCGGCTTCGCGGTGGGTTTGGGTTGAGCGGCAACGGTCGGATTGGAGAGCGAGCGGGGCATGGGGGAAACATCTCAGTTTAACATGCGGATGAAAACCGACTCACTTGTCCGCATTGGCAACGTCTAACAACCACCCCGCAGGCGCAGTGCAGGATTTGGGCGGGGAAGAACCATCCGAAGACAGGGGATATGGCGCACAACTTGAAGAGGCCCATCACGATGCGAATGTTATACTCGCCACAGTTCCACAAGTCCAAGGAGTGCGACCGTCTGGCAACCGGCAACCCAGAGCGCAGCTCTATTCCTGCCGCATTGCAGTTTTGGCGGTTGGGGGCGAGTGGTCTCGCCATCCGGAACAGCGCCTCATCCAGCGGGGCGCTCCAACGGAGACTTAACTTCGGCTCGACACAGAACATTGGCGCAAAGGAAGCAGACCGCATCGGCATGACTCGCAGGCACCCATTCTTGCTCCCCCGGCTCTCATTCTTCCTGCATCGCGGATGCGCCGCCGCGCTGACGGTCCTGTTCACGGCGCTCTTCGCGGCTTCAGTCTTCATCGTCCCATCGGCCGAGGCCCAGATGGCGAGTACATGGAACCGGCGCGGCCAGACAGCCGAACTGCGCCAGGACTACGACGCGGCCTACGAGGACTACCTGCACGCCCACCAGAAGGACCCCGCCGACATGCGCTACCAGGCGCGGGTGGACCGGATGCGCTTCCAGGCGGCGGCCATGCATGTGGACCGCGGCCGCGTGCTGCGCCAGAACGGAGACCTTGCGGGAGCGCTGAACCAGTTCACGCGCGCGTTGCAGATCGATCCGGGCAACGAGGCGGCGGCGCAGGAGGTGCAGATCACACAGCACCAGGACCAGACACCGGGCGCCTCCAACGCACCCGTGGGAGCCACCGATGACAGTGCCGCGCAGAAAGAGATCGCCGACATCTCGGCCCCGCTGGAACTGAAGCCCGTCTCCGACGACCCAATCACGCTGAACATGGTGGAGGACACCAAAGTCATCTACCAGACCCTCGGCAAGATGGCCGGGCTCAACGTAATCTTCGATCCCGACCTGCCCCCCAAGCGCATCCCGGTGGACCTGGCCAACGTCAGCCTTACCGACGCGTTGCGCATCGTGGGCACTGTCTCGGGCACCTTCTATAAGCCGGTGACCGCGGACACCATCTTCGTTGCGCAGAACAGCACCACCAAGCATAAGGATCTGGACGATATGGCGGTGCAGACCTTCTACCTGACCAATGTCAGCCAGCAGAACGATGGCAACGAGATCCTGACCGCCATCCGGAACCTGCTGCCGCCCGACGACAAGATATTTCTGGTTGCGTCGCAGAATGCGATTATCATGCGCGCTCCGCGGGAGCATCTTGTGCTGGCTGAGAAGCTGCTGAACGACCTGGACCGCACCAAGGCCGAGGTGGTGGTGGATGTGGCGATCCTGGAGGTGAACAAGGACAAGATGCGCAACCTGGGCATCAGTCTGCCGCAGTCGTTCGGCATCACCCCGCAGGCCAACAACAGCACCACGGCCACCGCGACCGCGACCACGGGCAGCACCAGCAACTCTGCCTTCACGCTGAACACCCTGGCCAACATGAACGCCACAAACTTCGCGGTGACCATTGGGGGAGGCACGCTGAACGCGCTGCTGAGCGACACCGACACCAAGGTGCTGCAGAACCCCAGCATCCGCGCCACGGACGGGCAGACGGCCACCATGAAGATCGGCTCCAAGATCCCGGTGGCCACCGGCAGCTACTCGGCGGGCGCGGCCACGGGAATCACGGCGGGCATTGGCGTTCAGACCCAGTTCACCTACATCGATATTGGGGTCAACATCGACATGACGCCGACCATCCATCTGGACCGCGAGGTGACTCTCAAGCTCTCGGTCGAGGTGTCGACGGAGAGCGGCTCGGTCACGATCGAGGGCGTCACGGAACCGATCATCGGGCAGCGCTCGGACAAGACGACAATTCAACTCAAGGACGGGGAGCCATGCCTGCTGGCCGGTATCCTCACCAAGCTGGACAACTACAGCAACAGCGGAACGCCGGGGCTGTCCAGCATTCCCCTGATCAAATACCTCTTCGGCTCCATCAACAAGGAGGTGCAGGATGACGAGGTGGTCTTCATCCTGATCCCGCACATCGTCCGCGAGTCGGTGCTGACGCGGCTGAATACGCGCTCCATCGACACGGGCACAGTATCCACCATCGAACTGCGCCACGCTCCCATCGACGAGATCCTGGCGGAGAGCACGGGCCAGGCCAGCGCCGCGCCGGCCTCGAATACCACAGCCGCCAACGCGGCAACCGCCATGGTGCAGCAGATGAGGCAGCAGGCCATGCCGCCCAGGGCGGGAGGCAATCCACCAGCCGCGAAGACCCCCGCCGCCCCGACCGGCCCGGTGGTGACGCTTACCATGGTTCCGGCCAGCTCCACACAGGTGGTGGGCAGCACCTTCCAGGCCTCGGTTTTTCTCTCCAACGCGCACGATGTCTTCAGCGTGCCGCTGGACATTCAGTTCGATCCCAAGATCCTGCAACTGGTGAACGTAGACACCGGAGGACTGCTGGGCGGCGATGGCCAGGCTGTCGCGCTGGTACACCGCGACGAAGGCAACGGCCACGTCACGGTCTCCGCCTCGCGGCCGCCCGGCGTCAATGGCGTCAACGGCCAGGGCCAGGTGTGCATCTTTACCTTCAAGGCGCTCGCGGTGGGCGACAGCAATATCGCGCTGGTCAAGGTCGGCGCCCGGAACAGCCTGCAGGCCAGCCTGCCCGCGGTCGGCTCCCAGGCTGTGGTCCATGTGAAGTGAGGGGTAAGGGACGAGTGGTAAGGGGTAAGGGGTAAGGTGCGAGGGACAAGGTGCGAGGTGTGAGGTTCAAGATGCGAGGTTCGAGACGCTGGTTGCGAGGCCGATCCCTCGAACCTCGAACCTCGAACCTTGAACCTGAAGCTGGCCTCACGCTTATCGAACTGATCATTTGCGTGACCATTATCAGTATTCTGGCCTGCGCCGCGCTGCCGGTAGCGCGCTTCCAGGTGAAGCGGCAGCGGGAGCGCGAACTGCGCCGCGACCTGTGGGAGATGCGCGACGCCATCGACAGGTACAAGGACGCAGCCGACCGGGGAGGAATCCAGACCAAGGCGGATAGCCAGGGCTATCCGCCCGACCTGCAGACCATGGTGGACGGCGTGGATATCATGGACAAGAAGGTGCGCTTCCTGCGCGAGATCCCGGTCGATCCGATGACCAAATCCACGGAATGGGGCGTGCGTTCCAACCAGGACGACGCCGACTCCACCTCCACGGGCGGCGAGAACGTCTTCGACGTCTACACTAAGAGCGACGGCACCGCGCTCGACGGGACAAAGTACAACACATGGTAAGCCTTCGACAACTCGGCTCCAGCTCCTCGCTCACCAGGTTCGAGGTTCAAGGTTCAAGGTTCAAGGTGCTGCCTGCAAGAGGTCTGCCACCCCCGAACCTCGAACCTCGCACCTCGTACCTCGACTCCGGCTTTACGTTGATGGAGCTGATGATTGTGATGCTGATCATCGGCATCCTGGCCGCCATGGCCATCCCTGTCTACACCCGCAATGTTCAGGCCGCCAAGGAGGCGGTTCTGCGCGAAGACCTGCAGG
Organism: Granulicella sp.; assembly: GCA_003142215.1. Classification (GTDB taxonomy): domain Bacteria; phylum Acidobacteriota; class Terriglobia; order Terriglobales; family Acidobacteriaceae; genus Edaphobacter. The sequence continues at coordinate 434 of PLOT01000053.1, read as the reverse complement.
TGATGCGCACGGCCATCGGATCGTATACGGTGGACAAGCAGAAGGCGCCGCAATCGCTGGAGGACCTGGTCAGCGGCGGCTACCTGAAGGTCATCCCCAAAGACCCCATCACGGGCCGCACCGACACCTGGATCACCGCCCAGTCGGACACGCTGAGCTCCATCGACCAGACCGACTCCGGCGGCATCGACGACATACACTCCGGCGCGCAGGTGACGGCGACCGACGGCAGCTCCTACAACACCTGGTAGGCGGGCGCGCTCCCGCGCCGCCGTCTCGCCAATCTCAGAAGAGTTCAGCGTGGGAGCCGAGACGGACAAAGCGCAGCGTGCTTTCATCGGGCTTCTTATAGATCGGCAACAGGTCAGGCTTCAGGTGGCATTCGCGATGCCTGGTATATTCACCCGTCAGGAAATGATCGCGATACTTGCCGG
>PLOT01000111.1:10762-11001 GCA_003142215.1 Granulicella sp. | reverse complement strand
ACCAGCGGCCCCAGCGCCAGCAGATCGGCGGAGCAGACAGCCTTGCCGGTCAGCGCGTCGGGCAGCGTGAACTCCGGCATCGGCGCGCCCACGCGCAGAATGCGATCTTCAATCCCCGATTCAAAAAGCTCTTCGCTTGCCTGCTCGGAGACGGCCAGCCGGTCGGCCTGCACCAGCGCGCGCGTGTTCCCGGTGATGCGGTCGAGCGCGTCCTGCAGCGGCGGCAACGGCGGCTTGGG
>PLOT01000111.1:0-10705 GCA_003142215.1 Granulicella sp. | reverse complement strand
GCGCAGGCTCAGGCGAGAATCTCTGCCTCATCCTTGTCCGACGCAACCGCGTCGGGCAGGCCGTGCGCGGGAACCAGCAGGTCTTCCTTGCGCATCACCAGCGAAGTCGCGTTCAGCGAAGCCAGCTCGAAGCCATGCCCATGCGTAATGGCGTCGGTCGGGCAGGCCTCCACGCAGTAGCCGCAGAAGATGCACCGGTTGTAGTCGATGTTGTACACCTTCGCGTATCGCTCGGACGACGAGATGCGCTTTTCCTCGGTGTTATCCGCCGCCTCGATGTAGATGCAGTTGGCCGGGCAGGCGGCCGCGCACAGATAGCAAGCCACGCACTTCTCCAGGCCGTTCTCGTCGCGCTGCAACTGGTGCTTGCCGCGGAAGCGCTCCTGAAACTGCGCGCCCCGCATCGGCCCCTTGCCGTCGGGATAGTTCTCCACCTCGGTCGGCTGGAAGATCTGCCCCAGGGTGATGCTCATCCCCTTGGCAATCGCAGCGGCATTTTTCACAACGGACATGGCTTGAGTATACGACGGAGCCGCCGCAGGCTGAAATCCGCGCGGCAAGCCAGGTCGAGTGCAAATCGTGCTGCTTTGGAGGGCATTTAGCAATGCCTCTTGGCAGAACATGCCCGGATGTGATTCACTTCCACGCATGGCCAAGAACACATCTCGCCGCAACTTCCTGCGCACGGCTCCTGTAGCCGCTGCTGCCAGCATCGCCCTCACCGACAAACTGCTCTTCGCCGCGCAGGCCCCCGCACCCGCGCAGAGCGCCGTGCAATTTCAGGTCTTCACCGCCCAGCAACTCGCCGACGACGCCAAGGCGCTCGCCGCCAAGGGGGGCAATAACAACCTGGTCGCCGCCGCCTCAGCGGGATTTACCTGCGCCATCGTGATGACGACCGAGGTAAACCACAGCGCGACTGATTTCGAGCAGCACGAGGGCCGCGACCACATCCTTCAGATCATCGACGGCAGCACCGTCTACGAGGTCGGCGGAACGCTGAAGAACGCGCGCACCACCAAGCCCGGCGAACAGCTCGCCCCAGCCTCCGACGGCGCAACCAAGGTGACCCTGAACAAAGGCGACATGCTCACCATCCCGCGCGGCACGCCGCACCGCCGCACCACCGCGGGCAGCGTCACCTTCTACCTCATCTCCCCTTCCGGCTCCATGAAGGCGTAGAACGGCGTTGGCTGAAGCTATACCAAGTCTGCAGGACTTACCGCCTTCAGCCTGGGAAAGGTGTCGCTGAAGAATCGCTTGTCGCGAGTCAGGATGCGGTCGGCGTTCAGTTGCGCATGTGCGGCAATCAGAAAGTCCGGCAGAATTCGTGTGCGGCTGCCTCCACGCAATCTGTCCTGCCAGAAGAATTGGGCCGCCAGATACGCTGTCGCTTGCTCAACCGGTTCGATCTTGCAGTTCAATAATCGGAAGAAATCGTCTGCTCTGGATCTGGACGGGAAGTTCGAAGCAACCTCCGCGTATACGATGATCGAAATCGACAGAGTGCCCGCAAGCTGGGCAGACTTCAGAGCTGCCTCGCTCTGTGCAACCTCGGATGGCGTTCCAGTCAGAATGTCCAGAACGATGTTGGTGTCCAGAGCTGTAGTCGTCAATCGTGCGTTCCAGGCTCTCGACCGCGAATGTCGTCGATGTATTCGTCAACAGACTTATAACCGCTTGCCAGAAAGCTCTCGCGAAGGGACCCGGCATACTTCTTCATCGCCAGATCGAAGTTTCCCAGATCGCGCTTGGCCCGCAGAGTGACGGTTGCGCCCTTGAGTTCAAACTCCAGGGCGGTGTTCTTGTCCAGGCCAAGATTGTCGCGGATCGCCTTCGGGATGACAACCTGGCCACGCTCGCCGACCTTGGACTGGAATTTCATACCTTAAGTATGAATGAATCCTTCCCAATGGGCAAGCTCGTATCGCGTGCCACTCATTCGATCCCCAGCTTCTTCCAGATGGAGTCGATCCGCGCAACCACGGACGGCTCCATCTTCAGCATCTGCGGCCATGGACGCGTAAATCCTTCCGCCGCCCACTTGCGCGTCGCGTCGATCCCCATCTTCGATCCGTAGTTGGGCATCCGGCTGGCGTGGTCGAGCGTGTCCACCGGCCCCAGCGTGAACTGAATGTCGCGCTCCGGGTCGATGTTGTTGGCCACCCTCAGCGTCACCTCAGCCAGGTTCTGTACATTGCAGTCCTCATCCACCACCACGATGCACTTGGTGAACATCGCCTGCCCCATCGCCCAGATGCCATGCATCACCTTGCGCGCGTGCCCCGCGTAAGACTTCTTGATCGCGACAATCATCAGGTTGTGAAACACAGCCTCGGGCGGCAAGCACACGTCCACGATCTCCGGCAGCGTCAGTTGCATCAGCGGCAGAAAGATGCGCTCCACCGCCTTGCCCATCCAGGCATCCTCCATCGGCGGCTTGCCCACCACCGTCGCCGCGTAGATCGGATCGTTGCGGTGCGTCATGCAGGTAACGTGGAAGACGGGGTACTCGTCCGCCATGGTGTAGAAGCCCGTGTGGTCGCCGAACGGCCCCTCCGTGCGCAGCTCGCCGAGATTCACATACCCCTCCAGCACGTACTCCGCGTGCGCCGGCACCTGTAGGTCCACCGTCTCGCACTGCACCAGTTCCACTGGCTTGCCGCGCAAAAATCCAGCGATCAGGTACTCCTCGACATCGGGCGGCGCGGGCACAATCGCCGAAAACGTCGTCGCCGGATCGGTCCCGATCGCCACTGCAACCTCCATCCGCCCAGCATTAATCTTGCTCAGTGTAGTAGCCGGAATCGCCGCAGCATTCTCCGCAGCAGTAGTTCCGCCAGCCGTCTGCGCCATCAACTCCACGCGCGCAGATGCGTCTCCCACCCATCGCGATGAAGCTGCGATGGATGGGGCACCCAAATCTTCGGAGACAGCCATTCTGAGCCGGTCGCGCAGTTGTTCCGCCGCGTTCTTCTGCCGCTGCCAGTGCATCCCCGTGGTCTGCCCGTCGTACACCTGCATGCGGTACATGCCCACGTTGCGCTTGCCGGACTTCGGATCGCGCGTGACGACACACGGCAGCGTGATGAACGGCCCGCCGTCTTCAGGCCAGGTCGTCAGCACCGGCAGCTTCCGCAGGTCGATCCCCTGCCCGCCATCCTCCACCGTGCGATGGATCACCTGCTTGCACGCCGCGTCTTTCGCGGAGATCACTTTCGGAAAGAAGTTCCCCACCTCCGCCAGCTTCGGCAGCAACTTCAGCTTGTCCATCAGCGTGGCCGGGGTCTCGGGATGAATCAACGAGCGGATGCGACCCGCAATCTCGTCCAGCGAGTCCACCTCCAGCGCCAGCCTCATGCGCCGCTCGGAGCCAAACTGGTTCATCAACACCTTCGCCCCAGGAAACCCCGTGACGTTCTCAAACAGCAGGGCTGGACCACCAGGGCCGCGGGCGCTCCCGCCTGCCTTGGCCGTCCCCTTGCCCATCTTGGCCGCGCGGTCGGCGATCTCAGCCATCTCCAGATACGGGCTCACCACCTCAGGTATCCGCTTCAGTTCGCCTGCCTGGTCGAGTTGTTCGATCCAGTCGCGTAGATCGGTATAGGCCACGTGCGCGCTCCAGCCTCGGACCAGCCGAGGCGTCTTCCATGGTAACGGGTCGAGCTTAAGTTCGGGTCGAACTTAAATCATCAAATCTTCAGAAAAATCTTCCTGCGCCACAGAATCCAGTTGGGAACGAAGCACAGAGCCGTGAACGCCAGCGCAAACGCCAGCGATGTGACCTCCGTGGATTGCCCGCGCGCGAACCCATGCTGATAGACCCACAGCCACGCGCTGATGAAGCTCGCCGGTGCCACAGCGTTGACCGCTGCTGGACCGGTCGCTGTCCCAACCATCGCACCCGCGGGCACCTTGATCCACAGCATCGTCTCCACCAGAAAGTTGGACAGCACAAACGCCGCAATCGCATTCGACCCGAAGACCAGCCAGGGCCACAGCAGACCCTTCCCCGCCGGCCTTTCGTTCATCCGCCGAATGTCGACCAGCCAATAGCACAGCCCAAGCAGCGCCAGCGACCAGCCCGCCGCGTAGAGAACATACGAGCTGGTCCACAGGTTTTTATTGATCGGGAACCACGGATTCCACGCCAGCCCCGCAGCCAGACCAGCAAGCCCGGCGAGAACCAGTCCAACCAGGCAGCGGGCGCGAGTGATGCACCCCAATGTGCGATGCTCTTTTGTGCGTCCGACGCGCCGCATCCACAAACCAGCCACCGCGCCAATCAGCGTAGTAGCAATCGCGGGCAGCGTGCTCATCAAACCCTCGGGGTCGTGCGTGTGGTTGTAGAGGCTTCCGGTGTGGATCGTCCGCTGCGTAAACGCCGTAAACCCTCGGTCGATCCATGCCGCAAGATTGCGGTCCGGATCGAGAATCGGCATCGCGTGCGTCGGCACGCCAAAGCCCGGCACGGGAACGAATCGCATCAGCGCCCAGTAGCCCACCAGCAGCCCGGCGGCAATCGCGGCCAGCGCGCGTGCCCGCCGCGTCGCCAGGCAGATCAGCCCCACCGCCAGATAGCAGACCGCAATCCGCGTCAGCACTCCATAGAGTCTCAGGTGAGTCCAGTGAAAGTGGGGAAACGCCGTCAAAAACATCTTGATGGCAAACAGCGTGGGCGCCCGCCGCAGCATGTGTCCGGCCAGCGTGCGCCGCGATTCGCCTCGCGCAATGCGGCCTTCCAGCGAAAAGACGATCGACGCGCCAACCAGAAATAGAAAGTTGGGAAACACCAGGTCGGTCAGCGTAAACCCGTTCCAGGCCGCGTGATCGAGCTGTGCATACACATGGCCCCAATCTCCCGGATCGTTCACCAGGATCATCAACGCGATGGTCAACCCACGCAGCACATCGACCGACAAAACTCGCTGCGGCATCGGCTTGGCGGCGGATTCCATGGCTGATCCATCATCGCTCATCCGCTGCAGTTCGCGCGGGAACCTTTCCCCCTGCGCGGTGTCTAAGGGATTAGTACGCATTCCTCGCAGATGCGCACATCCGGTTCTTCGGAGGTGCCTTATGTTTGAAGGATCTCTCATCGAGTCACGCGGACTGGTCATCACGCGAACTCAGCAATGGACCACGCTGGGTTCCATCACCTTCCAATGTGCGCTGGCAGGCCTGCCGATCGCAATTCCTCTGCTGCGGCCGCAGGCCCTCCCCACAATGCTCGATGCACTCCATCTGTCTCTGCCGTTGCTTCAGAAGCCTATCGTGGAGCAGGTGCAGCGAACGGCATCCACCGCCTCTTCCACCGCGATCGGCACTCCCGCGGCGAGTGCGGCGGCCTCAGCCTCCACGGGAACCACCGTCTGGCTGCGGCCCGGCAGCCTGACGGATGGCCCTGCGCCGGCGATCGATCCGAACCTGCGAATGACCGGGGCAGGCCCCAGTACGCTTGGCATCGCAAGCCTCATCGGAATCGGCGGCGCAACCGGGCCGGGAGTAGTTGTGGAGCGCGCCCGGCCAATCGCCCCGCTGCGCATCTCCTCCGGCGTTTCAAAAGGAATGCTCCTGACGCCGATCCAGCCGGTATATCCGGCCATCGCGCGCGCGGCGCAGGTTCAAGGGGCCGTCGTGATGGAGGCCGTAATCTCGAAGGCCGGGAGAATCGAGAGCCTTCACGCCATCAGCGGCCCACAGATGCTGCGCACCGCGGCGCTCACCGCAGTCGAGGCCGCGCGCTACCAACCGTTCCTGCTCAACGGCGAGCCCACCGATGTGCAGACCACCATCACGGTCATCTTCCAGTTGGGAAGCTAGCGAAGGGGGATGGACTCCCCTCAACCCGCCCAGTTTCCTCTCCAGCATCGCTTTCGGCAAAGATAACTCAAGACAAACGAAGAGGCCCTGCATTCCGCCGGGCCTCTTCCGCTAAACTATCATCCGTCGCCGATCAATCCAGTGGAGACATCTGCCCTACCGTTTGTTGCCCTTGCCGCCGGTGACGTTGCCGCGTCCATCGCGCTCTTCGTTGCCCTTGAAGGCGCGCGCTTTGGCCGGCGGAGCCGCTTTATCGCCAACATTCGGCATCGCGCCCTTGTATCCATGCTTCGGGTCGAGGCGGTTGTTCACTGTGCCATGAAACTCGTTCGCGCCATGGAACCACGGCCCCACCCCGATGAACGCCCCGCCATTGAAGTACTGCGGACCGTAGTAGCCGTAAGGACTACAGCGGTATGGCGCGTAGTCGTAGTAACCATAAGGACACGCGGGCTCGACTCCGATGCTGAGACTGATCTGGGCCTGTGCCATGGGCGCCGCCGCCATAGCGATTCCTGCAACCGCGGCCAACGCAAACGATGTAATAGTACGCATAAAATTGATACCTCTATAGGGTTTGATCCATCTGCAATAAATAACGTTGTACCGGCCCTCCACAAATAGCGAAGAACCGCCCCTCAAGTTCTCCTCTGCGCCACAACAACTTTCCTCCCCGAATCCGCGTCCTAATCAGGAGCAGTTCAAGGAGATACGAAAACAATGAAGAAACAGCTCCTCACCGCGGCCTGCGCTCTCTTTCTCACCGTCGGCGTGGCCAACGCGCAGATCGTGATCCGCATCGGCCCACCGCCCCCGCGTCCCGTCGAAGTCATCCCCGAGCCACAACCCGTGCATCGCGACTGGGTCTGGGTTCCCGGCTATCACCGCTGGGATGGCCATGGCTACGTCTGGGTTCCCGGCGAATACCGCCGTCCGCCGCATCGTGGAGCCGTCTGGGTTCCCGGTGAGTGGCGTGCCGAGCGCGGCGGCCACGTCTGGCACCCAGGCCGATGGCGCTAACAGATACCGCTTGATCCGAAAGGCACGGTTCAACGCGAGAATTTCAGATTGATCGGAAGGGCATGGCCTCAGCCATGCCGAAGATCGCTCTCTATTTCAAAACTCGCATCCCTTGATCGCGATGCGATCAAGGGATGCGAGAACGTTGTGCCGCCAATCTGACCCAATACCGGAGCGATGGAACTCCGCCGCCCGTCAAGGTATCATTCTTAATCATGACCATATCCGCGGAAGACCGCGCCCGCCGCATTCAAGTCCTGCTCTTCGACGTCGATGGTGTCCTCACCGACGGACAGCTCTACTTCCTTCCCCAGACCGGCCTCGATGGCCGTCAGCACGGCCTCGAATTCAAGGGCTTCACCGCCCACGACGGCCTCGGCATCACGCTTGCCCGTCTCGGCGGCCTGCGTGTCGGTCTCATCACCAAGCGCGAATCCGCCACCGTCGCCCTGCGCGCCAGCGACCTCAAGCTCGAGTTCATATACCAGGGCCAGTCGCACAAGCTCGCCGCCGCCGAGGAGATCGTCGCCAAGGCCGGATGCACCCTCGCCGAGCTGGCCTTCGTCGGCGACGACGTGGTCGATCTGCCCGTCATGCGCGCCTGCGGCCTGGCCATCGCCACCGCCAACGCCCGCCCCCAGGCCAAGGCCGAGGCCCACTACATCACCCCCAACCCCGGCGGCCAGGGCGCCGGACGCGACGCCATCGAGTTCATCCTCGCCGCCCAGGGCAAGCTCGACTCCGCCATCGCTACCTTCCTCGACGCCGACAACCCCGCCGCCCAGGCCGCCGACATCGGCTCCGGCAAGATGTAGCCACCATCCACGAAGCCCAACGCAGTTTGAGCCTTTCCATATAAAAATGAATTGTCATTCTGACCCTCGAACGCAGTGAAGGGGAAGAATCCCCGTATTTCGTTCGTAGCGCATAGATCTACACCCTTAGGATTACTGCTCCAGAATCGAGTTCCCTATCATGTCCGACACATCAACCCGCGACACTGTCATCCTCGGCTCCGGCTGCGCCGGCCTCACCGCCGCCATCTATGCCGCTCGCGCCAACCTCAAGCCGCTCGTTCTCGAAGGCCACGAACCCGGTGGACAACTCTCCATCACCACGCTGGTGGAGAACTTCCCCGGCTGGCCCGAGGGCGTGCAGGGCCCCGAGCTGATCGAAAACATGAAGCAGCAGGCCGCGCGCTTCGGTGCCGAACTCCAGATGACCGAGCTGGTCTCCGCCGACCTCAGCAAGCACCCCTATGTCCTCGATCTCGGCCCCGGCAAGGAACCCATCCACACCCGCACGCTCATCATCGCCTCTGGCGCTTCGGCCCGTTGGCTCAGCCTGCCCTCCGAGCAGGCGCTCATCGGCCACGGCGTCAGCTCCTGCGCCACCTGCGACGGATTCTTCGCCTCCGGCAAGGAGATCGCCGTCATCGGCGGCGGCGACTCCGCCATGGAAGAGGCGCTCTTCCTCACCCGCTTCGCCACCAAGGTCACGCTCATCAATCGCACCGACCGCTTCCGCGCCAGCCGCATCATGATGGAGCGCGCCACGGCCCATCCCAGCATCCAGCTCCTCTCCAGCACGGTCGTCGAAGAGGTCCTCGGCGTCGAGCAGAAAGAGGTCCGCGGCCTCCGCCTGCGCAACGTCAAGACCGGCGAGCGCACGGAACTCCCCGTCTCCTTCATGTTCCTCGGCATCGGCCACACGCCCAACGCAAAGCCCTTCCACGGCCAGCTCGACCTCGACCCCGACGGATACATCCTCACTCACGGCAACGTCTTCGTCACCCGCAACGGCAGAGACGTCCCCGGCGTCTTCGCCTGCGGAGACATCCAGGACCGCCGCTACCGCCAGGCCATCACCGCCGCCGGAACAGGATGCATGGCCGCCCTCGAAGCCGAAAAATTCCTCGAAGACCACGGACGCTGAGTAATCTCAAATCATGTTGGAGTATCATTCACGCCATGACAAATCTAGGCAGACCTGATTTCTCTGAGTATGTTGGACACTTCACCAAGACACACCAACCGACAATCAAACCTGGAAAAACTGTTGGTGGGTTACCGCCCATCACTGGGTCAGCACACGACAAATTAATTTCGATCCTTACAACAAAAACAATAAGAGCAACGACGATGCCTTGGACCAAGAAGCCAGCAGTTGCGTTCACTGAATGTACTTGGGGGTCGATACTGGCCCACACCAAACAGTACTCGAAATTCGGTGTTGGCTTCAAAAAGAGTCTTTTGTTCGATAGTGACGGTGGGCCAGCAATTTACCTACGGAGTGATCTTTACGATGCGCAACACGATTTTGTTTCGACAGTGCATCCCGCATGGAAGGGCTTCGATCCGAATCTCTATGCCTTTATTACACCGTTCAATCCTGAATACGCTTCCGATGTATCGAAGGCAAAAATGAAGTTGAAGACTATTGTGGACTACACACACGAACGCGAATGGCGTGTCCCACATGACTTCCATTTTGAATTTTCTGACGTCGAATTTGTGGTGCTACCAAGCTATGAATCAATGGCGACCTTTCCGAAGAAACTCAAGAATGGAATCGGTCGCGAAAAATTTATTTTGGCAGATGTCTACTCAACCATAGAGAAACTCTGGCCGGTACACATCCAGTAACAGAAACGAGGACGGAAAGTCAGCCCAGAGAGGGATGAAAGCCCGACCTATCTTGAAGAAGAGGATCTTATGGCCACTCTCCAAATTCCCGATGAACTTGAGAGCCTGATCGAGTTGGGTATGCAACATACCGGAGAAAGCCGCGATGTTTTTCTTCGCGAAGCCGTCCGCTCGCGTCTCGAAGAGATCGAAGACATCGCGCTCGCAACCGAACGCCTGAAGAATCCCGGCAAGCATATCAGCTTGGATGAGATTGGCCGCAAGTATGGCCTGACAGATTGAACTCAGTGACAATCCACTAACATCGTGACCACTCCCCTCGCAATCCGCGACATCCCTGACGGCTGCACCCTCCCCGTCCGCGTGCATCCCGGAGCGCGGCGCAACGCCATCATCGGCATCCACGACGGCGCGCTCAAGGTCTCACTCACCACCCCGCCCACCGATGGCCGCGCCAACCAGGCCCTCATCGCCTTCCTCGCCGCCGAACTTCACATCCCGCGCGCCCGCGTCATCCTGCTCACCGGGGCCGCCAGCCGCACGAAGTCCCTGCGCATCTCCGGTCTCACCGCCGCCGAACTCCGCGCCGCCCTCAGCGACACCCTCGCCCCGCCCGAGTTCTCCGAGGCGCAGATCACGCGCCTGAAGCACAGCCTCGCCCAACTCGACCGCGGCGAGGTCGTTGCCAGTGAACAGACCGACAAGAAGTTCGAAAATTGGCGAAGCCAACGGACCACTCGTTGAACCGCTTCCAATAGCAAAAATGCCCAAGCCTCGCAATCGAGACCTGGGCACTCCTGTGAATCAAACCTGTATCGACAGCCTGCCGATTACTCCTCGGCTTTGGGTTCATCCTTTGCCGCGGGAGCCTCGCCAGCCTCCGGAGGATTCTGCTCTTCCATCTGCTTGGCGATCTCTTCGCGCTTCTTGGTGCGGGCCGCCTCGCGTTTCTCGCGCTTGGCGTCGAGTTCCTGTTCCGCGCCCAGCAGCTCGATATACGCCATCTCTGCGGCATCGCCCTGGCGAACGTAGCTGCGCGTGATGCGCGTGTATCCGCCGTTGCGGTCGCCATAGCGCGGCGCCACCACGTTGAACAGCCGGTCCACACTCTCCGGCGTCATCATGTAGCTCAGCGCCTGCCGCCGCGCATGAACCGTGCCCAGCTTGCCCAGCGTAATCATCTTCTCCACCAGTGGCTGGGTGGCCTTGCACTTGGT
>PLOT01000178.1 GCA_003142215.1 Granulicella sp. | reverse complement strand
TGCATGACGACAGCGTCTTTCTGGCCTCCGTCGGAGACGTTGTGCTGCGCCGCTACCGCGTGGTCTCGATTGAGGCGAAGTCGATCCGGGTGGAGGACATGCAGTACAAGGACACACAAACGCTCCCGCTGCTGACAAACTGATGACAAGTTCCAAGGTTCAAGGTTCGAGGTTCGAGGCAACGCCGCCGGGTCCCAGCACCGAGCAGGGCTTCATGCTGCTGGGACTGATCGTGGCTATCGCGCTGGTCCTGATTGCGCTGAGCGTGGCCGCGTCGAAGGAGACCTTCAATCTGCGCCGCGAGCGCGAAGTGGAGTCGGTGCGCCGGGCCAACCAGTATGTGCGAGCGATCCAGTTGTACTACAAGAAATTTGGCCGTTATCCCGCCACCATCGAACAGTTGGAGAACTCCAACAACATCCGCTTTCTGCGTCAGCGGTATGTGGACCCGCTCACTGGCAAGGCGGACTATCGGCTGATCGGGGTGGGGCAGAACCAAACCTCGGTAAAGGGCTTCTTTGGCGAGCCGCTGGCTGGAATCGCATCCACTGGCCTGGGAGCAGCCGCGGGATTGCAGTCGAACGGCATCGCCGGAACTGCCGGATCAAGTGGTGCAAGCGGATCAAGTGGCGCATTCGGTTCAAGTGGCGCAAACGGCTCCGCGGGAGCGCCGGGAGCAAACGGATCCACGGACGCAAGCGGCTCGTCCGGATCATTCGGCGGCTCGTCAGGGTCCGGCAGCTCGTCGGGGTTCGGCGGCCCATCGGGACTTGGAAGCGCTACTGGAATGCAGAGCCAGTCTGCAACCGGATTTTCTGGCTCGTCTGGCCCCTTCATGGGCGTTGGCAGCAGCGCGACCGGCACTTCCATCATCACGCCGAACGAGCAGACCACCTACCAGACATGGGAGTTTCTCTACGATCCGCGGATCGAAAAACTGAAGCAGGCAGCAGCCCTGAATGGGGGCGCGAGTTCGTTGGGCGGGGGAACACTCGGCCAGTCGCCGAGTAGCTTCGGCCAGTCGAGCGGCTTCGGCCAGCCCCCAAGCACTGGTCAATCGTCAACTCCGAACGGCACCAATCAATCGACTTCGCCATAACCCTGAAGGTTCGCTGGCCCGTCAATCGCCGGTCGATTCCCCTGTTCCGGCCAGGCCATACTCCTTCAGCTTGCGATAGAGAGTCGTCTTGCCGATCCCGAGCAGCTTGGCCGCCATCAGCTTATCTCCGTTCAACTGGCGGATGGTACCCAGGATCGCCTGCTTCTCCATGTCGGCAATGGAGACGATGGAGTCGTCCGGGCCATCCTCCGCTTCGGCTGCCGACACAGGGTTGGCCTCCCGGCGATGCATGCGGAAGTCCTGCAATTGCGTGGGCAGGTCGGCCATGTGCAGCACTGGCCCCGAAGAGAGGGAGNNCGCTCCAGGAAGTGCGCCGCCAGGATCGCAATGTCTTCCCGGCGCTCGCGCAGCGGAGGCAGCTTCAGGTTGACCACGCTCAAGCGGAAGTAAAGGTCCTTGCGGAAGGTTCCTTGCTCAACCATCGCGCTCAGGTCGCGGTTGGTTGCAGCCAGCACCCGCGCCGTGATTGGCACCGCGTGGGTTGCCCCCACCGGGCGCACCTCTTTTTCCTGTAGCGCACGCAGCAGCTTGGCCTGAAGATCCAGCGGCAGCTCGCCAATCTCGTCCAGAAAAACGGTCCCGCCGTCGGCCGCGGAGAGCAGCCCCCCCCTGGAGCGGTTGGCTCCGGTAAACGCGCCCTTCACATAGCCGAACAACTCGCTCTCGATCAGCGTCGGCACCAGCGAGCCGCAGTCGACCGGGACAAACGGCTTGGCCGCATTCGGCCCGTTGTTGTGGATGGCGCGCGCCACCATCTCCTTGCCCGTGCCGCTCTCGCCCAGGATCAGCACCGGGTGGGTCGAGTTCGCCACCTTCGACAGAATCCGGTAGACCTTCTCCATCTCCGGCGATCTGCCGATCAGTCCTCCCATGTCCGTTTGCGCGCGCAGCCGCTCACGCAGCATCCGGCTCTCGATGTCGAAGTGCAGCCGCTGGCTGGTGCGTTCCAGAACGCCGGTCAGCTCCTCCAGCGCAAATGGCTTGGTCAGATAGTCGCCGGCCCCGATGCGCATCGCCTCAACCGCGGATGCAACCGTAGCAAAGGCCGTCATCACCACCACGCCCATCTCCGGATAAAGGGTCTTGACCTCACTGAGCAACTTCAGCCCTCCGCCGCCGGGCAGCTTCAGGTCGAGCAGAAGCATCTCCACCGGCTGCTGCCGCAGCACCGTCAGCGCCTCCGGCACGCTGTTCGCCGCCAGCGGCACAAAGCCCATTCCGGTGGCGATCTCGCAGCACGCCTTGCGCAACGAAGCGTCATCGTCCACCACCAGGATGCGAAACGCCGGCATCCCCTCCGGAAGGCGTTCCAGCAGGTGCTTGCCCTCCAACCCCGATACCCCAACCAGGACCCCCGACGGCATGGATGCAGCAGCCTCGACCGTCACCGGCTCGCGCGCCCATCTCCCAGCCAGGGCAGATGTCGCCGCGACCGCCTGTCCAGCCTTTCGTGCCTGGTCCGATTTGCCTGAAAGCGATATGGAAAAATTCGGTTCCGGTGTCAGCATATCGTCCATCTCCCATCGCCTGCCGCGGAATCTATACCAGACTCAGGAACCGCATCCACCTCAACCGTACGCAAACCCTGGGCCGCGTGCTGCCCTCGCCGTTCCCGGCACAGCGCAGGCGATTCGGAGGTTTCAGCACGCCTGCCCGAAGCGGATGCACCGCAAGAAACAGAGCTGCTACCGGCCGCGTCTTCCTGCAAGCCCGCCGACGCCGGCCATTCGATCTGCACCCGCGTGCCGATTCCCGGAGCGCTCATCACTCTCAGGTCTCCCGCCGAAGCAGCGACCAACTCTCGCACCACGCGAAGTCCTATCCCGTGACTGCCCCGCGACGGGGCCCTGTATCCGCTCAAAATTCTTTCAATCTGCTCCGGCACCATTCCACACCCGGAGTCCTCCACCGTCAACCTCACCCTGCGCAGCGGCCACGGCCTGGGGTCGTCCATGCGATTGATCACCACCCCCACCCCAATCCGGATCGCCCCCGGAGTCTCGTCCGCTGTTCCATCCGCGATTCTCTCCAGGACCTTGCCCCGCACAGCGCTCCCCATCGCATCTCCGGCCGGATCGTCCGATCCTTCTGGCCCGCACATCGCCGCCGCCGAGTTGCGCACCAGATTCACCAGGATCCGCTCCACCGCCTCCCCGCCCACCGCAGCCGGAAACGAGGCCGCCGTCCCGTAGCTCACCTCGATGCCCCTGCCGCCCGCAACCTGGCTGAGCAGGCCAGAGCAGCGCTCGACGATCGCGCGCAGGCTCACCGGCGCGGGCCAGGGACCTGGACGCTCGACCACCCCACCCTCGGCCGCACGCACCTTCTCCAGGCCCAGGGAGCGGACAGCTCCCGCCTGCCAGGCAGCTCCCGTGCAAGACCCCAGCGGCGATTGTCCTTGCGCAAGCGGGGACTGCATATGGCGCTCCATCAGGTGTTGGATCAACGCTCCGCTGCGCGTTCCCAACATCCGCAACTCCTCCGCATAATGGCGGTGCTCCGGCTTGAGCACATCCGGCATCGACAGCAGGTCGCAGTAGAGTCCGATGGTGCCCATCAGGTTGCGCGCATCGTGCAGCAGACCTTCGTCCTGGGGCGTCTCCGAACCAGAACTCGAGCAACTCAGTCCGGGAGGCGTGGAGACCTGGCCGCAAAGAAGCGAATCTACAGCGATCGATATGGGCGGCGTGAGTGATTCGGAACGGCTATACATCCCTGAGGCGGTGGAACTCGGCTTTGCCCGCATGGTTCGTACTCCAGTAATGGTCACACCAGGTACAGCCTGTTTCTCTCCTGTTCTGAGAATACAGACACTCACTCTATAATCAGTTTGAGTGCCAAACTGAAACACTGTCCGTAAGTTATAGATAATAAATCCATAAATCGCCGTGCCGCTAGGTTCCGTTCTGGCACACGATTCCCGATTAGGAACCGGGAAATCACCCGGTCGCGCGTAAGCATAACAAAACAAAGATAACTCTGCGATTCCCTAATTGGCACACATTCCCGTTTCGGGAACCAGTGGAGGCACATGCTAAACTCCTGCCCCCACCGGAACTCAATCCTGCCAACCTCCGTTCGTCTATTTCACCCAGGCAAACGCGACTGGCCGTGGCAGACGGGCCTGCTGCCGATTGTTCTATCCCTGATCCTCTTGCCGCCAGCCTGCTTCTCTCGCGAAGGCCAACTCCAATCCGTGCCTCTATAATCGCACCATGGCTCCAATCTCCCTCGCAACCTCCCCTTCCGCCCCTGCGCTCGCATCTTCCGAATCATCGGCCCCCGCATCCAGCCAGATCTTCCGCCCCGACGGCCGCGCCGCCGACGCTCTCCGCTCCGTCCGCTTCACCCCCAACTTCGTCGCCACCGCCGAAGGCTCCGTCCTCATCGAGACCGGCAACACCCGCGTCCTCTGCAACGCCTCCATCGAGACCGGCGTTCCCGGATGGATGCGCAACTCAGGCCGCGGCTGGGTCACCGCAGAGTACGGAATGCTTCCCCGCGCCACTCTCACCCGCACTCCGCGCGAATCCGAGCGCGGCAAGGTCGGCGGCCGCACCCACGAGATCCAGCGCCTCATCGGCCGCAGCCTGCGCGCCGTCGTCGACATGAAGGCACTGGGCGAGCGCACCATCATCCTCGACTGCGACGTCCTTCAGGCCGACGGCGGAACACGTACCGCCGCCATCACCGGAGCATCGGTCGCCCTCGCCCTCGCGCTCTCCAAGCTGGTCGCCGCCGGAACGCTCAAAACCTCGCCGCTGCGCCAGATGCTCGCCGCAACCTCGGTCGGCATTGTGGACGGAAACATCCTCCTCGATCTGGCCTACGAGGAAGACTCGCGCGCCGATGTGGACATGAACGTCGTCATGCTGGCCGATGGCGGCCTGGTCGAGACGCAGGCCACCGCCGAGCGCGTCTCCTACACCCGCGCCCAGCTCACCGCCATGCTGGACTACGCCGAAAAAGGCATCCGCCAACTCCTCGCCGCCCAGCAGGCCGCCCTCGCCACCGCCGTCTGAACCACAGCTACGTTTGTCATTCTGACCCTGAACGGAGTGAAGGGGAAGAATCCCCGTATTTCGTTCGGCGAGCGTCGGAATTTTACGCCTACGGCTTGGGTGCGAACCAGAACGCGTACACCAGCATCGCCACTCCGATGAACAGCGGAATTAGCCCAACCGCCCCTGCCGCGCCTCTCTCGTAACTGGTCAGCCATCCGAGACAGGGTATCAGTGCAAGTCCCACCGCAATGTTGATGAGCCCAGCAAGCTTAATCCCGCCCAACCGCTTGGCCGCCTTGATGCGCTCCTGCTCCCGCAGATACTCAATCGCAGGAGCGCTCCCCGCGCCCGACTCGACGATCTTCTTGATCATCTCGGCGTGATAGTAGGCCTCGCGCTCCGCCCGCGGCGACCTGGAGAGGAACCTGATCGCAAAGAAAAACAAGAGAGCGATCGGGCTCAAGAGTATAAACACAACGATAAGATGCCAGGGTTGAAATAAGTCACCCATCGAGTAAACCTCCATGTCTTTCTAATTGCTTCTTATTCCGTGGGACATGATGTTTCCGCATTCGGTTTCGTTTTCTTGGGAAATATCTTCGTTCTGACCATCCGCCTCTGCTCGCAAAAGAAAACGCAACCAAAACCAACGCGCAAGGGTCACACTGGTTTGAGGAGATCATTTGAGTACCTCGGACAGCCAGTGCATCTCAGGCAACCAGCGCGCCGACGAAGATCGCGAGGATGCAGCGCGGGTGATCGCCGGGGATACACAGGCCTTCGAGGGCATCGTGCGCCGCTGGCAGTCGCCGCTGATCAATCTCGCCTACCGATTTTGTCGCGACCGTGGCCGTTCCGAAGAGATGGCGCAGGAGGCGTTCCTGCGCGCCTTCCGCAATCTGGCCTCGTGGCGGCAGCAGTCGGCCTTCTCCACATGGCTCTTTGCGCTTGCGACCAACCTATACTGCTCCGAGCTTCGCCGCATCCCGCCAATCTCACTGCCGTTCGACGAGATCCATGAGCCGAGCGATCCCCATGCCATCGACGGCGGACTCGAAGAGCGCAACCAGAGCGCGGCGATTCACCAGGCCGTCGAGGGCCTTCCGGCGAAGTACCGCGAGGTCCTCACGCTGTATTATTTTCACGAGAAGGACGTTCCCTCGACTGCGCGCAGCCTCAAGCTGCCGGAGGGTACGGTCAAGGCGCATCTCTTTCGTGCGCGCAATCTGCTGCGCCAGAAGCTGAGGCCGCTGGTGGAACATCGCGCCGCGGCAGAGCCGAGTCCAACCCTGAATCCAGGCCAGATGCAAGACACTCCAACCCTCCCACTCACTACGAGGTTGCTATGAACTCCCCATCCACAACACCGGCCAGAGAGACCCGGCAGAGAGATGCTGCCCTGCTTGCGGAGGATGTAGACCGTCTGCTCGACGAGCATCTTACGCAACCGGCAGAACAACTCGCGCCTTCCTCGGGCTTTGTCCGCACAGTTATGGAGTCGGTCCACGTTCAGGCCAGCGCGCCTCCGCCTCTCATCTTCCCCTGGCGTTCCTTGCTTTCCGCCACAGTCGCCATTGCCTGCGGTCTGGTTGCGTTTGTTATTTACGCCGTCCGTGCAGGGTCAAACCTTGAGCAGACCTTCGAGGCCGCTCTACAGCCATACCTGGCGCTCGCACGCTCGTTGACTCCAGCCCAGATCACACTCTGTTGGATTTGGTTGGCCACGTTGCTCTCGGTCGCATCCATTGCAGCGTCGTTTCGGCTCACCGGCAACAACGAATAGCCCCCACTCCGCGTACAGCTTCTATGGAGTTGAAGTAGTGGGTGGGTCGGCGGGCTTATCTGTTGACGGAGCGGCGGGCTTGTCGTCCGGCAATGGCAGCAATACGCGCTTCTGGCTGCCCGGCGCGGTCTCTCCCGGCTTGAGGATCGTCGGCGGCTTGGCGCTGCCATCTTCGCCGTTGCCTGGTTTGCCGTCTCCCATGGCAATCTCGTGCGTGTCCTCCGGGTCGAGATAGCCGCGCATCTCGTTCTTGTCGTGAATCGCGATGGGCTTGCCCAGCGCTGCGATGCGCAGTTCGGTCACGCGGTCGCCCTCGAAGCGCACGAAGCGTACGGTCTGCGGCATCTGCCCGTAGATCCACTCCTCGTAGCGCCGCGTGGTCGAGCCGGGAACCAGCTCGCGCACCTTCGACTGCGGCTCGCCCATTGCGGCCAGCACCATCTTGCGGTCCATCCCCACCAGCACGTCGTGATGCGCAACCGCGTCCTTCAGGAACGGCGGAAGGCTGTCCGCGTATGCCTCTGCCGAAGTCTTCACGCCGAAGTCGATAATAGGGTCGAGCAGCGCCTTCACCTCCGGCGCGCTGACCTCCGGCAGTCCGCCCTCGAAGAGCAGAGTGACGCGGCATCCGGTGACCACGGCTCCGTCGTCCGGAACAATGGGAACGTCGTTGAGGTCGATGTGGCGCAGAAAGCGGTGCGTCAGGTATGGCCCGCCGTTCAGGTCGAAGACGATGCGGTCGTCCTTCACCGTCACCGCAGTGAGCACGATGCGGTCGCCGGGTGCGGCCGACTGGCCCTTCTTGTAGAGCATCTCCTTGTATGCGTCGCCGCTAGGCCGCAGGTTGCCGTTGGCCACCAGGATGAGGTCCTCGCCCAGCGGAAGCGCGCGGGCTGCGAAGCCCTGCTCGGCCTCCAGATTGCGCACCAGCTCGCCCCGTCCGCGTTCCGTGATCGGGGCCGAGGGCAGTTCGATGCGCGTGGGATGAAACTCGGTGGAGACGCCCGCCATGGCGGTCTTCTCGCCCACCACGAAGACCTGTGCGCGTGCCGTGTCAGGCAGAACACAGGCCAGCCCTCCGGCCAGCAGACAGGCCGGAAGAACGGCGGCGTACGCACTCCATCGATGGGAACGAACGGCCATCGCAGGCACCTCGTGGTGAGGAAATCTTGCGCCTTCCAGTTCTGTTTTACAAGCGCAGGCTGGCGGCGCGTCCTCATCCCGCTCGACTCAACCGGTCCCGATGAGATGTGATCGGATGCGGATGAGTTGGAGCTTACCTATTCAGTCGGAGTGCGGACGCCGGAACCCTGCGGCGTGGCGGGAAGAATCTGTACCAGTGTTCCGGGATTGACGGGCTGGGCGAAATCGCCCGCCTGCTCCATCGCAACGTGCGCGACGGGCGGCGCAATGGTTACGTCGTAGCCGCCGGGGACCAGCGGCGGATGAGTGTACTTCCATGCGTAGTCGCTGGTCGCGCGCACCAGAATCGGAATGGCGGCGAGCAGGAAGAGAACCGAGAGAAGTGCCGCGGCAGGCCCGTACCCGCCGCCGGTGAGCCACGCCGGTCCGTAGGCGCGCGCGTCGACGATGGAGCTGAAGCTGTTGTCGCCGCTCAGCGGCAGGCCGAAGAGCACGGCGATGGAGGCGCCCCACGCGAAGCTCACTCCCCACAGCAGCCACAACCCGTGCGTGCGCAGCCAGCAGAGCGAGAGCAGCAGGGTCATCAGCATTGCAACCAGAATGCGCGTTCCGTCGGGAGTGCCGTAGGGGGTTGCGGTGTACGCGGCGTGAACGGCCGTCAGCGCGACAAGAATCAATGTAGCGCGCACCGGCCCAGTCGCCTCAATCAGCCGCTGAAATCCGTAGCCGTAGATTGCCAGCGCGTGCGCCAGCGTCGCGGCCCCCAGCGTCAGAAGGCTGAGTCCGAGCAGAAGAAATGCGCGCGAATCGGTCCATAACTGCACGTTGAGCGTGCGCGCAATCGCCATGGGAAGTACCGCGGCAACGGCGAGTCCCCAGCCGATGGCCGCTCCCGTGGCCCATTCCGCGCGCGAGGTGGTTCGTCGTGGAAGCCCGAGCGTCAGCCGCAGCGGCGCGCTCCGGTGTTCGATAGAACGCAGCAGCGTAAGTCCGCAGACCGAAAAGAACAGCAGGAGGATCGCATGGACGAGCGGCAGCGCAGCCCCGAGGTCGAAGCGAAATTCAAGAACGTTGGCCGCGTATCGAGAGAGGACCTGCGCGCATAGATACCATAAGATCGCAGCAAGGAACAGTACCAACTGCAATGAGCGCGGGCGTGCTTCGGGCAGCGGCGGCGGTTGAACGGCGGTGGTGGGCGTGGTCAGCATGGCGGCATTTGCAAACTGGAAGCGCGGTCGGCAACTTCAACAGCACTGATGAAATTTGGCAACTCAGGTTTGCCGGAATGAAGTCGTTCACGGGCTAAACTCCATCTGGATGGAACGCTCACTCGGCGGTGGTATAGAACTGCGCAATGTTGCGGAACTTCTGGTAGCGCTCTTCCAGCATCTGCTCCAGCGGTTTGGCGTCGAGTTCAGCCAGATGGAAGCGCAGCCGCTCGTCCACCAGCTCCATGGCCAGCGCGGGATCGTTGTGTGTACCGCCTTCCGGCTCGCCCAGCACGTCGTCGACGCAGCCCAGCGACCTCACACTGTTCGCCGTATACTTCAGCGCGTCGGCGGCCTGCTGCTTCTTGGTCGCGTCCTTCCACATGATCGATGCGCATCCCTCGGGCGAGATCACCGAGTAGATGGCGTTCTCCAGCATCAGCACGCGGTCGGCCACGGCCAGCGCCAGCGCGCCTCCCGAGCCACCCTCGCCGGTAATCGTTGCGATGGTCGGCACCCTCAGGCGCGACATCTCCCGCAGGTTGCGCGCAATCGCCTCGCCCTGCCCGCGCTCCTCCGCGCCGATGCCGGGGTTGGCTCCGGCCACATCCAGAAAGCTGAAGATGGCGTGGCCAAACTTCTCCGCNNAACTTGCGCGCCACGCGCTCCTTCACCGTCCGCCCCTTCAGGTTCGCCACCACCATCACCGGCCGCCCATGGAAGCGCGCCATCCCGCAGGCCATCGCACTGTCGTCGCCGAAGGCGCGGTCGCCGTGGATCTCGCTGAAGTCGGTGAACAGTGCTGCGATGAAGTCCATCGGATAGGGGCGCTCCGGATGCCGCGCCAGCTCCGTCCTGCGCCATGCCTCCGGCACAGCCGTTGCTGCCGCCTGCACCTGCGCGAGCTTGCCTGGTTCCTGTTCTGCCATTCAATCCATTGTATCGGAGCAACGAGGTTCGAGGTACATGGTTCGCGGTTCGAGGTTCGGCAATACAGAGTTGCCGGTGCGTAGCGAGGCGTGGCTCCTACACTGGCTGGGATTTAGTGGAAGTACAAGCCATATACACAGCAGGGGCAAACCGGTCGAGGTTGAGACAACCATTACTGTGATTTTTAACTAATCAAATAAGAATTCAACGCATGTCGACTATTCGTTGACGCGGATAGCGGTACGTCCGACATGCTGTGCCGAGGCAGCCGGCTTTTCTTGCTGTGGGAGCATCCGTCTGAGAGCGCGACCGCGCGATCCCTCCCCAGAGTGACCGGATCGAATGGCAGCAACCATATCTTGAGCCAATTCGTCCCGATGGTTGAACAACCATGTGGCTTCTTCAGCTTCGCTGGCGAATTTTGGGAGTCTCTTCGGGGCCATGGTCTTCACCTGTTTCTAAGATACTCCTTGACGAGGTCAAGCGGCGCATCGTAGGCAGTCACAACGCGTAGGAGGCTGCCTCGCCAGGTGGTCCAAACGACGAGATACCTCCCCTGTGCGGTTACGCCAATCTCAGCGAATCTCTCTTCCTCGTGCCAGTCCTGATATTCAACGTCCAGCGTAACGCCGTTCAGTGCAAACTCCACTTCATCCGTCGTGACATCATGTTCCGCGATGTGTTCAATATTCTCATGGTCCCAATCGAATTCGATCAACCAAGTCACCGGGGCATCACCTATTAGATACTGACAGTCTAGTCGATCATACGTACCCCGCCGCGTCCGACCAGTTGCTCAACGCGGTCGATGAAGAGGCGGTCGGCGCTGACGCTGACGCGGGTGCCCTACATCTCGCTTTTGAGATGTGGATTCCAGCCCCAACCCGCCGCCGCATTTTCTTTCCCCAAAAACCCCAGCAAAATCGCGTGTCAAGCCCCTCCGTCCTCCAAAATCCCCATAACCCACAGCCCATCAATCACTTCCCTCCGAAAAATAGTTGGCATAGTAGTTTCCCTCAAAAGCGTATAATTAAAGCAGTAGTAAACAAACAGGCCCGGCCATCAGCCGGGCCTTCGTATTTAACGCACCACAACAAACCGTTCCGAATCAACGCATTATCAGAAAGCCCAATAGAATGACGATTTTACAAACTCAACCCGTTGAAGCTAAATTTTCACCCATAACCCGAATGTTTAGACGACTTTGCCCGTAACCAGTCTGCAATGACAACTTTGGCGTCCAGCACCCCACTCAATCGACTGATTCCATGCCACTTGGACGAATTCCAACCGAAAGGGGGGTGGGGGGGGAGGGGGGAGGGGAGAACAGACAGCGAACAGACGACGAACAATCAACGATATTATCCTGAGTCGCTCTTCGGCGAGTAATAACGAGCTAACAAGGGAGGCATTGACAGGACAAACGGAAACCTGCGACAGAACGGACGGTTCATGCGATTGCCCTGAAGGTTCGAGGTTTGGCAATACAGAGTTGCCGGTGCGTAGCGAGGCGAGTCTCCTATACACTGGCTTGGATTTGTGGAGGCATCGATGGCGCAGCTTGCAATTTGGATGAGACATCTTCGGCAGCTCATTGCGAACAGGCACCTCGCGCTTCCCTGCTCTCTCTTCCTCTTCCTCGCATTCGTATTCCTTACCGCACCCCCGCTATCCGCTCAGGCTGTAAGCACAGGTGGCATTCAAGGCTCCGTCACCGATCCCAGCGGAAAGCCCGTTGCCGGTGCGCAGATCGATGTAACCAATACGGACACCATAGCAACGACATCGACGCATTCCAACAAATTAGGGAGTTTCAAGATAAATTCGCTGCCACCTGGCAACTACAACGTCGAGATTGTCGCGAAAAGGTTACAGAGACAGCTTCATGAGAACATCAAAGTCGACGCATCCCATCTGACTCAACTCGACATGAAACTCGTAGTTTCAACTCCGAACAGACAACTTCCGGTTGTAGCTTCTCCTGCTCCTCCTAGTGCCGCCTCCGTCCCTCTCTTCCGCGATCCCATCCATGATGGCGCGGCCGACCCCGTCGTCGTCTGGAACCGCGCCCGCAAGACCTGGTGGATGCTCTACACCAATCGCCGAGCCGACCTCGCCGGGGGCGGCGGCGTCACCTGGGTTCACGGAACGCACATCGGCATCGCCGAATCATCCGACGGCGGCGCGAACTGGAAGTACGTCAGCGAGGCGGACATTCCACTGCCCCAGCCGGACTATACGCTCTGGGCGCCCGAGGTGTTCTACACCGGCGGGCTCTATCACATGTTCCTCACCGTCGTTCCCGGCACCTTCACCGACTGGAACCATCCCCGCCACATCCTTCACCTTACCAGCAAGGACCTGCTGCACTGGAAGCCGCTCGCCAACGCCAATCTAGAGTCGGATCGCACCATCGATGCATGCATCTTCCGCCTGCCCAATGGCGAATGGCGGCTCTGGTACAAGAACGAGGCCGACAGCTCCAAGGTCTACTTCAGCGATTCATCCGACCTCATGCACTGGACCCCCAAGGGCATCGCAACCACCAACCACGGCGAAGGCCCGGTCGTCTTCCAGTGGCGCGGCTCCTACTGGTTGATCAACGACCCGCACGCCGGCCTCGCCGTCTTCCGCTCCGATTCCGACGCCCTCACCACTTGGCATCAGCAGCCCCTGAACCTTCTGCGCGAACCCGGCACGCAGCCCACCGACCGCGCCATGGGCAATCACGCCGACGTGGTGGTCGATGGCAGCGGACGCGCCTGGCTCTTCTACTTCACGCAGCAGGGCGGCGGCGACGCGCAGGGCCACGATCCAGGCTGGTCGCGCCACTCGTTCCTGCATGTCACCGAACTGCACGAAGCCAACGGCATCTTGACCGTAGACCGCAACGCCCCCGCAACCATCCACATGCTCCCGCCGCCGCAAAACAAGAAGAGCGACATGTTGGGAGGGTGGTGAGCGCCTCTAGTCGATGACGCGGACTGCATCGCGCCCGACCAGCTCTTCCACGCGATCGATGAACAAGCGGTCGGCGCTGACGCTTACGCCGCGCGGCTCCAGCACGGCGCAATACTCGCCCGGCTCTTCCAGGTCGAGCAGCAGCCTGCCCGGCCCCGGCGCGGAGACGAAGACTGCCTGGAGTTTTTCCAACAGCGCGGCGTCGGGGTGGTTCAGCGGGACTTTGATCCGTAGCGACTCCGGCAGCTTGATTGCCACATCCTCCAGCGCCTGAACATTGCT
>PLOT01000189.1 GCA_003142215.1 Granulicella sp. | reverse complement strand
GACTCTTCGCCCACCTCGTACGCGCCCGCGCCGGTCTGCGTGATGATGTCGAAGGCCAGCCCCGATCCGAATATGTTCTTGCCCAAGTAGCCGCGCGAGTAGGCGTCGGCGACCGCTTGCTCCATAATCTCCAGCAGATAGCGATACTCGCCGCGCAGATAGATGAAGCCGGTCTTCGCGCCGATTGCCAGCCCCGCGATCATCGCGCCCTCGATGATTGCGTGCGGGTCCTCGCGCAAGAGGACGTGGTCCTTGCACGTCCCCGGCTCGCTCTCGTCGCCGTTCACCAGAATGTACTTCGGCTTGGCCGAGGTCTTCGGCACGAAGCTCCACTTCATCCCGGTGGGGAATCCCGCGCCTCCGCGCCCGCGCAGCCCGCTGGACTTCATCGTGTCGATGATCCATCCCGGCATCGCCTCCGCGCCCTGTGCGATTGCCTTCTGCACCGCCGCGTAGCCCTCCATCTCGACGTACTTATCAATCGAGGCCGCACCCTGGCCGAAGCGCCGCTTCAGGACGATGACTTCATCGGGATGGGAGACAAGTCGCGGCATTACTTCCCGTCCTTTTGCGTGCTGTCGAGAATCTTCCCGGCGGCGTACTCATCGAGAATCTCGTCCACCTTGTCCGGCGTCAGGTCGTCGTGGAAGTCGTAGTTCACCTGCATGGCTGGGGCGGAGCAGCAGTCGCCGATGCACTCGACCTCTTCGAGGGAGAATTGCCCATCAGCGGTGACCTGCTTGTTCTCGATGCCGAGCCTCCGCTTGCAGTGGTCCAGAATCTCGTACCCCCCGCGCAACATGCAGCTGATGTTGGTACACACCTGCACGTTGTATTTACCCGCGGGCTTCGTCCGCAGCATGGAGTAGTAGCTAAGCACGCTGCGTACTTCTATGTCGAAGAGGTCCAGCCGCTGCGCAACCTCCTGAATCACCGCCTCCGACACATAGCCCACCTCATCCTGCGCATACAGCAGCATCGGCACCAGCGCCGACCGCTTCAGCGGATAGATCGTCACCAGCTTGTCGAAGCGCGCGGCTAGCTCCGGCGAGAAGATCGAATTGGCAATCGTGCTCACTGCATCAGCTCCCGCGTCACCCGTTCTGCTGCAAAATCCATCTCTTCCATCTTACCGTCCAGCGAAACCGTTCCATCCTCGTTCAGCGCGAAGGGGCTTTTGCTGCCCTCGCTCGTCTCCAGCCACTCATGCGTAAAACGAATCCACTTGCTGCCCGTTCGCACCACAATCTCATCCACACCCACTTCAACCACCGCCTGCTGCGTGCGACTCATCCCATGTGCCGCCGCATACGACCGGAGCAGGGAAGCCCACGAGATCCAAAGCTCGCGATGGATTGCAGCGTTATCGATCAATCTCCCCCAGCACAATATCGATGCTGCCTATCACCGCGACCACATCCGCGATCAGCCGTCCCTTGCACATCGTCTCCAGCGCCTGAAGCGTAGCGAACGAAGGATTGCGCATGTGGACGCGGTAGGGCTTAGCCGTGCCGTCCGAGACGACGTAGTAGCCCATCTCGCCACGCGGGCTCTCGACCGCCTGATAGACCTCGCCCGCCGGCACGCCGAAGCCTTCCGTCACAATCTTGAAGTGATGGATCAGCGCTTCCATCTCGGTCTTCATCTTCTCGCGATTTGGCAGCACGATCTTGGGCGCATCAGCGACAATTGGTCCGGGCCTTCCGTCCGCTCCGCGAGGCAGGCCCTTCAGCATCTGCATCGCCTGGTGGCATATCTTCACCGACTCGCGCATCTCCAACATGCGCACGGTATACCGCGCCCAAACATCGCCGTCATTGCTGACGGGCACGTCAAACTTGAACCTCTCGTAGCCGGAGTAGGGCATATCGCGGCGCAGGTCCCAGTCCACGCCGCTGGCGCGCAGCGGAGGCCCGGTAACGCCCAGCGCAATCGCGTCCGCGGCGGAGAGATACCCAACGCCCTTCAGCCGTCCCATCCAGATTGGATTGCCTGTCAGCAGGCCCTCGTACTCGTCGATGTGCGCGGGCATCTCGTCGAGGAAGGTCTGCACCGTCTCGAAGAAGCCCATCGGCGGCTCCAGCGCCAGCCCTCCGATGCGGAAGTAGCTGGTCATCATGCGCTGTCCGCTGACCGCCTCGAAGATGCGCATGGTGGCTTCGCGCTCGCGCCAACAATACAGAAACATTGTGAGCGCTCCGATGTCCATGGCGTGCGTGCCCAGCCATACCAGGTGCGACTGGATGCGCGTGATCTCGTTCAGCAGTACGCGCAGCAATTGGGCCCGTTCGGGAATCTCCAGGCCGAGCAGCTTCTCCACCGCCAGGCAATACGCCAGGTTGTTGGTCATCGGGCAGAGGTAGTCGACGCGGTCGGTCAGCGGCACCACCTGCTGGTAGAACTTGGCCTCGCAGGTCTTCTCGATGCCGGTGTGCAGGTAGCCGATGTCCGGTGCCAGCGCGACGACGATCTCGCCGTCCAGCTCCAACACCAGGCGCAGCACGCCGTGCGTGGACGGGTGCTGCGGACCCATGTTGAGCACCATGGAGTGCTCGCCCGTGCCCGCGTTGCCATGCAGTTTTGCGTCCTCGATGACGTCTTCGACGCCGGGAGTGATCCTGTCGGGAGCGGTGATGGGTGACATGCCTTTACCTCGAACCTCGAACCAAGTAACTTGAACCAGATTTATCTGTAGCCTTCGACGGGGTAATCCTTGCGCAGCGGATGGCCCTCCCAGTTCTCTGGCATCATGATGCGGGTGAGGCGTGGATGACCGGGGAAGTCGATGCCGAAGAGGTCGAAGACCTCGCGTTCGTAAAAATTTGCCGCAGGCCACGCGGATGTGATCGACGGAACGCTCGCGTCGCTGGAATCCAGCAGGACACTCAGCCGCACCCGTTCCTTCATCCCGTGCGAAACAATGTGGTACGAGAGCTGGAAGCGCGGCTCCTGAGGGAACCAGTCCACAGCCGTCACATCCTCAAAAAAGTTGTAGCCAGCCGCCTTCACAGCCTCACATGAGGCGACGATATTCTCTCGCGCAACGGTAATGGTCAACTCGTTGCGGTCGAACTTCGCATCCGTGGCCAGCTCCGCCAGCGCCACCACGGCAGGGTTCTCCGCCATCGCCGCAAAGACGGCGGCCTTGCCCGTGAGCGCGCTTGCCGGGTCGTACATCTAGAGGTCTCCCTTGTCGTACGACCAGTTGAGAATGCCCTTCTTCCACACATAGAAGAGGCCGACGGCGACGAAGCCGAGGTAGACCAGCATCTCCCAGAAGCCGAACATCGCCGAGCCGGTGATACCCGGCAGCCGGCGGAAGATCACCGCCCACGGCAGCAGGAAGACCGCCTCCACGTCGAACAAGATGAAGAGCATCGCAACCATGTAGAAGCGCACCGAGAAACGCCCGCGTGCGTCGCCCACCGGGTCCATGCCGCACTCGTAGGGGTCCAGCTTGACGCGGTAGTTTCTGTGCCTGCCAACGAAGTAGGACGCCACCACCATGCCGGCGGCGATGCCCAGAGCAGCCACAATATGCAGCGCCAGAGGCAGGTAGTTCCAGATGTATGGGGTTGTCTGCATCGCCATCTTCGACTCTAGATTCGGGCCGGTCAAGTGTCAAGCAAACAAGGGCTGGTTCTCTCCCGGTGTGATCGGCCGCAACTCCGATTCAATCTATCGCAACAGCCCCATGTACCAGGCCAGGATCTGCGGCCCAAGGAGCGCACTCAACAGCCCGCCGGCGGCGAGGAAGCTGCCTAGCGGGAGCCTGCTCGCGCCACTAGCCCGTCGGCGCGCCAGCAGAACGATGCCATAGACACTGGCCGCAAGCACTCCGGCGAAGAGCGCGAGCAGCGTCTCGCCGAAGCCGAGAAACGCGGCGATCATGGCCAGCAGCTTCACATCGCCCAACCCCATGCCATCGCGCTTGCGCAGCGCCTTATAGCCCCAGCGCACCGCCAGCAGAATCAGCGCCGCGCCCGCGATCGCCGCGATGCGCCCCATGATCAGCGCCTCCGTGCCGGTCAGAAAGACGTTGCCCTGCGACGCAAAGCTTCCCGGACTCGACATCCGAAGCTGGTGCGTCGTGTTCAGCACAATGTCGCCCTCGCCTGGCGCAAGAAAGAATGCCTGCACGCAGACCAGCAGGAAGCCGATGCCGATCCCAGTCAGCGTGAACGCATCCGGCAGCCGCTGCGTCTGCCAGTCCATCACCATCAGGCCGATCAATAAAAAACCTAGGATCAGCGATCCAACCAGTGCAATCAAGTGACCCGCAAACCAAGTGACTACCGTATCGTTCGTAGTCCAGGTGTGGACGACGCCTTCATAAGCATCAGAAATGAAAATCGCGAACCAAACCCCCACCGCCAACTCCACTGCGGGGTACCGCCAAGAGATTCGCGCCTTGCAATCTCTACATCGCCCACGCAACAGCATCCAACTCAACACGGGTACATTGTCGTACCAGCGGATGGAATGCCCACACGCCATGCAGTGCGAGCCGGGCGTCATGATGGACTCATGCCCCGGCAGTCGCGAGATGCACACGTTCAGGAAGCTCCCGAACAGCAGTCCGATAACGAATCCGAGCAGCTCGAAGAGGTATGGCGTAGTCACGTTTGAAGTATACGGTCTGTCGCCGCGGATTGAGATGGGGATTGTATGGCTTGGCGGAATGTGTCAGAGTCTAGCTATGGACACGGAACATATCCTCGCGATACTTCGCGAACACGCCTCGGAGTTGAGCGCCGAGGGGCTTGTCCACCTGCGTCTCTTCGGATCGGTTGCGCGAGGGGAAGCATCGCCCGAGTCCGACGTCGATCTTCTGGCCGAGTTCGCGCCAACGAAGTGCCTGACACTGGTGACGGTCGGCGGGCTTGAGAGCCGTCTGAGCGATCTTCTCGGAGCGAGAGTCGACCTGTCGTCGGCGGAGTGGATGCGAGAGCCGGTGCGTGATCGGGTTCTGCGGGAGGCTGTCCTTGCCTTTTAGGGATACGCAGATGCATCTGCGAGACATTCTACAGAGCATCGACCGCATCGAGGAGTTTCTGGGAGGCATGAGCCTTGCCGACTATGTGAATGACTTCAAGACCCAGTCCGCGATCGAGCGACAAATGCAGATTATTACTGAGGCAGCAATCCGGCTGGGAGACGACGCAGAGTCAATCTGCCCTGGGCTGGACTGGAAGGGAATTCGTGGAATGGGAAATATCCTGCGACATGAATATCGCCGTGTGGACGACCGGATCGTCTGGAACACGGTGAAGACTGAACTGCCGCCGCTCAGGGTGGCTGTGAATCGGGCTCTTATCTAAAAGTCAACATGCATGCGAACGGATTCCACCAGCACCGGCCCGCGGTCCTGGTTATATCCCGGATGGTCGATGTACTGCGCGTCCAGCGCGTAGTAGACGCCGCGCCACGCGTGCATGTTGTAGTAGCCCTCCAGAATGTCTTCGCGCGCGTAGTTCAGCTTCCCATCGCCCAGCAGAAATCCCAGCCCGCCCAGCTTCAGATACTCCTGGTGGTCGCGCTTGATCGCGTTGCTCACAAACGCGAGTCCAACCTTGTCGTTGGCGCGTCCCCATTGCCTGCCTGCAAAGTCGCCGCCCAGTTCGACCGTCTGATCGACCTCGGTGTAGACGTAGCTCTCGTGCTGTCCCTCATTCCACCCAAATCGTCCGAAGACGCGCAGGTTCTCCGTCAGTTCCTGCTCGGCGTTCAGTCCGAAGCCGTACTTCACCGCGCCGAACGTCTCATGCTTCGTAATATCCGGCGTCGCATCCACCTTCGCCAGATACGCTGCATTCGCCGCGCGATAAAGCCCCATGTGCCCATGGTTGACGTAGCTCAGCGCGCGCACCACGCCT
The DNA here is from genome assembly GCA_003142215.1 of Granulicella sp. Lineage (GTDB taxonomy): Bacteria > Acidobacteriota > Terriglobia > Terriglobales > Acidobacteriaceae > Edaphobacter. Next base: position 4,058 of record PLOT01000189.1, on the reverse strand, counting down.
TTGCGATCCGGCGAGACCAGCCAGCCGAGCAATCCATGCCGCCACTCGACCTCCATATTCTGTCCGCTGGCGCGCTTCAGGCTCCAGTCGAAGTCGATGCCGTTGGCCACCGTCGGCATGGTGGCAACGCTATAGCGCGCGGACAATGCCTTGTCGTCGTACTCCGCAATCGCGGCGTAGGTGTAGCCGCGCGTATCGGCGGCATAGTCCCACGCGCCGTTGTTGTCGGTGGTCCAGTTGAGGAACTGCAAGTGGCTGTCGGTACCGACGCTGTTCAGGTCAAAAAAGTCCGGGAGCCCCATCTTGCCCACGCGCAGCTCCAGCCGCCGCTCCGGAACCTCGGTTGCCAGCGAGAACGGCCCGCGCGCGGAGGCCACTGTTTTGCTGGTGAAGCCAAGCGTCTGGTGCAACTGCACGCGCGCCATGTAGGGAATTGGCCCGAGGTTCGGATTGCGCACCACGTCCAGGTTGGTGAATCCCGCCAGCCCCAGCGCCTCGCTGATCCCGCGGCCGCCCGCCGACTCCTCGTCGTAGATCGCCTCCAGGTGCCGCGCCGGATTGCGCACCAGTTCCGCGCCCATATACAGCGTGCCGATCAGCGACGTCTTGTACTCCCCGCGCCCCAGCAGGCTGTTCGTCCCCTCGTACGGCGAGTGGAACGGCCCATGCGCCTGAAAGATGATGTTGGCCTGCCCGGCGAGAAAGTACCGCGTGCCGTCGGGATGAGGAAACATCGCCGGCGCTGTCTGCTCGGCTGCGACTTGCGCTACAGGCTGGTTGCGAATCGCTTGCGCCGCATCCGCCTGCACCGGATCGATCGACTGCGCCGCCGCACCGGTCGCGAAGCATAGGGGAAGACCAAGAAGGAGCCATCTAAGGGACATTTTCAGCATAGAGCCTTTGCAAGTTTATAGATGCAGGATTGCCGGAATGTGACGGCGGCTTAAGACATAGATACAACACCTCCTTGTCTCCTTTACTTACATGGAGGCTCCTTCGAGGCGTCGCCTAGAATATCCTGTGCAGTACCCCGGCCAGGTCCAGCACGTGATAGCCGAGCATCAGAGTCATCAAAATAAGGTAGGCCCGCAGCGTGCCGAGCGAGATGCGGACTGCGCGCGTCATAGCGATTCGGCCCAGACCTTCGCTGGAGCACTTCTGCTCCGGCACATCGTTGAGCGGGTGGATAACGTTGAAGAACTGCGGTTCGAAAGAGTTCTGTACGGATGCCATGGGTTACCTCGAATCTTCAGTTGACGATGCGTTTTCAGTTGAATAAATTTGGCAGCATTACCTGTGCCGCCAGCAGCAGCGACAGGGCAAAGAGGACGACGATAATCGTCCAGTTGATGACGTTGTTCCACGGTTTGTTGACCCAGCGATCGCCCAGCAGTTCGCGGTCGTTGAGCAGCAGTTGCAAAAAGACGATGGCCGAGGGAAGGATCAGCCCCGCGAAGACCTGCACGCTGACGATGACCAGTTGCAGCGGGACATGCGGGATCAGAACAATCGCCGCGGCCACGCCAACACAGGCGATATACGTCGCGTAAAATCCCGGGGCCTCCCACAGCTTCTTGTGCAGCGAGTGCTCCCATCCCTTCACCTCGCCGTAAGCCCACGCGCTGGCCAGCGAGATGGCTGTTGCTCCCAGCACGGCTGCATTCACCATCAGAAGCAGAATGCTGTTGCGCATAAAGTGGCCGAGCATCGGCATGATTGCTACGGCAAACTGCGCCGGGTCGTGAAAGACAATTCCGTGCTGAAAGCCGTAGTTTCCCACCAGCATCATGGCTGCGGCCACGGTAACCGTGATAAGCGAGCCAATGAGTGTGTCCAGGCGCGCCCACTTCAGATCGGCAAAGCGCAGCCGCTTCTCCGCCACGCAGCTCTGCTGGAAGAAGAGCTGCCACGGAGCAATGGTCGTGCCCACAACAGCGATGACCAGAAAGACCAGGCTGCTGGTGACGCCGCCGAGGGGCATGGTGGGAACCAGCGTCTTGCGCGCCACCGTGGCCCAACTGGGATGCACCAGGAAGGCCAGCACAAACCAGGTCAGGTCCAGCAGGCAGAGCGCGATGACGGCGCGCTCCCAGCGAAGATAGCTGCCTGTAATCACCAGCAGAGTCAGGCCCAGCGCTGCTACAGGGACAGCGATGCGTGGGCTTACGCCCATCGCGCTCAGCGCCAGCGAGATGGCGGCGAATTCCGTGATCAGTGTAAGGAAGTTGACCAGCAGAAGATCGAAGAGCGAAAACCGTCCCCACCACTTTCCGAAGCGCTCGTAGATCATTGCGGCGTGGCCTTTGCCGGTCGCAATCCCCAGGCGCGCCACCATCTCCTGCACAAAGTAGCAGATGGGCAGCAGCACAACCAGAGTCCACAGCAGATGCAACCCGTACTGCCCGCCGGCCTGCATGTAGGTGGAGACGGCGCCACCGTCGTTGTCCGCCACCATTACGATCAGTCCGGGGCCAAAGACCATCAGATAGGTAAGCAGGTGCTTCTGCCATTTGTGGCGAACGACGAAACCTTGGGGCTCCGGCACCGAGACGACGTTGATCGGCGTCTCATCCAGGAGCTGGGATTCTTCGCGTTCGAGTTCCTCTAGGCGCACAGTAGCATCCCCCCCAATTTATCGTTCGAGGAGGACGCCTCTTTGCAATTGTTCCGTGCGTTGCTATCCACCCAGACACAAGCGAGCGGATTCCGTGGATTGCCGGTGCGGACCCAGAAACAGATCAGGCGGATGGGCCTCTGGAGTGTGAGGATATTGTTGAACATGGTTCCTCCTTTGGCGGTCTGCGCGCGCCCAACCAGATTCAGCGCCATCGGCGCAGATCGGCTGTGCTGCACAAATCATCGGTTCGGGAGGGGTGAGTCGGACTTTCTGTTGCAGGCTCACGCGCTCAAATCACAGGTCGTATGCTGGATGAGCGGTGAGAGAATCGTCTGTAGATAGGCTATAGGCGGTTCTCTGAGCGCTCTTCGCAGCACAGGGTAGAGATCCCAGTACTTGGAGGCTCTTGTGCGGATTCATTGCTCATAAAGTTTCCGATTCTCCGGCGGGCGCAGTTAACTCGTCTTGCTTGTTGTACCATATCCCCCTAGGATACTGTCAAGTATAAGATCGGTAAGTTATGCGTATAAAATCGGTAAATGATGACGCATCCCGATAAAGAAAAACAGAAGCTGATCGCCCGCATCAAGCGCATCCGAGGACAGGTCGATTCCATCGAGCGCTCCCTGACCACCGGCGATGACTGCGCGGACGTCCTCATGCTGCTGGCCAATGTGCGCGGAGGCATCAACAGCCTGATGGCCGAGGTGCTGGAAGACCACATCCGCCTGCACCTGCTCTCCTCGGATAAGACCGGAATCCAACCCTACGAACTGGCAGAGGACCTGATCGACCTGGTCCGCGCCTATTTGAAGTAGCGCGCAGCCAGACGCGCGAGACTCAGCAACACGCATCTTGACCATCCCGCCCAGCTCGCGTACGCTGCATTTACACGGGAAAGGAGGATGGTCCAGCCTATGAAAATTGATTGCAACAGTTGCAAAACGCATCGTGAGGTGACTGAGGCTTAGAGCGTCCTGCTCTTGGCTGTAACTGTAGTTCGGCGATTTCGCAATCCTGCGCCGAGGGCCGTCCGGGCAAGGACGCCTCAGGTCAATCTCAACAGATCACCGCCGCAAAGCCCGCGCCCCCAGGTGTGGGCTTTGTGTTTAAGCCGCGGGCTTTGTGTTTATGCTTCGGGCTTTGTGTTTCTGCCTTTCCCTCGAACCTCGAACCTCGAACCTAGTAAACTATCTCCATGGAACCTCTCGTCATCGCCGGTCGCGCGTTCAAGTCTCGTCTCATTGTTGGAACAGGGAAGTACAAGGATGGCCCGCAGACCAAGGCCGCCATCGAAGCCTCCGGCGCGGAGATGGTCACCGTCGCCGTGCGCCGCGTCAACCTCGACCGCAGCAGCGAGTCGCTGCTCGACTTCATCGATCCCAAGCAATATTTTCTGCTGCCCAACACCGCCGGCTGCTACACCGCCGACGATGCCATC
>PLOT01000169.1 GCA_003142215.1 Granulicella sp. | reverse complement strand
CCAGCCCATCTGGACTTTGCTGACTGCGAATTCCTTGCCAATTCCAATCGCGGCGATCGAGATATTGATGCGGTCGAGGTAGACCGCCGCGCTGATTGCCATCAGCCAGAGCACAAGAATATAGCGGACCGGAAACCGCGCGCTGTGCGCCTCACTTGAATCTGGTTTCATTCTTATCCTCGAACGTGTACATCCCAGACCTTAGTCAGCCGCGATGTTCCCTTGGGACCGCTCACCTCAAGCGTGACGGAATAAATTCCCTCCTGGCCCGGCTTGTCTTTGTACTCGTGCATCGGGTTCTGTTCGGTCGATGCGGTTTTATCGCCGAAGTCCCACTTCCAGGATGTGATCTCGCCCTCGGATTCGTCCTTGAACGCGACCAGCCTGCGGTCCATATCGACGACTTTGAACGACCAGTGCGCGTCGATTTCCTTGCGGAACTGCGGCTCCAGCGGCATCAGGCGAAAGCCGACCAGGTCTGACGCATTGCCGAAGAAGGTCTGCTTGTGGGAGAGGTTCCAGAACTGGCGTTTGTTCGAGTTCGGATCGTTGTAGGCGATGACGGCCCATGAGAGCCCAATCAATTTATTCTCGGTGAGGACAGACTCGACCGCGCGCTCCGGCCCCTCGCATCCTGCGTAGTCGAATGGAGTGATCCAGAACTCCAGCACAAGTTTGCCTGGCTCGCCGGGCTTGAAGTTGTACTTGAGGGCGTGGTTGGCGTAGGGCAGCTCCTTGGTGTACTGCGCGCAACCCCAGTCCATCGCCCAGTCCTTATCCAGCGCCGGCGTGAAGATGTGGTAGTTCTGCGCCTGGGCCCCCTGCTGGGCGAAGTACGCGTCCGAACTGCTGATGCGCGGATCGAGCTTGGACATATCGCCGACCGCCTGCTGCGTCCACAGATCGCGGTGATACATATCGATCAGCGGGCCGCCGGAGAGGTCGCCATCGACCACCACCTCGAAGATATCGTTGTGCAGATCGGGGCGCGAGAAGTCCCAGTAGTCCTTGGACGCCTCATATAGAAAGTACAGACGATTCAGTCCTTTGACCCATCCAACCTTAACCTTAACATCCAGCTTCTTGGGATCGCGCGGCGTCACCGTCCCCGCCGGCACTTCGGTGTCTTCAAGCTGGTCCATGCCGATGGCGTAGCTGTCGGGAACCATCGCCCAGTCGTCGTCGTTGCCATCGATGCGCGGAATCATATTGGCGGGAAACTGGAAGACTTTAAAGGTCACCTCCGGTCTTTCCAGCGCGCTTGCGGGAAAGATCACCAACAGCAGAAGGCACAGAATCAGCTTGTATCGAAACATCGAAACGCCTCCCAATCTTATGCACGGCCGCGACAAAGTCAGCGGTCAATTCTCTTGATGATCTTGTCCAATGCGTCGCGGTCGATTGGATAGCCCAGCCCCGGCGCTGTGGGTGCCAGGATATAGCCGTCCTTGTCTGGCCGGAACTTGGTTTTGAAGTAGGGATGGTCCGCCAGCTCCGGCGGATAGGGGACCTCGAACCATGCGGCGTTGGGCAGGGCAAGCTCAAGGTGGAAGTGAACCGCGAGGTCGAGCGTGTTGCCCCAATTGTGCGGGGTACACTCCAGGCCGAACGCATCGGCCAGCAGCCCGACCCGCATCGATCCGCTGATGCCGCCCACGTTGTCCGCGATCAGCCGGGCCACGTCCAGCGCGCCCTTGCCGATGTACTCCGCGAAGTCGGAGATGGAGTAGAGAAACTCGCCGACGTGCAGCGGCAGGCTCAGCGCGGCGGCCAGCTCGATCAGCCCATCCATGTCGGTGGTGCGGATCGGGTCCTCGAACCATGCGTAGTCCAACTCGTCGAGCAGGCGGCCAACCTTCATCGCCTCGTAGCGGTTGTACTGCTGCACCGGATCGTGCGCCAGCATGAACTCGTCGCCCGCCGCGGCCCTCACCTGGCGGATCTCCTCCATGTGCCCGACGTATCCCTGAATCGCAGTGGTGGCCTTGCTGTGCTCGCCGCCGCCGGGATGGATCTTGTAGCCCTTGAAGTTCTCCGCCTTCGCCTTGACCACTTCGGGCGCATAGTCCTCGATCGCCGCATGGTGAGTGGAACTGGCGTAGGCCATGATCCTGTCCTTGCTGCCGCCGCAGCCCCCGCTCAGCAGCTTGTAGATGGGCTGGTTCACCGCCTTGCCCAGGATGTCCCACAGGCAGACGTCGGCCGCGGCCGAGTACCAGTTCGGCCAGTTCCCTCCGGCGTGCGTCATCAACCCGCCGCCAACCAGGTCCGAGTCGAAGGCCGAGCCAAGTGCTTTCGCGGTTGCGCGATGAAATGTATTTCCACCCTGCCAGCGCGGACCGTTGGAGCCCTGCGGAGATGGAAGCACGCCGTTGAAGCCGTACGTCCCGCGCAGGCCCGAGGTCGAGGTCAGCGTGGGAAGCACCTCCATGACACTCTTGCCGACCAGGTTGGGCTTGGCCCATTCCAGCCAGTTGGGCGTGGGATTGCGGTTGCCGAGCGTGTAGTTCCCCTCGATCCCGCTGTTGGTGACGATGGAGACAAGCTCGCCCTTCTCGCCGTTCAGGCTGTGATAGCTTCCCAGGTCGGTGACGTAGACCTTCACCTCTTTGATGGTCAGGTCGGGCAGGTCGGCCGGCTTGACTCCCGCCGACTGTGCGGCAACCCCGATGGGGTCTGCCAGCGCGGCAAATCCCGCCGCCGCGGTCAGTGCGGCAGATCCACTCATAAAATCGCGTCGCGTAGTTTTTGCTTTCACTGTATCTCCTCCATTGCGCTGGCAACGCACTCCCATGCAGCGCGGCAATTGCAATCCTCAGCGGTCGATCCGCTTGGTCACCTTGTCCAGCGCGTCGCGGTCGATGGGATAGCCCAGTCCCGGCTCGGTCGGCGCTATGATATATCCGTCCTTGTTGACGCGGAACTTGTCCTTGTACTCGGGACGGTCCGCATACTCCTCGGGGAACGGCATCTCGAACCAGTAGGAGTTGGGCAGCGCCAGTTCCACGTGGAAGTGCAGCGCCATGTCTGGAACATTTCCCCAGTTGTGCGGCGTGCATTCCAGTCCGTGCGCATCGGCCAGCAGGCCCACGCGCATGGCTCCGGAGATTCCGCCCACGTTGTCGGCGATCAGGCGGACCACATCCAGCGCGTCGCGCTTGATGTACTCCGCGAAGTCGGCGATCGAGTAGATGAACTCTCCGACGTGGATGGGCAGGTTCAACGCCGCGCACAACTGGATCAGGCCCTCCTGGTCCGTGGTGCGCACCGGGTCCTCGAACCACGCATAGTTCAGCTCGTCCAGCAGCCGGCCCACCGTCATCGCCTCGAAGCGGTTGTAGCGCTGGACGGGGTCGTGCATCAGGGCGAACTCGTCGCCCACGGCCTTGCGCACCTCGCGGATCTCCTCCATGTGTCCGATGTAGCTTGGAATGGCCGGGCCGGTTGCGTGCTGGCCGCCGCCGGGATGGATCTTGTAGCCGCGGTAGCCGAGCGCCTTCGCCTTCAGGACATCCGGGACATAGTCCTCCACCGTAGGCAGATGCTGCGAACTGGCGTAGGCCATGATGCGGTCTTTGGTTGGCATTCCCCCGGAGAGGATCTTGTAGATGGGCTGGTTGACCGCCTTGCCCAGGATGTCCCACATGCAGACGTCGGCGGCGGCGGTGTAGTAGTTCGGCCATGTGCCTCCGCCGCGGGTCGACAGCCCCGTTCCCTGAAGCTGTGGCCCTTCGAAGGCGGAGTGCGAGCCCGGGCTGGCGGGTGGCCGGGCAGCTCCAGCCGCCCCAGACCCTCCAGTTCCTCTTGCTGCTCCTGCGCCTCCAGCCGCGCCGTACCCTCCGGGCCGCCCGGCGGGTGCTGCATCGTATCCACCGGGTCCCTTCATGCCGGTGGTCGAGGTCAGGGTCGGCAGCAACTGCATGATGTTCTTTCCGACCAGCACCGGCTTGGCCCAGTCGAGCCATCCAGGCGTTGCATAGCGGTCGCCGAGGGTGTAATTCCCCTCAATCCCGCTGTTGGTGACGATGGAGAGCAGCTCGCCCGTCTCCGGACTGTTCAGCTTATGAATACCGCTGATGTCCGTGACGTAGACCTTGACCTCCTTGATGGTCAGGTCGGGAAGATCGCCCGGCTTGATGCCCACCGACTGGGCGGCGGCTGCGATGGGGTTGGCGAGAGAGGCGAGACCAGCCGCTGCGAAGCCAGTTGAAGTGCCAATAAAATTGCGGCGCGATGTCTTTCGGTTCATGGTGTTCTCTCCCTGATGATTGTGGCCTGTGCCGCTTCGTTCTCAACCGAGAACAGGAAGCGGCATCTGAGCGCGGAAAGCCGGTGCAACTTAGAAAGCTGGTGCAAACGAGAAAGCAACTTCTGAAAAACTACTTGGCAAGCGCGAACGATAGGATGTTGGCCCCCGACGCGATTGCGACATACTGCTTGCCGTCGATTGCGTATGTCATCGGCGATGCCTTGATCGCATGGTTGGTTTCAAAGTGCCATAGATATTTCCCTGTATGGGCGTCGACCGCGGCAAAACCTCCGCTGCTTTCGCCGAAGAAGAGCAGGCCGCCCGCGGTGGTCAGCACGCCCGAATAGTTCGATTGCACCGGCCCTGGCAGGTCGATCTGCCACACCACTTTACCGGTTTCTATATTGAATGCGCGAAGAATTTTTTGCGCTGGATTGGCGGGATCGGAGTATCGGCCAAAGCCCCCGTCCTCCGCCTTGTGATACATGCCGCAGTCCTCCACCGTCATTACATAGTAGAGCCGCGTGGCCGGGTTATAGGCCGTTGCATACCAGTTGGTTGCGCCGCGCACAGCGGGACACGCCATCGTTGGCTTGTCCGTTGTCTCGTTGGCAGGCAGAAGGGTGGGAGTCCAGGTCTCCGGATCGATCCCGCTGGCCCAGTTCAACCTGTCCACCATCCTGGACGCCAGCAGCGGCTTGCCGCTCGTGCGGTCAAGAACATACAGGAACCCATTGCGGTTGGCATGCAGCAACAGCTTGCGCGGCTGCCCCTTCCACGTTGTGTCCGCCAGAACGATCGGTTCGTTTGCGTCCCAGTCGTGCAGGTCGTGCGGGGTGAACTGGTAGTACCAGAGCAGCTTGCCGGTCTTGGCGTCGAGAGCCAGATCGCTGTTGGTATACAGGTTGCTTCCCAGCCGCCGATCGCCATCGGTGTCGGGATGCGGATTGCCGGCCGCCCAGTAGACCACCCCCGCCTCCGCGTCCGCGCTGCCGCTCAACCACGTGGCGCCGCCGCCCTCCTCCAGGGCCGATCCCTTCCATGTATCGGCCACCGGCCCCGTGTCGCCGGGCTTGGGAATGGTCATGAACTTCCATGCTTCTTCGCCGGTGGGCGCCTTATAGGCCGCCACAAAGCCGCGAATCCCATTGTCGCCGCCGCTCACGCCCGTAACGACCAGATCGCCAACCACCAGCGGCGCAGCGGTGCCGCCATACTGTCCGGCTGCACCCTCGTGGGTATTCACGTCCCACAGCAGGCCCCCGGTCAGCCGGTCCAATGCGATCAGATGGGCGTCGTCGGTCAGATAGAAGACCCTGTCGCCAAGCACCGCGACCCCGCGATTCACACCGATCGCGGCGTCGCCCGAGATATGCGCCGACGCGCTCTTGGGCCGCTCGTATCGCCAGATCTCCCGCCCCGTTTTACCGCTCAACGCGTAGACCTGGTTGTTCCCCGTCACGTACATCACTCCATCGATAACAACCGGCGTCGTCTCCAGGCCAAAGTATGGGATCGAGTAGCTCCACTGCATCTGAAGCTTTGCGGCGTTCTCCAGATTGATCTGATCGAGGTTGCTGTTGCGGTTTCCATCCAGTGTCCCGTTGTAGGTCGGCCAATCCCCCTGTTTCGGATGGGCAACCTGGTCGATCTCGGCCTGGCTGACAGGCGGTTGCGGCCCGCCCTCCTTCATCGCTCCCACACCCACGCCCTTCAGCGTCGCGAGGAAGGCGAAGAGGTCGCGCTGCTGGTCCTCGGTCCCCCGATAGGCAGGCATGGCGAGCGTCTTGTCCCGGACCAGCGACCGGTATTCGCTGTCCAGCAGCAGGCGGAGCTTCCTATCCTTCGTCTGCAACGCCAGATCGTGGCTTCCCTCGGCGCGGGCGAAGCCTTGCAGCTTGCTCCCATCGTTCAACACCACCGTGACGCTGCCATAGCCTGTGGTGATATTTGCGCCCGGATTGACGAATGCCTGCTTCAAATCCGCTGCTCTCAGCCGGTTCGCCACGCTCGAAAGGTCTGGCCCAATCGAACTTCCCCGCCCCCGCGCCACATGGCAGGACGCGCACTGCCCATCGCCAAAGAAGATGCTCTCTCCGGCCTTCGCATCGCCCGGCACAGTGGTCTCCGCCGCCGCCGCGTTCGGGTTGACACTCCGTAAATAGCGCGTCATCGCAGCCAGGTCTGCCGGAGCCAGCGGAAAGGCGGGCATCTTGCCCTTTCCTTTTTGGATGATGTCGGCAATATCGCTGTCCAACATCATGCGCAGCCTGGGGGAGTTCACAAGCGTGGGCGCGCGGTCCGTCCCCAGTCCATCTCCACCGTGGCAGAGCGAGCAGGTCCGCGTGAACTGCACGGGCGCAGCCAGGGCCTGCTGGACCGGCGGCGCTGCCTGGGCTGGCGGCGTTTGCCGGGCCGGAGGTTCCTGAATGTTGTACGCGCCTTGAGACCACGCCAGGAAACTCGCGCAACCCGCAATCATTACGCCGAATGCGATAAATGCCAGCGGCCACAACGCGAACCGCCTCGCGGAAGAGTGATTCCTGCTCAATTGTATCTCCTTGGCCGGTTGAGTTGAGAAGCTGGGCCGCCCCAACGGTCGGTTGGGTTCGTGCGTATTTCCACGCTCGACCTAGCCGAGCAGATAAGGCTTCAAGTAGGTAGTGAGCGCATCGCGTTCCGTGATACATGCCGCCGCTTTGAGATGTCAAGCCAGCAGCGGATTGACAGCCCTGTAGGGAAGGTCGATCCCTCGTTCAGACCTCCTTCTATTGCACATCGGTCTTGGTAATGGCCTCGCCCTGTTTCACATCCAGCGTCAGTCCCTTCATATCGACGTTGCGCGCGTGGTCCAGCCGGAAGCCGCGTGTAGCGGTGATCTTGCAGTTCTCGAAGGTAATGCCCTGGATCGGGCTGCCCGCCAGTCCGTGGATGGTGCCGACCGAGTCCACATCGCCAGAGACGTTGATGATCTTCACATTGCGCACCACCGGCAGCGGATCGGACGGCGGTGCGATCGGCGGCACCATGCGCCACTCCAGGCTGAACTCGAACGCCTGGCGCGTGCCATGCAGGGTAATGTTCTTATAGGTAATGTTCTCCACCACGCCGCCGCGGCTGGGCTGCGACTTGAAGCGGATGGGGGCTAAATTGCCCGAGTCGATGATGCAGTTCTGTATTGTGACGTTGCGGATTCCGCCGGAGGTCTCGCTGCCCATGGCGACGCCGCCGTGGCCGAAGGCGAAGTGCGAGTTCTCGATCAGGATGTCTTCGGCTGGGCGGTTGACACGCAGACCGTCGGCGTCCTTGCCGGACTTGATCGAGATGCAGTCGTCGTTGTCGTCGATGAAGACGTTGGTGATATGCACATGCTTCGACGAGTCGATGTCGATGCCGTCCGAGCTGGGGATGTTGTGCTCGGCGGTGATCTTCACGCCGTCGATCTCAACGTTCTGGCTGTACAGCACGAAGAGGCACCACACCGCCTGGTTATGCAGGTTCAGCCCGCTGACGAGCACGTCTTTGGAGTTCTGGATGCCGATCAGCCGCGGACGGCCACGACGTTGACCGGCCGACGGAGCGGGACGGGCAGCGGGCGATGCAGCGACAGCAGGAGCGGACGGCGGAGTCACCATCGGAGCCGCAGCAGCCGCGGCCGTCGATGCAGCTCCGGCAGCGGCGGCGGGCGGGCGGCGATAGGGGTTGTTCGTCACCCACTCCTCGCCCGACCCGTCGATCGTTCCCTCCCCGGAGATGGTGAGGCCGGTGACGCCCTCGGCGTTCACAAAGGACGCGGTGTACATCTCCTCGGTGCCCTCCCAGCGCGATTTGATCTGCGGGTAGTCGTCCGGATTGGTCGTTCCCTTCAGCACTCCGTCCTTCTCCACCAGCAGGTTCACGCCCTGCTTCAGGAAGATCGCTCCGCTCAGGAACGTTCCCTGCGGAACGACGACAATGCCACCCTTCTTGTTCGCGGCGCATTTGTCGATGGCCGCCTGGATGGCCTTGGTATTCACCGTCTTGCCGTCAGCCACCGCGCCGAAGTCTGTAATCAGGTAGCGCTTGGTCCGCTTCGCCGGATTTGCATAACTCTTCGCGGAGGTTGCGGCAATTTGGGCCGAAGCCATGCTCATCGACACTGCGAACGCAGCGATCAGGATTGCAATTCTCTTCATCGTTGAACCTCATTCTTTACGGCCATCGATGCTATCAGGTGTATCCCATCTCTGGCGAGAGGTAGATTCTCAAACTCCCGCCCGACAGAACACAGTCCCCCCAATTCAGACCTATGAACTGTTTGGGAGGTTTCTTAAACGACAACGGAGACGCCAAAGACGTCCCCGTCCCGTGTCTTGCTTCTCGTTCCAGCTCAGCTTGCCACCATCGGCTTCTGCCACGATGTGATCTGTTGCCATGTGTTCGGCAGTTGATAGTTCTTGGCGAAGTTCTTGATCGGCGGCCCAACGATCTGGATCTTGCTCAGGTCGCCCTGGCCGCGATTGCCCTCCTTGATGCAGAAGTTCAGGTAGCCAATCTTGTTGACGTCGACTCCCATCAGCTCCGCGCCCACGCGGTCCGCAGCCAGCCAGTCCAGGCTGGCAACACAGACCTTCTGGCTGATCGCCGTGCCATGCACCGGCCCGGTGCCCTCCATGCCCTCGTATCCGTCGATGACCGCCAGATGCGGGTGCAGAACGCTGGACAGCGTGAATATGTTGTAGTTGATGCCGTGCGTTCCTCCGCCATGCATCAGGCGCTTGTCCGACCTGCCTCCGCCCGGACCCGCATTCGCAAGTCCAGCGCCCGAATCCTTGATCCCAGCGCCGATCACAACGTTCTTCAGCGAGAGCGTAATTCCCACCAGGTCGTGGGTCTTCAGTTTCGCCGCCGAAATGACGAAGTTATTCGCCGGATCCATCATGATCTTCGCCACGCGCACCGCATGAGGCTGGAAGTCCTTCTCGTCGATGCACTGCACGATCTCGACCTTCTCGGCGTCCAGGTTCACCAGCTTCACGTTGTACTTCTTGGCCAGCCGGTTGTAGCCGTAGTTGGCAAAGCCATCCATCACCGATCCGCCCGCGGGCGATTCCGCGATGATCACATTGGTCTTGCCGATCGACTTCAGAAACTCCAGGATGCCTTCCAGGTTCTCCGCGTTGGTGGCGCACAGCGGCACGTTGATGATCACATTGTTCGGCTTCAGGATGACCCGCTTGTTGCCGATCGCCGCCGCAATCTCATCCTTGAACGGCTCCAGCGACTTGAAGGCGATGTCGGCGCGGTCGTTGCCGCCGGCCAGCGACACACGGCTGGCTCGCGTGTGCGCCGCCGCCGCCGGGGCGGGTGCGACCGGGGCAGCCATAGCCACGGGGAGATGCGACGCCGCAACCGCTGCCGCGCCGCCCATCAAGGACGTCTTGAGAAAATTTCTGCGGGACCTCTGGCACTCCATTGTTATCCTCCGCTGCCGACTCAACTTCCGCCTGAGTATACCTGCCGGTGCAAGTGGGTCACAAGTGGAGAATCGATGGCGCAGCTAATCATGTGATTAAAATCACATCGACCGCACGGTGTACTCCCGCTACCCTCTGACCACTGGAGCGTGGATCGGCGTCAAGCTCCGCGGCTGACGCAACTCCCTGAAAACACGCGCAAATCCGCGACTCCATGGTTCCGTCGTGGACTTCCCTGCTCTGCAATGTCTGGTGAAGTTAGCCGCGATGGGGGTGCGAACCGTGCGAATGCACTCTGGGGGTGCGGTCGTGGTAGGTCGGCGAATGAGGATGGCCTCCGCCAGATCCACTCGATGCGTATGCGGATGCAGGCATAAGAGTCATCGAAGCAATCAGCAAGAACGCGAGCGTCAAGTTAGTGTTGAGTCTCATCCCTGATCCCCCCAGACTGTTCTTCTCAGACCACTTTCCATCAGACTACATAAATAAGATGTTGAGGGCTATGGGTTGGACTCAGAAAATGTCCGCGGTGGAAGATGTACCCTGCGTGGTTCCCTGCGTGGTTCATGGGCCCGCTGACAGCAAGCTGTGCGCGAAGCGAAACGCGGTTGCATGGAGACGCGGGAAAGATATATCGTATAGACAAGATGAAAGCCAACTTCAGCCGCTTCTGGTTTACCTTCCGCACCTGGCGCACAGGTGCGGGCTCGGCGGACTAGGCTCATCTGAACGATCTGCTGCAACGATCTGCAAGTTTTCAGTTGATTCAAAATCCAAGCCAGCCGCGACCCAACCTGTCGCGGCATTTTAGTTTGTGCGGCTGCGTTGTGCGGAGGACAGTAGCGATGAGCGTGAGTGCGAATTTAGAATCGCCGGTGAGTTTTGCTGTCGGCGCGCGCGCCGGGCGTTTCGGCGTCTACGGCGGGCGCTATGTGCCGGAGACGCTGATGGCAGCTCTCGAAGAGCTGGAGCAAGCCTATGCGCTGGCCGACGCCGATCCCGCATTCCATGCCGGGCTGGACGATCTGCTGCACCACTACTGCGGTCGCCCTACCCCGCTCTATTTTGCCAAGCGCATGACGGAGCAGCTCGGCGGTGCCAGGATCTATCTCAAGCGCGAGGACCTGCTGCANNCCGGCGCGCACAAGATCAACAATGCGCTGGGTCAGGGAATGCTGGCGCGGCGGATGGGCAAGCAGCGCATCATCGCGGAGACCGGCGCGGGGCAGCACGGGGTGGCCACGGCCACCGTCTGCGCGCTATTCGGAATGCAGTGCGTCATATATATGGGCGAGGAGGACATGCGCCGCCAGGAGCTGAACGTCTTCCGCATGAGGCTGCTGGGCGCGGAAGTGCGCTCGGTCAGCACCGGCTCCAAGACCCTGAAGGACGCCATCAATGAAGCAATGCGCGACTGGGTCACCAACGTGCGCGACACCTACTACATCCTGGGCTCGGCGCTCGGAGCGCATCCCTACCCCACCATGGTGCGTAACTTCCAGCGCGTCATCGGCCGCGAGGCCCGTGCGCAGATTCTGGAGCAGGAGGGCAAGCTGCCGACAGCAATCGTCGCCTGCGTGGGCGGCGGATCGAACGCCATCGGAGCGTTTTATGAGTTCCTCGGCGACAAAGACGTGCGCCTGATTGGAGTAGAGGCGGGCGGACGCGGGACGAAGCTGGGTGACCACGCGGCGCGCTTTCAGAAGACTGACGGCGGCGTTCCCGGCGTGCTTCAGGGTACCTTCAGCTACGTTTTGCAGGACGACGCGGGGCAGATCGCCACGACCCACTCCGTCAGCGCGGGCCTGGACTACGCCAGCGTCGGCCCGGAACACGCCATGCTGCACGACTCGGGCCGCGCCGAATACACCTCGGCATCTGATGCGGAGGCGCTCGCCGCAACCTCGGCTCTCGCCCGCATCGAGGGGATTCTGCCCGCGCTGGAGAGCGCCCATGCCATTGCCGAAGCCATGAAAATGGCGCCAAAGATGGCAAAGACCGACGTGATTCTGGTGAACCTCTCCGGCCGCGGCGATAAAGACATGGGCATTCTGGCCCGAGAGTTGAACCTGAAAGGGGCGAAGGAAAGGGAACAGGGATCAGGGAACAGGGAACAGAAGGCAGGTACTGTCTAATGCCTATTCAATTCAAAAACAAGCCGGGAATTGTGGCGTATCTGACGGCGGGCGATCCCGACCTGGCCACCACGCGCGATATCGCGCTGGCCGCAATCGACAACGGCGCGGACGTCATCGAGTTGGGAGTGCCCTTCAGCGATCCGCTGGCCGATGGCCCGGTGATCCAGCGAGCCAGCCAGCGCGCCGTCGCACGCGGCGTCCGCCTCACCGATGTGCTGGAGGTCGCCCGCCAACTGCGCGCGGCGCGCCCCGCCTGCGGGCTGGTGATCTTCTCCTACCTCAACCCCGTGGTGCGCATGGGGATGAAGAATTTCTGCGCGGCGGCGAAGGCGGCGGGTGTGGACGGAGTGCTGCTCACCGACATGATTGTGGAAGAGGCGGCCGAGTACTTGGCGGAGATGAAGGCGAACGGACTGGCCCCGATCTTTCTGGCCGCGCCCACCAGTCCCGACGCGCGCCTGAAGGCAATTGCGGAGGCATCGCAGGGCTTCGTCTACGCCATCTCTCGCGTGGGAATCACGGGCACGCAGCAACAGGTCGCTGGCGATGCGTCCGAGCTGGTTGCGCGGCTGCGCGCATTCACCGAGCCGCGCGGAATCCCCATCGCCGTCGGCTTTGGCATCTCCAACGCGGAGCATGTGCGCGCGGTTGCAGAGTTCGCCGACGCCGCCGTCATCGGCAGCGCGCTGGTGGCGATGATCGAGATCGCCAAGCCGTCGCAGGCACCGGCGGCGATCGGTCGATTCATCGCGGGGCTGCGCACATGAGAGCGATGTCTAGTTTCCCAGGCCCGCTTACACATCGCGCATTGCGATCTCTCGGACGGCGCGCCATTTATGATGGATGCTGTAGACAAAAATCCGGGCGCGCGGTAAAAAGCTGAGGTTCATTTCAAGTCCAAGTTCAAGGCGAGGCGATTGGCATGGATATATACGACTGGCGAAAGAAAATCGACGAGATGGATGAAGCGATTGTGCGGCTCATTAGCCAGCGCGCGGAGGCTGCGAAGGCCATCGGCATGCTGAAGCGCGAGACGCTCGCTCCGGTCTACGAGCCGGACCGCGAGCAGGCGGTCTTCAACCACGTTCGCGCGGTGAACCCTGGGCCGCTGGCCGACAGCGAGATGCAACACATCTACGAGCGGATCATCGACGTGATGCGCACACTGCAGAAGCGCGAGCCGTGAGCGCCGCAATGGGCGCGGACTTTACAGAATATGCAACAAATAAAGTTGCAAAATTTCGGGCGTAGGCGGAATAGAGATCGAGAGTAGTTATAAATACAGAACAGATGGCCGAAATACAGAAACAAGTTAGTTACAAATTCAGCATGGTGGATGGAAACGATGATTGTCGCAATGCAGGACCAGGCAACCGAGCAGCATATTCAGGACGTGATCGAGCGCATGGTGGAACTCGGATTCAATGTTCACCGGACGACCGGCACGAACCAGACGATCCTCGCCGGGGTCGGCACACCGGCACACTTCGATGCGTTGGAGTTCAAGGTGCTGGCCGGCGTACACGACGCCTACCGCATCTCCTCGCCTTACAAGCTGGCGGGGCGCAGCTTCCGGCCGGAGGGAACGAAGGTCACGTTCCCCAACGGCGTGGTGGTTGGCGGCCAGGAGGTTGTCATCATGGCCGGCCCCTGCTCGGTCGAATCGCGCGAGCAGATCCTGCTGAGCGCAAAGCTGGCAGCCGCCGCGGGCGCGAAGTTCCTGCGCGGCGGCGCGTACAAGCCGCGCAGCTCGCCCTACAGCTTCCAGGGCATGGGTCTGGAAGGCCTGAAGCTGCTGCGCGAGGTCGCCGACCTGACCGGCCTGCTGGTCGTCACCGAGGTGATGGAGATCGCGCAGATCGAGGGGATGGTCCCCTACATCGACCTCTTCCAGGTGGGCGCGCGCAACATGCAGAACTTCAACCTGCTGCGCGAGCTTGGACACACGCGCACGCCCGTGTTGTTGAAACGCGGCATCGCGGCCACCATCGAGGAGGTGCTGCTCTCGGCCGAGTACATCCTCTCCGGCGGCAACTACGACCTCATTCTCTGCGAGCGCGGAATCCGCACCTACGAGACCTACACGCGCAACACCATGGACATCTCCGCCATCCCCGTACTGCACAAGCTCACCCACCTGCCGGTGATGGCCGACCCGTCGCACGGCGTCGGCATCCGCGACCTGGTCCCGCCGCTGGCACTGGCCGCGGTCGCGGCGGGCGCCGATGGCCTGCTGATGGAGATGCACCCGGACCCCAAAAAGGCGCTGAGCGACGGCGCGCAGAGCCTGTACCCCGAACAGCTCAACAAGCTGGTAGCGCAACTTCGGCTGCTGGCGCCAGTGGTCGGGCGAAGGGTTGCGTAAAGGACTCGCGGCGCGCGTCGAAAGTGTGACGCGCGCAATGGCACTGGCTGTAAAATGTCGATAGGGGCAAGTGCTATGGCTCGAATCTCTGAAAACGAAAAGTTGCGCCGCCGCAGATCGAATGAGAGCGTGATTGGGACGCACGCCATGGAAGGACTGCAGATGGACGGTCCTACACTGGATCTCATGCGCCGATTTGAAGAGGGCGAGATTGACAGGAAGCAGCTCTCGGCGGCAATCGACCTCCACGTCCAGGAGTTGCTCGCCGCGTGCCGCACAGAGCAAGCCGCGATTGTGCGCGCCGCAGCTGACGCGGCCTGACGCCAGGTGGGCTCCGCATTCACGAACGACCCGCACTCTGAGCCTGGCAATGAATGCCCAAGGAACTTCTTCGACATCGCCAATTATGCGAAGTTGGAGACCATTGAAGCTCCATTGTCTGCCAAGCGCTCCGGAGAACTTGACGACCTCGGGATCACCGGCAAGTTTGACTCCGCGCACCTTCGTTCCATCCATCGCTTTTTCTTCCAGGATGTCTTTCCCTGGGCGGGCGAACTGCGCGTGGTTAACATTTCCAAGGGAGATTCTCTATTTGCGCTGGCTTCGCATATTGCCGGAGCACTCGCGGACACGCTGGATAAACTCCGCCGCGAGAATTTGCTGGCCGGCCTCACGCCGCAGGTCTTTGCCGAACGAGCAGCTGGTTATCTTGGCGAGCTAAATGCAATTCATCCCTTCCGCGAGGGCAATGGGCGGACGCAGCGCGAGTTGATTCGCCAGCTTGGCATCCATGCGAAACACGCGCTCTCCTGGGCGGGATTCACGCAGCAACAGATGACCGATGCGTCGATTCTGAGTCATAGGATCGGCGACAACAGCCAACTTGCTGCCATAATTGAAGCTGCGCTCTTCTCCACCCGCGAGCGTCGTTGAGTAGATATGACCAAGAGAATTTTCATCGTCGGCACGGGGCTCATCGGCGCATCCACCGGCCTTGCCCTGCGCGCCGCCGGATTCGATGGCGAGATCGTCGGCACCGGGCCAACCGAGCGGACGCTTACCATCGCTCAGAGTATTGGTGCCATCGATTCATGGATCGCGCGCGACGCCGCCGACGCGGCCGCCGCGGCCGCGGATATCATCCTGCTAGCCGGCCCCGTGCTCTCGATCCTCGATTGGATGCAGCGGCTCGCGCCCGTGCTCGGCGAGCATCAGCTTGTCACCGACGTGGGCAGCACCAAGGTGCAGATCGTGAAGTTGGCCGCAAAACTCTACAACCAGCCCGGCAACGCGCGCTTTCTTCCCGGCCATCCGATGGCGGGCAAAGAATCGGGCGGCGCGGCGCTTGCCGAAGCCACTCTTTTCCAAAATGCGATGTGGCTCTTCACGCCCGCGCCCGTCACGCCCACAACTGGAGCAACTCCCTGCACGCTCGAGACGGAGTGGCGCGAGTGGGTGACAAAGTTCGGCGCGCGCACCATGGACCTCGCACCCGCGCGCCACGACGAGCTCTGCGCATGGGTGAGTCATCTTCCGCAGATGCTTTCGACCGCGCTGGCCGCGCTGCTGGAGGATGCCTTCGGCACGGATGCGGCGGGCCGCGCGGAGATCGCCTCCATTGGCGGCCGCGCGCTGCGCGAGACCACTCGCCTGGGCGCAAGTCCCTACAGCATGTGGCGCGACATCGCCCTCTCCAACAGCGAGCCGATCGCCGCATCGATGCACGCGCTCGAACAGCGGCTGGCGCACCTGCGCGAGAATCTGCGCACGCCGGAGTTGAAGGAAGAGTTCCGCGTGGCCAATGAGTTCCGCGTGAAGCGCGACCGATAGCAGAAGCGGTACCATCAAAGGAGCGATGGCGATCAAAGCAGGTTCCAAGACAAGCTCCAAGCAGGGTTCCAACCTGAGCATCGGACTGGCGGACGTACTGGCCGCGCGCGAACGGCTGCGCGACGCGATCTACGAGTCGCCCTGCCCGCACTCGATCATGCTCTCCGCGCTGACCGGCCAGCAGGTCTACCTGAAGCTGGAAAACCTGCAGATGACGGGCAGCTTCAAGGAGCGCGGCGCGCTGAACCGCATCGCCATGCTCACGCCCGAGCAGGCGGCGCGCGGCGTGATTGCGGCCTCTGCGGGCAACCACGCGCAGGGTGTGGCCTACCACGCCACCAAGCGCGGAATCCGCGCGCTCATCGTGATGCCCCTGACCACCCCCCTGGTGAAGGTGACCGCGACCCGCGACTTCGGTGCCGAGGTGCTGCTGCATGGGGCCAACTACGACGAGGCGTGCGCCGAAGCTGTACGCCTGTGCGACGAGCAGCAGCTCACCTTCATCCATCCCTTCGACGACCCCGGCGTCATGGCCGGCCAGGGCACCATTGGCCTCGAGCTTTTGGAGCAGGTCCCGCAGCTTGAGGCTGTCGTTGTGCCCATCGGCGGCGGCGGCCTGATCGGCGGCATCGCCTGCGCCATCAAGGAATCGCGACCGGAGATTCGCATCGTCGGCGTGCAGACCGCGCGGCTTCCGTCGATGCAGGCCGCCATCGAGGCGCACCATCCGGTGACGGTCGATCCGGCCACCACCATCGCGGACGGCATCGCGGTGCGGCGCGCGGGAGACCTCACATTTCCTCTGGTCGAGCGCTACGTCGATGAGATCGTCACGGTGGAGGAGGACGAGATCGCCTCCGCGATCCTGATGCTGCTGGAACGCGAGAAGACGCTGGCCGAGGGCGCTGGAGCCGCCGCTCTGGCCGCGTTGCTCGAGCACCGCACCAGCCTGCACGGAGCGCACACCGCGGTGCTGGTCTGCGGCGGCAACATCGACGTCACGCTGCTCTCGCGCATCATCGAGCGCGGCCTGGTGAAGGACGGCCGCATGGTCCGCCTGCGCATCGTTCTGCTGGACAAGCCCGGAGCGCTGCACGAGCTGACCCGGCTCATCGCGGACCAACGCGCCAACATCATCGACACGCTGCACAACCGTGCCTACTACGGCGTCAACCTGGGTGACACGGTCGTCGATATTACGATGGAGACGCGCGGCCCGGAGCATGTGGCCGAGCTGCTCGCCGCCCTCACCGCCGAGGGCTACTCCCACACCCGCGTCCTGTAGCAACATCTCCAGTCGACACAATACCGGAGAGTGATGACCTCAAGCAGCTTGGTTAGTCCGCTTGAAATCACACTCTCCGGTCCGGCAAAGAAAGTTACTCAGTCACGCAAGCAACAAGTTATGGGATGTAGTACCGCATGCTGGTTAGGATCATGCTGTCCTGGGCACGCGGTCCAGTGGCTGTGGATCCAGACCACAGGCCACGCTGAATTATCTGGTAGTTGATGCCGTACTGCAGACGACCGAACTTCGGCGTGTTGACGATGCGGTAGGTGAAGCCGAGCATACCTTCCTGAATGTAGCGTGTCGGCGAGTTGCAATTGCTCGGCGCGCTGGGCGAACCGCCGGTGCTGGAGGATGGGATGGCGGGCAGAAGAACGCAGCCAGAATCGTTCAGGTTGCGGGCACCATAACCCATCAGCGCGCCGGTGGACGTGGTGTAGACCGTGCGCTGCGCGTACTCGCCGCCGTAGTAGCCATAGACGTCCAGCTTCGGTGTCGGGTGGGTTTCAATGCTGAGCAGGCCATGGTAGTTGCGGATCGGCTCAAGCGTGCCAGAGGGATGCAGGGTGGCGTCGGCCAACTGCGCGGAGCCGTAGCGGCCCACGCCATCGCCGGCCATCGCCTGTATCGCGAGGTCCGCGTACTTGTTGGGCGAGACGCGAACGCTGCCGAAGACGCCGGCCGCGCCCTTGTTGTTGCTGACGTAGTTCGCCGAGTAGGTGTAAACGTTCGCGGGGGTCACCGAAACGATCGGGTAGTAGTAGTCGCGCATGAAGCGGGCCAGTCCGCCCAGTTCGATGTGCGCCTTCGGCATGTCCCACGCGCCCTTGACGATGATGTCCGGGGCAACGTTGTTGGCGTAGGTCCCGCTGTACGCGTTGTAGAGTCCTCCGCCGGTACCGGCGCCCGCGAAGAAGAAGTTGACTGGCAACGCGTTCGAGGTGGCCGACGCTGCCGTGAAGCTGGTGATCTGCGCCTGCTCGACTGACAACGCCGCGGTGAAGGCGCCGGTCTTGGGGTCTCCCCAGCGCTGCTGGATGCGGAAGCCCGGTTGACGCTCCCAGGAGAAGCCGACCAGATACTGCGCGTCGATGGTGTTGGGCAGCTTTTCCGTGCGGTTGTTGGTGCTGGTGCCGTCTTCGGCAACCAGCGACCACATCTGTCCGCCAGAGATGGCGAATCCGCTTGGGGTCTCCGCCTTGCCCCATATCTGGCGCTGGCGCAGCGTGTAGCTGTTGCTCTGGTTGTTGTTGGAGGTGGCTCCCGAACTCAGGAAGTCGGCCTCGAAGTAGCCGGACAGCTTGTATGTACCGGCGTTGCCTTCAAACAAGCCGCCCAGACGGCTCTGCCGTCCGCTGAAGTTCAGCTCGCTGACATGCCCTTCGTTCGCTCCGGGCAGGGGGATGGAATTGAACGGCGTGTTGATGTCGGAGTTCACCGAGCGCTCGCGCCACACACCTTCCGCCGCGAAGAAGGCGACCGGCGTAATGGTGACGCCCTTGTAGTGAAGCGCGGAGGGTGAGTCGATCTTGTCGTTCAGGTCCTTCTTGGCGTCGTTGATCGTCGTCGCCAGTCCGGCGTTCGAGTTCTTGAGGTCGTTGACGTCGCTCTTCATGGCGGTGACGGCGTCCGTGTTGGCCTGTGCGCTGCTGCTTGCGCTCTGCGCCTGTGCGCTGGCCGCGGCGGCCTGCGACGCGGAGCTGGCGGCGTTGGTCTGCGCGGCGGAGAGTGCTGCGTCCTTGGCGGCGTTCTGCTGCGTCAGGGCGTCGATCTGGGCCTGTTGCGCGGCCATCTTTTCCTGAAGCTCGCGGATCGCCTTCGCGTCTTGGCTCTCTTCAACCTTCACCGCAGTGACAGTCTTGGCCTGCTTCGTCCTGGTCGTTTTCTTCGCTGGGGCAGCAGTTCCGGTCTGTGCAGGCAGCGACAGGGTACCGAGTACCAGTATCGCCGCAATCGCCGCTTGTAGTTGCTTCTTCATGGGACCTCGCTGAGAAACATTGTTGGAAGCAGAGGAACACGCGGCATTCTTCAGGCAACCAAGCCCAGACCGCATTACCCTTTGCTCGTTCGTTTCTCTGAGCTTGTCAAAGGTTTGTGAATAGACGACAAATTTATCCGTAGCTTCTGCTGAATTCCGCGAAATTAACCCGCCTTTCACAATGGCCCGTGGGGTTCAAAGGGTGGTGCGCGCGGAAATCGGTTGGCCGCGTGCCCACCGGCTGGTTTACCGTAAGGTCATGTCAATATCCCGGTCCGGTCTGGCGCTGCTTGTGGTTTCGTTGCTTGCGACAGGCACAGGGTCGCACCGCATGGCTGCCGCCCAGACCGCAGGTCCGCAAACTCAACTCGCGCATCGGACTCCACTGGCATCCAATCTGCCCGCGCAGTCGCTGAAGCTCATCCCCATGCCGCGCGAGGTCAGCGCCGGCGCGACCCAGTCGCTCGCTGGCGGCCTGCAAATTAACTGCGCAGCCCCGTGCGCGCCCGAGGACAGCTTCGCCATCGACGACCTGAAGGCCTGGCTCGCCTCCCAGGGCGTCGCGATCGACACCACCTCCGTAGTCAACATTCTGGTCACGCGATACGGCTCACCGCTGGCAAAGTCGATCTATAGCGAGGCGGCGTCGAGCAGCGCAACAGCGCAAAGCGGCAGCGCGGCACCAGCCGAGATGCCCGACGAAATGAGGCCAGAGGGCTACGCAATCGTTCCCGACGGCAAGGGACTGGCGCTGACCGCGGCCAGCGATGCAGGCGTCTTCTACGCACTGCAAACCGTCAAGCAACTCGTCACCGGGACCGGTACGAATGCAGTCCTGCACACCGCAACCATTCGCGACTGGCCGGCAATGAAATATCGCGGCCTCGACGACGACCTCTCGCGCGGCCCCGTAACCACGCTGGAGTTCGAGAAGAAACTCATCCGCACCATTGCGGCATACAAGATTAATCTCTACTCGCCGTACTTCGAGCACACGGCAATGTACGCCGCAAATCCGCTGATCTCGCCTCCAGGCGGCGGCATCAGCGCGTCGGATGCAGCCGCTTTGGTGACCTGCGCGCACCTCTACCACGTCACCATCGTGCCGGAGCAGGAGGCCTTCGGCCATCTGCACAATGCGCTCCTCTGGGAGCAGTATCAGCCGCT
>PLOT01000124.1 GCA_003142215.1 Granulicella sp. | reverse complement strand
GCAAGGGCGGGGATTTTGTGGGGAAATCGGGGAAAAAATCTTTGGGAGCGGGTGGGGTTGGAGGGAGACCCACTCATCGCGGCTCTCCAAGGTGCCCAAAAGCGAGGCACATGGGGCACCCGTCTCTCCCAGGTGCCCAAAAGCGAGGCACCTGGGGCACCCGCACCTGGGGCACCCGCACCCGCTTGAGAAGGCCAAGCCTGAAGGCTTGGCGTACCTGGAAGCAAGGGCAAAGGCAAGAACAGGCAACGGCAAGAACGAAATGCGGGGGTCCCTCCACTGCCCCTTCGACAAGCTCAGGGTCCGGTCGGGATGACGGCTGTTGAAGTAGATTGCCGCTGGATCAGGCGGCGAAGGACTTGTCGCGGTTGGTCTGGTCGGCAAGGCCGGCGAGCAGACCGGCGATGGAGATGTCTTCGTCTAGCGCGTCCCAGTGCAGGCCGCGGCTGCCGATGCGAACCTGCTCACGCTCGGCTGGCGTGGCGCGCAGAAGGCGGGGGAACCAGGCCAGCGGAACGCCGATGATTCGTCCGTCGGCCAGATCGACCCATAGGCTGTCGGCGTCGAAGTAGACACGCGTTGCTTTAGGCGAAGAATTCATCCCATGCCCTCTCGATTATTGTAGGAGCTTGCGCAGGCTTGGAGTTTCTTTCGATTCGATGTCGTCGATGCGCCAGCCCTGAGGCAGCCAGATGAGATGCAGACGCAGATCGTTGACCGTGGTTTCCGCTGCAGATGATTCGCTTGGCGACCTTCCGTAGAGAATAACGGTCACATAGGCGGTTGCCTTTTTTGCGTCATTTTTTGTAACGCGAAGAGACTTTAGCATCAGTGTGTAAAAGCCATTTGAATTGACCAGCGGATCGAAGTCGAGCGTGGGGACATAGCCACGGTTGATTCGTTGATCCCTACGGATTAGATGAATCAGGATAGGAGAGAAGATAGACGGTGCGAGTTCTCCAGTAATGTTTGGCAACTTCGAGACATCCTGGTCTGCCGCCACAAAGGGGTCATAGAGATGGTAGAGATGTTGGACAAAAGCGGTTGCTTGGGCTTCGCTTTGTGCTTGGGATGATTGCGGGCAGAGAACAAAATATAGACAGAGGGCTGCCACGAATACAACGAACCGACGCGGGCTTCTATTCCACATCTCACAAATCTAACATTGGCACCCGCAAAAGCAGATTCCTTCGCTGCGCTGCGGAATGACAAACAATAGACAGGCAACGGCCCCACCTTAGCGACGATAAAGCCGTCGCGAAGATGGGGCGCCGGTTCGTTACGCCTTTGAGCGGGTGAGGCGGAAGATGTGGGCGGTGGCGGCGGGGTGGAGGACGACGAAGTTGGAGCGGTCATGCCACTGGTAGTGGATGCCGGTGAGGAGGTCTTCGACGTCGAAGGTCTCGTCGTGCGCGATGCCGAGCTGCTTGAGGTCGAGGTCGATCCAGCCGGACTGTTCGTAGTGGGGATCGAGGTTGACGACGACCAGGATGGTGTTGGGCGGGGCAGCAGGCGCGGGCGCGATGAAGCTGGGGCCGGACGCGGCAGCAGGGCGAGTTGCGGGTGGCGGGACGGGAGTTAGCGTCTGGGCGAGGGTGAGTGGCGGCGGCGGCTTCAGCGTGGATTTGGAGTAGGCGATGAGGTGCGGGTTGTCTACCGGGTGGAAGTGGAGCGAGAGGTCGCTCTGCAGGGCGGGGTTGGTGCGGCGAATCTGGTTGAGGAGGGTGATGAGCGGAGCGAGGGAGTTGGGATCGGCGCGATTCCAGCGGCGAATCTGATACTTCTCGCTGTGCAGGTACTCCTCGCTGCCGGGCTTGATGGGGAGGTTCTCGCATAGCTCGAAGGCGGGGCCGTAGATTCCATAGCTGGCGGCGAGCGTGGTGGCCAGGATGAGGCGCTGCTGGAAGGCGGGGCGGCCTCCGGTCTGGAGCGAGGCGTGCAGGATGTCTGGCGTGTTGGGCCAGAGGTTGGGAGTGAAGAAGTCGGAGACGGGGGGCTTGGTGATCTCTTCAAAATAAGACTGGAGTTCGGACTTCTCGGTGCGCCAGGTGAAGTAGGTGTAGGACTGGGTGAAGCCGCGCTTGGCGAGGGAGTACATGACGTGCGGGCGGGTGAAGGCCTCGGCTAGGAAGAGGACGCCGGGCGAGTCGCGGTGCAGGCCGTCGATGCACCACTGCCAGAAGGGGAGGGCCTTGGTGTGCGGGTTGTCGACGCGGAAGACGCGGACGCCGCGGTCGATCCAGAACTGGAAGACGGAGCGCAGCTCGTCCCAGAGGGCGCGCCAGCCGGGGGACTCGAAGTTGAGGGGGACGATGTCCTGATACTTCTTGGGGGGATTTTCGGCGTACTGGATGGAGCCGTCGGGGCAGTGCAGGAACCAGTCGGGATGCTGGGCGACCCAGGGGTGATCGGGCGAGCACTGGAAGGCGATGTCGAGGGCCAGCTCCATGCCGTTGGCGCGGGTGGCGGCGAGGAGGCGGTCGAAGCTGGCGAAGGTGCCGAGGCTGGGATGGATGGATTTGTGGCCGCCTTCGGCGGAGTCAATTTGCGAATCTCCAATTGCCCAAGGACTTCCCTCGTCGTTGGGGCCGGGGGTGGTGCTGTTGTTGGGGCCCTTGCGGAAGGCGCGGCCGATGGGATGGATGGGCGGGAGGTAGAGGATGTCGAATCCCATGGCGGCGATCTGGGGGAGGAGGAGTTCGACATCGGCGAAGGTGCCGTGGCGGGTGGGATCGGGGGAAGTTGAGCGGGGAAACAACTCGTACCAACTGGAGAAGCGGGCGCGCTCGCGGTCGATCCAGAGGCGAAGTTCTTTTTCGGGTGTGGAGGCGAGGCTGAGATCGGGATAGCGTGCGGCGAGGGCTTCATCCTGGGGCGTGAGCGGGTACTGGTAGAGGGGGGAGTTCCTGGCTGCCAGCAGGCGCAGGGATGCGGCGATGGATTTGAGCTGCTTGGCGTCGGGGGCCTTCAATTCCTTGCTGCTGGCACCGGCGCGGGATGCAATCTGGTCGAAGAGGGATGCGCCGATGGTGAGGGCGAGGGGGATGTCCTGCGGAGGCAGGTCGCGCTGGGCGGGGTCTGGACTGGCGGAGTCGGGCTGGATCAAGAGAGGCTGGGCGGCGAGGCGCTTTTTGAGGTCGGCGCACCAGGTGTCGAAGTGGTCGACCCAGGCCTGAATGGTGAAGCTCCACGGGCCGAGCCGGTCGACGGTAAATGCGGCGGACCAGAGGTCGTTGACGAGCGCGGTCATGGGGGTGGAGAGCCAGCCGGGGTCGCTTTGGTGCTTGTAGAGGAGGCGCGCGAGGACGTGGTCGTGGCCGTCGGAGAAGATGGCGGCAGAGACGGCGACGCTGTCGTCGAGGAAGCGGCGCGCGGGAGTGAGGCCACAGTCAACCTGGGGCTGGATGTCTTCGATGACGACGCGCTTACGGCCTTCGGCAGGTTTCATTCGGTTGGGTTCACCAGGGTCCATTGCGATTGTATTCGCAGGGGGGAAAGGCCATCTCGTCGATTGGGCCGCTGGCTGCATTTTAGCGAAGAGTTGGCACTTTCGATTATCGACGATTCGCTGGACGATGCGCCGCAAGAGATTGCAGCGAGGCACCGCAAGAGATTCCGCTTGAGAGCGGCACGGCCTGCGGTGTGCGATTGCCGGAGGCCATGGTGTGAGCTTCAGGGTGCCTTAAGCACTCTTCCTTAGGCTGGAAAGGAGGCGGGAGACCTGTAGAGGAACGAGTGCATGGAATGAATCGACCGGAGCCAGATGGTTTGAGAAGAGCTTCGGGTCTTTGCGCACGCTGTAAGGGATTGCGCGTTTGCGATGGAGATTTCGCTGAATATTCGTCAGGATACGTTCCGGGTTTGAGATTGAAATATTGCCGTGGACGAAACTTTTGCACTGCGGAGTCGTATCCTAATGAGGGCGACACTTTGCCTGCCGACGGAGCGCGGCTTCAGTACGCGTGGATCGGTGGTTTTGACCGGGGGGAGACGACCCCGGAAGCTGGACCCAATAAGGATAGAGATGGCAGCTCGGTACAACTCGGTTTTACTCAGGATTGCGTTTCGCCTGGGGATTTTTCTTTTTCTGGCGGGAACGGCTGGCTTTGCATCCGAGGCCCAGGCACCCGCGGCACCTGCGGCGGCGAGTGCGGCGGCGACCGCGTCCGAGCTCGGCACGGTGAAGGCGATTGCCGGCAGCACAATTACGATGACGACCGATGCAGGGCAAGCGGTTACGGTCAACGTGGCCAACGGCGCGAAGGTGTTGCAACTGGCCGTGGGCAGCACCGATCTGAAGACCGCGACGCCGGGGCAGTTGAGTGACATCGCGGTAGGCGATCGCGTGTTGGTGACTGGCAGGGCCGGGGAGGGCGCGGCGAGCTTCAACGCGCTGCGCGTGGTCCTGATGAAGTCCAGCGCGATTGCCGAGATGCAGGCCGCGCAGCAGGCCGACTGGAAGGCCCGCGGAGTGGGCGGAATTGTAAGCACAGTGGACGCGGCGAGCGGTGCGATAACGCTTACGTCGGGGGCCAAGAAGCTGGTTGTCAATACCACCGGCAAGACGGAGTTCAAGCGCTTCAGCGGCGATTCGGTGAAGTATGAGGATGCCAAGCCGGGGACGCTGGCGCAGATCCAGAAGAACGACCAATTGCAGGCGCGCGGGACCAAGTCCGCCGACGGCGCGACAATCGCTGCCGAAGAGGTGGTGAGCGGTTCGTTCCTGAACCTGTCGGGGCTGGTTACGAGCATTGTGCCGGGATCGGGCATCGATGTGGCGACGGGAACGATTACGTTGAAGGACCTGGCGACGCACAAGGGGATGACCGTCGATGTGACGGCGAAGAGCGAGATCCACAACCTGCCATTACAGATGGCGACGATGTTTGCAGCGCGCAGCGGCGGCGGGCAGGGCGGTGGACGCGGCGGACGCGGTGGCGGCGGCGCGGGTGCGAATGGCGGAGGCGGCGGCGCGGGACAGGGTGCGGGACAGGGTGCGGGACAAGGGGACGCGGCGGGCGCACGGCGCTCTGCTGGAGCGGACCTGTCGCAGATGATGGCGCGATTGCCAGCGAGCACGCTGGCCGACCTGAAGGTTGGCGATGCGGTGATGATTGTGGCGTCTCAGGCATCGGCCGGGTCGAGTACGGTGACCGCAATCAGTCTTCTATCCGGTGTGGAACCGATTCTGACCGCGAACCCGAATGGCGGCATGGACCTGTCGATGAGCATAGGCGGCGGTGGCGGGGGCGGCGGTGAATAAAGCAATTCAACATTTATACAAACACAGTTTTTTCTTAGGAGTGAGGATGTCTTTACGAATGCGTCTGCTGGCAGTTGTACTTTTTCTGGTTGTTCCGGTTGCATTGGCCCCGATGGGGGCGATTGCGCAGCAGCCTGCCCCTGTCACGGCCGCTGCCCCGGCCCCGGCCGCTGGCGCCACGACCAGCAGCGCCACGGTGCATGGCATGGTGGTGGACCCGGATGACGCATTGATTCCGGGCGCGGCGGTGACTCTGACATCGGCATCGGGCAAGTCGCAGAGCACCACATCGAAGAGCGACGGCACATACAGCATCCGAGGCTTGGCCGCAGGCACATATATGCTGGGCGTGAAGGCGTCCGGCTTCGCCAGTTACACCAAGCAGGCGGTGCGGGTGACGGCTGGCGCGAACCTGAACCAGGACGTCAGCATGTCGCTGGCTGAGCAGGAACAGCAGGTGAACGTCACCACGGACACGGTCTCACTGAGCGTAGACCCGGAGAGCAACGCCAGCGCGACGGTGATTACCGGAGCGGCGCTGGATGCGCTGTCGGACGATCCAGACGATTTGCTGGCCGAGCTGACGGCGCTGGCGGGGCCGGCCGCGGGGCCGAACGGCGGGCAGATATACATTGACGGGTTTACCGGCGGGCAGTTGCCTCCGAAGTCGTCGATTCTGGCTGTCCGCATCAACCAGAACCCGTTTTCGGCGCAGTACGACCAGGCTGGGTACGGGCGAATCGAGGTCATTACCAAGCCGGGGACGAGCGCTTTTCACGGCAACCTCTCGGGTCAGTACGGGGGCAAGGTGCTGAATACCTCGACGCCGTATCTGGGCGTGGCCAACCAACAGCCGGACTATCACACGATGTTCTTCATGGGCAACGTGACGGGGCCGATCCGGAATGGGATGTCGTTTACACTGTCCGGCTCACGGCGCGACATCAAGAACAACGCGATCTACAATCCCTCGGCGGGCTTCTATGCGAGTTCCGCGACGTCCACGACGCTGTGCGCGCCACTGGACCTGACCTGCGGCGCATTCCCTTTCCCCACCACGGCGCGCGCTGAATCCCAACCGTCGACGCGGTGGGATGTCAGCCCGCGGGTGGACATGATGCTGGGCGCGAAGAACACGATGACGGTGCGCTATCAGTATGAGGCGGGGAGCAACAGCACCAGCCCCACGGTGAGCAGCGCACTGCTGACGCCATCCAACGGCAGCAGTTCCGAATCGGAGGTCCAGATTGGCGATACGCAGTTGATCAGCAGCAAGGTGATCAACGAGACGCGCTTCGAATATTCGCACGACACGTCGAACTCGACCACGCCGGGCAGCAGTCCGGGGGTCAGCGTATCGGGCGACTTCGGCGTAAGCAGCGGAGGCGTGAACAACAGCACCAGCGACCACATTGAGGTGCAGAACTATACCTCGGTCCAGTTGATCAAGAACTTCGTGCGATTGGGCGGGCGTCTGCGTACGTCGAGCGAGTCGAACTACTCGAACGGCGGGGCGTACGGTTCGTTCAGCTATAACTACCTGCTGGATCCATGCACGGACCCGAGCGTGACCACCAAGCCGAGCAACTGCACGCCCGGCCTGGCTGTGACCGCCATCCCTTGCGCGGCTGGAAACCTGGTGGCGGGTGCAACGCCCTACTCGTCGTACCAGTGCGACATCGTCAGCTCGTTCGGGTATAAGAACATTTTGAATTACACAATCGGCGCGCGGGAGACCGACGTTGGGCTCTATGCCGAGGACGACTGGAAGGCGAAAGCGAACCTGACGATCAGTTACGGGATACGATTCGAGGCGCAGAATGCGATCAACAGCGCGCACGACTTTGCGCCGCGCGTCTCCCTGGCATACGGGATTCCGCGCAAGAGCGGAAAGACGATCACGGTGTTGCGGGGCGGCTTCGGCGTCTTCTACAACCGCTTCGGGCTGGGCAGCATCGAGGGGCAGATTGCGAACAATGGGACGAATTCGGCGAGCTATACCTATACCAATCCCAATTCGAAGAGTTGCACTCCGAATTACTCCGGCGGGTTCTTCACGCCCAGCAACAACGCCAGTTGCATAACGCCCGGCGTGAACCCCGCCACGTTCACTCCCACAACGAATGACGCCAGCCTGCGCAGCGCGTATACCGTCGAGACGGCGGGCACGGTGGAACAGCAGGTGGGCAAGTATGCCAG
>PLOT01000217.1 GCA_003142215.1 Granulicella sp. | reverse complement strand
TCCAGTTGCGCGGCGTGCTGCGCCAGCACCGACCAGTTCAACCCGCTGATCGCCTGGGATCCGGTGAGGCCGCGCCCCGCATAGTAGGCCACCAGCGTACCGAAGAGCGCCATCGACAGACCCACGCCGCCGATGATGGCGTACTTCCACGCGGCCTCCAGCGAGGTGACCTTGCCATAGAAGGTGACTAGAAAGATGGATGCCAGCGTAGTGACCTCCATCGCCGCCCACATCACTCCCAGGTTGTTGGCCACCGCCATGAAGAGCATGGAGAAGACAAACAAAGGCGTCAGCGTGTAGTACATGCGAAGCTGCGCCATCTGCTCCATGCCGCTGATATCGTCGCCCATCTCTCCGCTCTGCTGGTCGTCGCGCAGGTAGCCAACCGAATAGGTGGCACAGACCAGCGCCACTGAAGCGGTAAGAAGAACCACCAGCGCACTGAGCGCGTCGCTATAGAAGAACCCGTTTGCCAGCGAGACCGTGCCTGCGGCCAGCACGCGCGCCGCCAATACAATGGCGATCAGAAAGACCGCAACGAATCCGACCAGGTTGGCTGCTTCCATGGCCGCTCGCCGGCGCGCGAAGAACGACGCGACGGCGGTGGCAACGGGGACCAGCAATAGTGCGACTAGCAGCATTTATCCTCTCAGCCTCCGCAACCGGCTCACATCCACCGACTCGAAGGTCTCGCGGATGCGGTAGACCAGAATGCCCAGCACCATCGCGGCCACCAGCACATCGAAGAAGATTCCCAACTCCACGATCATCGGCATGCCATAGGTCAGCGAAATGGCCGCGAGAAACAGTCCGTTTTCCAGCGATAGCAGCGCCAGAACCTGGGTCAGCGCCTTGCGGCGGTTGATCATGGTAAAAAATCCGATCAGGAAGAGAGAGATGGCAACGGCAAGCGCGTTATGGCCCAGACCGGGCTCGCCCGGCTTGTAAAACGACTCCGCAACCACATAGCCCACCAGCGTGAGTCCGCCCGCAATCACCACGGAGAGCGGCCCGTTCACAATCGGTTCGATCTCTTCGTGGATCTCCATGCGCTTCACCAGTCGCTCGAAGAGGATGGGCACCAGAACCACTTTGACCGCGAGGGTGAGCGCTGCGGCGACGTAGAGATGTGGCGCGTGGTTGAACCAGGCGATGGTGGCGGCAATCATGGCGAGGAAGAACGATTGGGCCGCGAAGATGCGGATGTGGATGACGATCCAGCGCTGGGTTACCATCGCAATCTGCAGGACCAGCACCAGCGCCGCCATCAGAGTGACGATGCGGTCGCCGAATTGAAGATCGAGAACGTGGGTCATAAGCATCAGAAGAGGAACGTGGAAACCAGTGCGAGCGATCCCAGGGTGAAGGCAACCGCCAGAAGTTCGGGAACACGGAAGAGCCGCATCTTGGCGTTCACGGTCTCCAACAGAACAATCGCGCAACTTAGCAACAGCAGCTTCGCCAGCAGCCAGCCGATTCCCTCCACCGCGCCCAAGCCGAACCACGTCGGCTGCAGGCCAAACGGCCAGAAGCAGTTGATCAACAGCGTCATCAGGACGAGCTGCTTGATGGAGGCTGCCCATTCAATGAGGGCGAGGTATGGACCGGAATACTCCAGGATCATGGCTTCGTGGATCATGGTTAGTTCCAGGTGTGTGTCTGGATTGTCCACCGGGATCCGGCCCGTCTCCGCGATCAACACCAGCGCGAGCGCGGCGAACGCGAACATCTGCGCGGGGGCAAGAAAACGCCAGTGTTGTCCAATGGCGGCCCCGGCGATCTCGGTGAGGCCGGTCGAGCCAGCGCCGATGGCGACGGTGAAGATGGCCAGCATCATGGCCGGTTCGGCCAACGCCGAGATGGTCATCTCCCGGCTGCTGCCCAGACCGCCGAACGAACTGCCGGTATCCATTCCGCTCAGCGCCAGGAAGAAGCGGCCCAATCCCAGCAGGTAGATCACAGCCAGCACGCCGCCAAATAAACCGAGTGGCGCGTCGGCGGCAACCATGGGAATCATCAGCCCCGCCAGGATCGTGCTGAAGAAGACGACCCAGGGCGTTGCAGCAAAGATCCAGGATGCGGTGTCGGGAACCACCATGCCTTTGCGAAAGAGTTTGACGAGGTCGCGGTATGGCTGCAGGATGGCTGGGCCGCGCCGCGTCTGCAGGCGCGCCTTCAGGGTGCGAATGACTCCCGTCACCAGCGGCGCCAGCGCCAGGAGCAGGAGGAGTTGCGCCGCGTTCTCGATCAGACGCTCTATCATTGGCGTACTCCAAACAGCAAGAGCAGGATCAGGGTAATGAAGATGTACGTGAGATAGAGGTTGATGCTGCCCGCCTGAATGCCCTTCATGCGGTTCGCAACGGCCATAATCCATTGCCGCAACGGACCATAAAAGTGCTTTTCAAAGGTGGGCTCAATTTCGCTCTCGAAGTGGATCGCGCTGGGGTAGTAGGGTGACACCTCGTACTCCGCCTGGATTTCGCGGCGCGGACGATAGAGGGCGGAGAAGATCATGCGCAGCGGCTTGGAAAATGCCGTGGCCGTGTATTCGTTGTCGGCGGTTAACCCGGGCAGTCCGCAATCCCACGCCGGTCCACGGACGCTGCGACGCCTCCAACGCATGGCCAGCGGAAGCGCGAATGCCGCGCCAGCCAGCAGAAAGAACAGCGCAATCCCGGCCGTGGAGATGGTGCCGCCATGGGCCGTCCCCGGCGACAGCGCCCAGCCGCGAGCCATCACCAGCGCCGAACTTGCGCGAACGCCAAGGGCCTGTTGCGTGATGGGATCGAAGACGCGCACGAACCAGGTGGCGCCCAGGCCCAGCGCGACGCATCCCAGCGCAAGCAGCGCCATCCCGGCGCGCATCGGCAACGAGACCTCCCGCGCATCCGCGGCCTCCTCGCTGCGCGGCAGCGCGAGAAACGGAATCGCGAAAGCCTTCACAAAGCAGGCCGCCGCCAGGGCCGCGGTCAGCGCCAGCAGAGAGCCGGCAATGGGAAACATCAATCGCGTCAGGCTGTGCGTGGTGCCGAAGCCGGCCAGCAGCGCCTGGTAGGTGAGCCACTCGCTGACGAACCCGTTCAACGGTGGAAGCCCGGAGATGGCCACTGCGCCCACCAGGAAGCACAGGGCCGTCACAGGCATGCGCCGGATCAGTCCGCCCATCCTCTCCATGTTGCGCGTGTGCGTGGCCTGCACGACGGAGCCTGCGCCCAGGAAGAGCAGTCCCTTGAAGATGGCGTGGTTGAACGTGTGATAGAGGGCTGCGATCAGAGCAAGGGCGGCGAGATTCGCGTACCCCAGCGAGCGAAACATCAGCGCCGCGCCGAAGCCCATCAGGATGATGCCGATATTCTCGATGCTGTGCCAAGCAAGCAGGCGCTTCAGGTCGTGCTCCATCAGTGCGTAGAGCACTCCCAGCAGGGCCGACGCCACGCCCAGCCCCAGCAGCAGAGTTCCCATCCACAGCGGAGGCGGTCCATAGAAATCGAAGAAGACGCGCGCCATGCCGTAGATGCCGGTCTTGATGACAATGCCCGACATCAGCGCAGAAACATTGCTGGGCGCAACCGGATGGGCTTTCGGAAGCCAGATGTGAACCGGCACCAGACCCGCCTTTACGCCGAAGCCAAAAAGAAAAAGCAGGAAAACCGTACCCTGCTGGAGCGGCGGCAACCGTGAAGCCAGCAGGTGAAAGCTGGAGAAATCCAGACTGCCGCTGGCGGATGCGAGGACCAGGAACGCGATCAACAGCAGACAAGTGCCCGCGTGCGACATGATCAGGAAAAGCACCCCCGCGTTGCGCGTCTCTTTCTTTTCGTGCTCGAAGCTGATCAGGCAGAACGCCGTTAGCGCCATCACTTCCCACGCCACTAGGAAGAAGAACGCGTTCGACGCGGCGAAGACCAGCGCCAGGCTCAACAGTTGCAGGTTGAAGAAGAACCCAAAAGCGCCCAGGTTCCTGCGCCCTTCCATCGGCCGCAGGTATCCGAAGGAATACAGAGAGACCGCACCTGCCAGCGCCGCCAGCGTCATATTGAAGAATGCCGAAAGCGGGTCCATGCGGATGGCCCAGGAGAAGACCGGGTTGCCGAAGGGAAGGCTGATCTGTGGCGAGCTGCCGCTGAAGATAGCAGCCGCCGAACCCACCAGGACCAGAAGCGAACCCGCCAATGCCGCCCCGCAGCCAACACGGCGAGCGGCGGACGGTTGCCGCCACAGGGCCAGACTGGCCATGGCGCCCGCAAGCCAGACGGTGATTCCACTCAGGAACAGCTCAGCAATCACCGGGCAGAGGCCTCGCTTTCCACTTCTTCAAGCATCTGAATCGCGTCGGCCAGGTTGGTCTGGAAGTACCGGCGCATCACGTCGAGAACCTCCACCAGCACCGGATTTCGGATGGAGTAGAAAACCTGGTTGCCGTCCTTGCGGTTCGCTACAATCTGGCGGCTTCTCAGGATCGCAAGATGCTGGGACAGGTTTGCCTGTTCGACGCCGAGCTTCTCCTGGATGCTCCGTGCGGAGAGCTCGCCGTCGCGCAACACCTCAAGGATGGCGATGCGGGTGGGATGGGACAAAGCCTGGAAGATACTGGCCTTGTATGTCCTCAGCTTCTCTTGCATATCATAAGAATATTCTATATTGCGAATATACACAATAGATGATGGCCAAATGATGCGACCGCGCGCTCATTGAAACCTGGCCGATCATCCGGAAGGACTAGCCAGCCGATTGCCGTCTTGCCGAGCACCTGGACTGATCGCATGTTTGGGAGGGCAATCCGGCAGGCACATCCGATCGGCCCTGCGGCGATAGGTAACGGGAACGTCGGCTTGTGGGAAGTGATTCACCGCTCCATTGACCACTCGGCTGCAAACAGTGACTGAACTGTCTGTAAAGTCGCCTTATTGGTAACTTCAATCATTCACTTCCAATTGACCCACTGCCGGGTGACCAATGGAATAGTCACACCCAGACTCTACACGTCGATCGCTCGGTGCGTCTTCGACCCATACACAATCCGTCCGTCGCGGATATGCACCTTGCGGCTGGCGTAGGACGCAGCCTCCGGGTCGTGCGTAATCATCAGGATCGTCTGCCCGGTGCGCTCGTTCAGGTCCTTCATCACCTTCAGCACGGCGGTCGAGTTCTGGCTGTCCAGGTTGCCCGTCGGCTCGTCCGCCAGCAGAATCGCCGGCTGGTTCACAATCCCGCGCGCAATCGCCACCCGCTGCTGTTGCCCGCCACTGAGCGCCCGCGGCTTGTGCTTCAGCCGGTCGTCGATCCCCAGCAGCTTCAGCACCTCCACGAACTCCGGAGTAAATTTTGTAGACCGCCCGCCGATGAACTCCACGATCTTGATGTTGTCCTCTGCCGAGAGCGTCGGCAGCAGGTTGTACTTCTGGAAGACGAACCCCACGGTCGTCTTGCGCAGGTCCGTCCGCTCGCGGTTCGACATCTGCGCCAGGTCTTTGCCATCGATCACCACCGTCCCCGCGCTGGCCGGCGTCAGTCCGCCCAGAATGTGAAACAGCGTCGATTTGCCCGACCCGGACGCGCCCACAATCGCCACAAACTCGCCGCGCGCAATCTCCAGGTCCACGCCGCGCAGCGCATGGACCTCCACGTCGCCCAGGTGGTAGACCTTGGTCAGCCCGCGCACCACGATGATCGGCTCCGCAATCGCCGCCTGCGCGCCCGCTAGCATCTTGCCCTCACTCATACGACAGCGCCTCGGTCACATCCTGTTTTACGGCCTTCACGCCGGGAACCACCACGCCCAGCATCGAGCCCACAATCGCAATCCCGCCGGCGTATGCCCACCACAGATACACCGTCTCCTGCACCAGGCTGCCCGGCTCAAAGCGCTTCATCATCCACTGCGCGCCGTACGTCATCACAATCCCCAGCAGCGTCCCGCCCACCGCCAGCAGCACCGTCTCGCGCAGCAGAATGCTCAGCACCAGCCCTGACCCGCCGCCTACCGCCTTGATAATCCCGATCTCCCGCGTCCGTTCCAGCACCGCCGTATACATCGCCATGAACACCACGATGAACCCCACCACCACCGCCACAAAAATAACCACGTCGATGAAGTCCCGCAGCATCCCGATATTGCTGACGTCATACGCACTCAGCAGCGCGTTCATCGAGTAGATCTGGTCGTCGCTCATCGTCGTTTTCAACTGGTCCGCCACCTGCTCCGCCAGGGCCGGATCGTCCAGCTTCACATAGATCATCGTCAGCCGCCCGGGAGTTCCCTCAATCGCCTGTAGCGTCTTCAGCTTCACGGCAATGCGCGCGCCTTTGCCGCGTTGCATGATTCCGGAGATATTCCACCTGTGCGCAATCAAGTCGATCGTGCTACCCACACGCAGATGGTGCTTCTTCGCGTAGTCCTCATCCACGATCATGTCATCGTCGTTTACCGGATCGCGGCCCGTAACGTATTCGAACCCGCCGCTCATCTTGTTGAAGGCTGCGAAATCGATCCCGAAGACTGAGTCCGGAAACTGTATCGACTGCGCCACCACGCCCGTCACGGCCGTGACGTGCGGCTGCTGCATCAGGAACGCGAGATACTTGTCGCTCAACGGCGCCCCGCTCAGGCTCGACATTACCGACGACCCCGTAGGCCGCACCACAACGTCGGCACCAATTGCCTTGGTCCTGTCCTTGGTCGCGTCCAGTGTCCCATGGCTCACGCCCACCAGGGTCAGGATCATGGTGACTTCCACCGCAATTGCCAGCACACTCAACAGCGTCCGCACTGGCCGGTGGGTAAGGTTCGCGAAGATCAGCTTGTTCAACACAATCGTTAAGTCTACCCCACTCTTGCAATCCACACTTCGTACGCAGGATGTCATATCTGAAATGTGAGTGCGCTTATACTGGTCTTGCTCCGACGCTGGTCTTCTCCGACGCTCTCAACACCCTCATGAAGAAAAAACTTCGCATCGGCATTCTCTTTGGCGGCCGCTCCGGCGAGCATGAAGTCTCGCTGCTCTCGGCCGCCTCCGTCCTCAAGGCCATCGACCGCAAGCGTTACGAGGTCGTCCCCATCGCCATCGACAAGCAGGGCCACTGGCTCTGCGGCGGCGATGCCCTGCGCCTGCTCGGAGGCCCCGCGCCGGCACTGCTCAGCTCCTCCAGCGAAGACGACGCCGA
Organism: Granulicella sp.; assembly: GCA_003142215.1. GTDB lineage: Bacteria > Acidobacteriota > Terriglobia > Terriglobales > Acidobacteriaceae > Edaphobacter. The sequence continues at coordinate 11,954 of PLOT01000217.1, read as the reverse complement.
GTTCGCCACCGCCTCCGCTGTTCTGCGCTGCGGAGAGCCGCTCCACATTCCGCAGATGCCCCCGCACCCGATGCGCCGCGCCACGGACCGCCTCGAACGCAGCACCGGTGCCCAACTGGCGCAGCCCGGCAACCCGCTCGCCGCCTCGCTCGACCTCGTCTTCCCCGTTCTGCACGGGACCTTCGGCGAGGACGGAACCATCCAGGGCCTATTCGAGCTGGCCGACATCGCCTACGTCGGTTCCGGCGTCCTCGGCTCTTCGTCCGCCATGGACAAGGACGCCATGAAGCGGCTCTTTGCCTCCGCCGGCCTGCCCCAGACGCCGCACATAGTCCTTCTGCGCAGCCAGTGGCGCGCCGACCCCAAACGCGCCATCCGCCTCATTGAAAAATCCCTCCGCTATCCGCTCTTCGTCAAGCCCGCCAACCTCGGCTCCTCGGTCGGAATCTCCAAGGTCCACGCCCGCGCCGAGCTGCCCGCAGCCCTCAACCTCGCCGCCAGCTTCGACCGCAAGCTCATCGTCGAGCAGGGAGTCGGTGGCCCCGGCGTCAAGCCGCGCGAGTTCGAGGTCGCCGTCCTCGGCAACGACACACCCGAAGCCTCCGTCGTCGGCGAGATCGTCCCCAACAAGGAGTTCTACGACTACGACTCCAAGTACGCCGACTCGCCCGAAGCCCCGTCCGTCCCCATCATCCCCGCCAAGCTCTCCGCCGCCGAATCGAAGCAGATCCGCCAGATGGCGCTCGACGCCTTCCGCGCCTGCGACTGCTCCGGCCTCGCCCGCGTCGACTTCCTCATGGAACCTGCGACTCCCAGAAAGGGCAAGTCCGCCACAGCCAAGGGTAAGAAAAAATCCACGCCCCGCATCTTTCTCAACGAGATCAACACGATGCCCGGATTCACCAGCATCTCCATGTATCCCAAGCTCTGGCAGGCCAGCGGCATTTCATACAAAAATCTAATCGACCGCCTCATCGCGCTCGCCCTCGAACGCCACCGCGAGAAACAGCAGACGCGCTTCACCAAGCCCTGATTCCCCCTCGCAACGTCGGCCCGCACGTTCTAAAGCAGCTTCACTGTTGCTGTAATCAGGATGATATTGTCATTCTGACCCTGAGCGTAGCGAATGGGGAAGAATCCCCGCATTTTGCTCGCAGCGAGATACATTACACCATCGCTGAAAATGCTTTAAGATCGGAGTGCGGACACGAGAGTCCATCGAAACCGATCTGGAGGAGCCCCTTGATCAAGAAAGTGCTTTTCACATTGCTGCAGTTCGTGCTGTTCCTGATTTTGTTTGCGGCCGGCGGCGTCCTTCCCATCTTTGGCCTTCCCTCGGTCATTTCGAGGTGGGCTGGTGGGACGCGCGGCTTCCAGTGGGACGGCATCTTCCTGATGCTCGCGCTCCTCGTCGTGATTCTCCTCATCGAGGCCCTGCGCAAGCGCATCCGCTCCGCCTCCCCATGGACGGCGCTGGCCTTCGCGCTGGCCGCAATCGCCGGGCTTGTCATGAAGTTCGGCTTCATGTCCTTCGACAGGTAGGCGCGACGGGAAGACCGTTCGCCCCTCTCAGCCCCATCACCGGCGGACGTTTGCCGCTATTCACGATTCGCCCCGCTTGCCTTTGCTAGACTGTAGCTTGTTCTCCCAGCCGGCCTCTCTCGCTGAGCTACCGTCACCAGTCAATTGGGCCGATAGATCAGTTGTACCCCGGCATAGACAAAGGCACTTTCATTGCGCCCCAGTCTCGCGTCCGGTCATCCAATCCGGATATTGCAGCGCTTGCAGTATTTAATCAAAAGGACGATTCTCCCATGAGCCTGCCGACCACCCCTTCCCGCGCACTCGATCTTGACAGCCCCGACCTCTCCACGCGCCGGATCGCCTATTTCTCCATGGAGATCGCTCTCTCTCCGGCGCTGCCAACCTACTCCGGCGGCCTTGGGATGCTGGCCGGCGACACGCTTCGCTCCGCCGCCGACACGGCAGCGCCCATGGTCGCCGTCTCGTTGGTGCATCGCCGCGGATACTTCCGCCAGCACCTGGACGCGACCGGCCAGCAGACGGAGTCCGACGTGCCCTGGTCACCGGAAACCACGCTCCCCAGCGCCGGACAGGTGGTGCGCCTCTCCATGCAGGGGCGCGAAATCAAGGTCTGCGCATGGCGCTTCGATGTTGTCGGAGCCGCCGGTCACATCATCCCCGTCTTTCTGCTGGACACAGACCTCGAGGGCAACGACCCCTACGACCGCCGCCTCACCGACCGCCTCTACGGCGGTGACACCTACTATCGCCTCTGTCAGGAGACGGTGCTCGGCCTGGGCGGCGTTGCCATGCTGCGCGCCCTCGGCGTCCAGCCCGAGGTCTTCCACATGAACGAGGGACACGCCGCGCTGCTCGGCATTGGCCTGCTGGAGGAGCGGCTGGGGTCCGCATCGCTCGACCAGGCCACAGAGGAAGATGTCGCCGCCATTGCCCAACTCTGCGTCTTCACCACCCATACGCCGGTGCCCGCCGGTCACGACCAGTTCGCCACGGACCAGATGTACGCCGTGCTCGGCGCGGAGCGCGGCAACGCCATCGAACGCTTCGGATGCCTGCACAATGCGCTGCTCAACATGACCTATCTTGCCTTGCGCTTCTCGCGCTACGTCAACGGCGTCTCCATGGAGCACGGCAAGGTCTCGCAGCAGATGTTCCCCGAGGTCCGCGTCCACTCCATCACCAACGGGGTCCACGCCGCAACCTGGATCTCCCAGCCCCTGCAGGTGCTGCTCGACGCCGAGATTCCCGAGTGGCGGCGAGACAACCAGTACTTCCGTTCCATCTACGGCGTCTCGCTCACCAAAATCGCCAACTGCCACGCCAAAAGCAAGCAGCGCCTGCTCGATGAGGTGGCCCAGCGCACCGACAAGCAGTTCAACCCCAATGTCCTGACCATCGGATTTGCCCGCCGCGTGGCAACCTACAAGCGCGCCAGCCTCCTCTTCTCCGATCCCAGGCGCCTGGCAAAGATCGCCAAGAAGATCGGCGGAATTCAGATCCTCTTCGCCGGCAAGGCCCACCCCGCCGACGCCGCGGGCAAGGGCCTCATCCGCGATGTCTTCACCGCCGCCGCCAGTCTCAAGGTGGACAGCGTCAATATGCTCTACCTGGAGAACTACGACTGGGAGTTGGGAGCGCTGCTCACCCAGGGAGTCGACCTCTGGGTCAACACCCCGCTCCGCCCCTATGAGGCCTCCGGCACTTCCGGAATGAAGGCCGCGCTCAATGGCGTGCCCAGCCTCAGCGTCCTCGATGGATGGTGGATCGAGGGTTGCGCCGAAAACCTCACCGGATGGGCCATCGAAAGGGTCGAAACCGAGGAAGGCGAGGCGGAAAGCCTATACGACAAGCTGGAGAACCTGATCGCGCCCCTCTACCAGAGGCCCAACGCCTGGGCGCGCATGCAGCAGCACTGCATCGGAATCAACGGCACCTTCTTCAACACCCACCGCATGTTGGGGCAGTACTTCTCCAACGCCTACTTCCCCCAGATCTCTCCCGAAGAAGCGGTCCCCATCGACGCCGATCTACAGGCAGCCGCCGCAAAAGCCTCCGCCGGCAAGGAAAGCACGAAATCCTCTGTCGCCAAGCAAAGCAAGCTGCCCTCGCCCGCCACCGGCGAGACCGCTCCCCCGCTCGAAGAAACCATCCCCGCCTGACCTGTTCTCAGTCCTCAGTTTTCAGCCCTGCGGTTTTGCAGTTCCTTACCCCTTACCCCTTATTCCTTACCCTTTATCCCTTACCCCTTACCCCTCTCTCTTACCGCACTCCGATGCGGATCACCCGCACCTCGGGCATCTGCTGGTTCCAGTTCTCCGGCACCGTCTCGAAGGTCAGACGGAACTCGCGTTCGTCGCCCGGCTTCAGCGGCTGCGCGCTCACCGGCTCCGTGTCGATGTACGGCTCCTTCACGCGGATCAGCGTCAGCGGCAGCGTATCGATCTGCGGCGCCAGCTCCATATCGTTCTGAAACACCACCTGCACCGTAACCGCGGTCACCGTGCGGCCGCCCGTGTTGCCGATCTGCCCGTCCAGATACGTCTGCTTGCCGCCGGTCAGGTTCTCCGACTCGCTCATCGCAAACTGCGTCAGCGGAAGGCTGGCCGCGTATGCATCCGCGGGCTGTAGCGTGTTGGGCACCTCCACCGGCTTCTTCCGCCCAAAAAACACAAGCGCGCCAACCAGCGCCACCACGATCAGCACAGCCGCAACCCACGCCGCCACCGGCATCCTGCCGCGTTTCTCCAGCTCCGGAGCAAAGATCGGCGTCTCACCGGTGGAAACGCCCTGCGCATCGCCACCCGGCGCTTCCCTGCCCGTGCCGCCCTGCCCGTCGATCCGTGAACCGTCCTGTTCGCTCATAAGCCGAAATTCTATACCGCAGCCGGGATTCTATACCACGCAGGCCCCATTGAGCAGACCCGGCTGAGCAGGTCCACGTCCGCCCTACCCGAAGCTGGCCCGCTTCACGCTCTGCCGGAAGTCCTTGCCGCGCATCTCCACCACCACGCACATCTCCTGCAGCCGAGACCGCATCCGTTCCCCGATGCGGTCGCCCAGCGTCTCTCCGCTCATGGCCCGCTCGGCGTCCTCCTGCTCGGCGCTCTTCTTCCCTGTCCGGCGGACGGGCGCCGCCCCCAGCGCCTCCGTGTTGGGATAATTCGTCGTAATAATCGTCGTCCGCCGGTCGTTGTACCTGCTGTTCAGGATGTGCGCCACCGTGTCCCACACCCAGTCGCTCGGCTTGGCCGCGCCCAGCTCGTCCAGCACCAGCACCTCGGCCTCGAAGACTGGCCGCAGCACCTCCAGCTCGGTCGCCGCCACCTTCTGGTTGTAGCTGTTCTGCACCTCTTTCAACAGCTCCCGGTAGTCATAGAACAGGCCGTGCGCCCCGCGCTCCTGCACCAGTTCCTTCAGAATCCCCACCGCGATATGCGTCTTGCCCACGCCCACCGGCCCAACCAGCAGCAACCCCTTGCCGTCGGTCTCCACCGGATAGCCCTTCACGAATCCGCGCGCCTGCACCAGCGCCGACTGCAAGCTCCTGTCCGCGCCGTCATACTTCGCCTCGAAGTTGTCCAGCGTGCAGTCCTCGTAGCGCCTTGGAATATGTGCGCGCTCCAGCATACGCGCTACTCGCCGCTCGATGCGGCACTGGCATGGCCGCGCCACCTGCCGCCCGCCCTCCTCCACGATGCACAGCCCCGTCCCCTCGCACAAACTGCAAATCTCTTCCATCGCCGGCAACCCCATCCCCCAAGTATCGCAGCACCCACACCTCGCCGCCGCCCTGAATCGAATTGCAGCGTGTGGGAATCCACGGCCAAAAGAGTAAACCGGGCCCTGCTAAAAAGACCGCGGCAGGCCAGCTAAATAGATGCCAGCTCCCCATGATAAAATCACAACAGTTAGCCATCGTGCCCCTGAAACACACCGGGGCTCTGTGGGCTTCCGCGACAGGCCGATCGATGTGACGGTGAACCCACCCGCTGCAAGCGAACCGCGGGCCGGCAGGCAACATCCGAGATAAGAGAGAGAGAGAAGCATGCCTAAAGAAGGAATTCATCCGAAGTACGAAACCATCCATGTCAAGTGTGCCTGCGGCAACGCGTTCGAGACCCGCTCCACGAACAAGGGAGACCTGGTCGTCGAAATCTGCTCCGCCTGCCACCCCTTCTTCACCGGCAAGCAGAAGCTGGTCGACACCGCCGGCCGCGTCGAGCGCTTCCGCCGCAAGATCGCCAACTCCGACGCCGGCAAAGCCACCGCCGCAGCCAAAGCCGCCGCAACCAAGCCCGTCGCAGCCAAATAACCTCAACCACTTCGCACGTCGGGCCTCCGCCAGCGCGGAGGCCCTTCGCTTATGGCTTAGGATAGTCGGTATGAACCAAGTGTTCGTGGCGAGAGCCAGACAACTTAGAACTGCGCGTGAGTTGGTCGTAGGGGAGGATGCATACGCATCGGCAACTGCACTTCTTTCGGTCCATTCCGCAATCGCCTTGAACGACGCACTGCTTACCGTTTGGCGCGGAAAGCCTCTGAAGGGGGACGACCATCGGGAGGCGGTGCGCGCCACCGAAGCCGAATGCAAAGCTCGAAAGCTCACTACTGCCGGTGTGAGACACCTTGGCGATCTGGTTCGCAGCAAATCCGAAGTCTCCTATGGCGATAAGGTCGTGACTCACGAGAAAGCTGAGGCACTCGCGGAAGCTGCCAAACGGTTTGAGGCTTGGACATTCAAAAATTGCAAGGAGATCGCGATATGGGAACAGCAGCAGTAAGCACGCGTAGTTTAAGTCTCCGACAGAGCAACGGGCGGATCGCAAATACCGTGGCTGACCTGCTCCGCAAGAAGCTTACCGTGCCCGAAATCTATCTTCGGCCTCGCATACTCGGGCTGGCGGGGGTTGATGTTCTGGCAGTCGATCACGCCGGAAGCGGTGACATTCATGGAGTTAAGATTCTGTTTGGACAGGACGCCCCCAAGGCCATCGGATTGGCCTCGCTCTTCACACGGCTCAAGGCGATGCCGCTCCACTTCAAGTATCTTGCCGTGCCCCAATCCATAGTGGATATTCCGACCGTTTACGAAGCATTTTCCGGCGTGCGCGCGTTCGACGCCCAAGGCATTGGCCGAATTGGTCTCATTTGTTACGCCGCGAGCCTGACGGAAGGGGACGTTCCGCTGTTGAGTGACGGCGGTGCCACCCTGTTGATAAGACCGGAGCGCTTCCTCCTGCGCGGCGAAAAGCTGGAGACGATGGAGCGCTTCATCGCAAAGGCAAAGCCCGACATAGCAGTCCGCATTTAGATGAAGAAGCGCTACACCCTCGAGCAGAAGCACTGGGACTCGCCCACCGGCCACGCGATGCCCGAGCACAGCCGCGTCCCCGCCAGCTTCGCCATCGGCAACGTCCGCATCGCCCCAGCCACCGTCCTCGCCCCCATGGCCGGCGTCACTGACACCGTCTTCCGCCGCTTCATCAAAAACGCCAGCCAGTTCGCCACCTCGCCTTCCTCTGAAAACACCCCTTCCGATTGTCATCCTGAGCGTAGCGAAGGATCCCCGCATTTTGCCCCGGATTCCACCAACGTAGACGCCCCCACCACCAACCAGCAATCCGGCTGCGGCCTCATCATGACCGAATTCACCTCCGCCGACGGCCTCTCCCGCACCCGCGAGTCCAAGCGCAAGCGTTACCTCACCTACTACGACGACGAGCACCCCATCTCCGCGCAGCTCTTCGGCTCCAACCCCGCTTCCCTCGCCGAATCCGCCCGCATCGTCCAGGACTGCGGCTTCGACCTGGTCGATCTCAACCTCGGCTGCCCCGCCAAGCGCGTCGTCAGTTGCAACGGAGGCTCCGGCCTTCTGCGTGACCTTCCGCTCATCGAAACCATCTTCCGCGCCGTCCGCGCCGCCGTCTCCATCCCCTTCACCGTCAAGTTCCGCATGGGATGGAGCGACGCCGAGATCGTCTGCGTAGACCTCGCCCGCCTCGCCCAGGACTGCGGCCTCAACGCCGTTGCCCTCCACGCCCGCACCCGCGAGGACGGCTACACCGGCCAGGCGCGCTGGCAGTACATCGCCGCCGTCAAGGACGCCGTACGCATCCCCGTCATCGGCAACGGAGACATCCGCACGCCCGAGGACGCCGCCGCCATGATCCACGCCACCGGTTGCGACGCCATCATGATCGGCCGCGGCGCGCCCGCCAACCCTTGGATCTTCCGCCAGATCGCCCAGTACACCGCGACGAAAGAAGCAACCGGCGTCGGCACCTACGATGTGCCCACGGATCAAGATCGCTACCGAATGATCCGCACCTACTTCCAGATGCTCGTCGACGAGATCGCCCTCGAAGAGGCCGCCGAAGCCGCGCGCGCCGCCGCCATCATCGCCTCCGGCCAGATCGCGCGCGACCTCCGCCAGCGCGACTGTGTCGGCAAGATGAAGCAGTTCGCCGCCTGGTTCACCCACGGCATCCCCAACGGCTCCACCCTCCGCCGCGCCATCTTCGAATCCCGCACCGGCCCCGCCGTCCTCGCCGCCGTCGAATCCTTCTTCGCCAATCGCAACAACCTATCTGCGCAGGAACCCCCGCCCGCCGAAGTCTTCCCCCTCTTCGCCGATTCCTGCGGCTAACCATAGCCATGCCCCTCTATATTATTCGGCTGTCATTCTGAATTATTCGGCTGTCATTCTGAGCGAAGCGAAGAATCCCCGCATTTTGTTCGTGGCGCGATGCTTTACACCATTAGCAAAAAATGCCTTACGCCGCGACAGCCTTCTTCATCCGCCCCGTACTTCTCGTCGGCACCTTGCGCGAAGAGTCCTTCGCACTCCCTGCTCGCCGATGCTTCTGCCTAACCGTCTTGCCCAGCAGCAGATCCGCCGAGATCGACCACGCGTTCGACAGAGCGCGGATCATCGCCAGCGTCAACGGTCGCTTCCCGCTCAGCACCTCAGAGACGCGCGCCCTGCTGCCAATCATCGGTTCCAGGTCCTTTCGCGTCAGCCCATTCTGATCCATCATGTACTCGATGACCGCAATCGGGGATGCCTCCTTGATCGCAAAGTTCTTCTCTTCGTAAGCCTCCACCAGCGTCACCAGCGCATCCAGCTCGTGGCCCTGCTCCGTGGTCAGGCTCTCTGCATCCATCAACGCCTCAATCCTGCGTAGCGCGCGCGTGTGGTCTGCCTCATTTCGAATTGGATAGATTCCCATAACGCTCCTCCTCGTGTCGCACCGTCGAAACGTCAATCTTGTCGTACTCGGCGTGCGTGCCAATCCACTTGATGAAGATGGCCTGACTCTGATAGTTGATCCCCGCAACCAGCCGGTACTCATTCCCCTTGATATTGAAGACAACTCGCTGCGCCGAGACAATACTCACCGAGCGAAGCTGCTCTTTCATCTCCGCCGAACTCGCCCAGCGCGCAGCCTTCACCAGCTTGAACCAAGCCTGCAAGTGCTGCGCGACGAGCCGCCTCTGCCCGCGTGGAACCCGGTTCTGGACAAACCCCGTCAGAGTGTTCCGTGCGACAACTCTCACTCGACAATCCTACTCTGCTCCCAATTTGGGATCAAGTGAAATCTGCGAAGTCTACACGCAGACCTACTTCGCCCGCGCGCCCCGCACCGCAACCTCGGCCAGCCCCGGCACCGCACCCTCCGGCACCGAATCCAGCACAATCCGCACTCCGCTGGTGCGCGTCCCCGCTGGCAGCGCGATCACCACAGCCTTTCCCGCACCAGCCTCCGCCGTTCCCTTCGCCACCGTCTTCCAAGTCATCCTGTCGTCGGTCGAGCCCTGAATCTCGTACCCATAGCTCCCCACGCCCGCAAATCGCACGCTCACTGCGCTCACATCGTAGACGCCCTCCAGATCGCTCTCCCACCACTGCGGCCCACTCGCGTCCGCAGCCCAGTACGTCGCATTGTCGCCATCGGTGGCCAGCTTCGACTGGTGCCCCGCCGCCATGCTGCTCGCATTCGTGGGCCGGTCCAGCGCAATGTTCGCCACCTGCTCCGCCACCGTCTGCATCCGCCCGATGAATCGCACATACGGCCCCGCCACATACTCCGGTGACTTTCCCGCCACGTACTCCGGCGCGCCCTTCGACACCACCGTCAGCCGGGACGCCGGCAGTCCCGGCGATGTCGCCCGAATCACCGTCGTCCCCGCGTAGTACGTGCGAAACTCGATCGCCGCCTGCCCATCCAGAATCGGAATATCCGTGCCCTTCTTGAACGCAATCGACTTGCCCGTCGGGAACTCGCCCGGTCCGCGCGCCACCTCCAGCGTCACATCCGGCGTGTTGCCGATCTGCTTGCCCGCCGCATCGACGACCGTGACGATCACCTGCACATCGTCCGTGCCATCGGCGTGCGCAATCACCGGACTGCTCGCAGTCAGCCGTAACCCCGCAGCCTTCCCATCCACCGGCCACACCGGCGGAGCCACCCCGGCCAGCGCATTGCGATACCAGTACCACCCGCGCTTCGGCAGCCGGAAGTAGTCCACAATCCCCGTCGTTCCCTCGGCTCCCGCCACCGACCCGTGATCGTACATGCTCCAGATCGCCTGCCCGCCGCGCCACTGAAACTCCGGCTGCCCCGCCAGATCGCGCAGATGCGGATCGTAAGTCCCCGGTCGATCCTCCTTGGCCGATCCGTATTCCGTGACCGCGCTCGCCACCTTCGGATGAATAAACAGCCGCGCGCCATCGCCGTTGTATCCCGCCACATCGCCGATCAGGTCGATCCCTCCGCGCTGCGCCCCGCCAATCGCCGCAGGCCGCGTCGGGTCCAGCTCATGGCTCTCCGCCACCTCCTTGGCCAGCAGCGCGCGCACCTTCGGCATCACCGCCGCCGGCGAAAAATAAGGCTCGTTCGACATGCTCCACACAATGATCGACGGATGGTTCCGATTGATGCGAATCATCTCCGCCAGGCTCTGCAACACATGCGCCTCAAACGGGGTCTGGTCTGCCTCGACCGTCGGATACGAGCTGGCATTGAAGTATCCATCGCCCTTGTATCCGCCGATCCCCCAGAAATCGTTCTCCGACCAGAACAACACCCCCAGCTCATCGCACGCATCCGCAAACGCCGGCTTGTGCGGGTAATGCGAGCCGCGAATGAAGTCGAAGCCCGCCTCCTTCACCATCGCCACATCGCGCCGCGCGCCCGCGTTGCTCACCGCATCGCCCCAGCCCGCGTGGTCCTGATGCACATTCGCGCCGTGGAAGTAGCGATGCTTCCCATTCAACGTAAACCCATCGTCCGCCGTCCAGGTAAACCAGCGAATTCCAAATCGCGTGCGAAACTCGTCCTGTACCACGCCCTTCACAACGATGCGACTCACAGCGGTATAGAGCCGCGGCGTCTCCGGCGACCACAGCTTTGGCCCACTCACCACGCCGCTCTGGTCCACCGTCGCAAGCTCTCCCGCGTCGATCTTCTGCTCCGTCGAATACTCGGCAACCTGCTTCCCCGTAGGATCGAGAATCGCCGTCTTCAACACCACAGTCGCAGCCTCCTCCGACGAGTTCCGTACCTCCGTCTTCACATCGATTGTTGCTGCATCATTCGAGACCTTCGGCGTCGTCACGAAGGTTCCATACCAGGGAACATGCACCGCTGCCGTCGTCACCAGATAAACATCGCGATAGATGCCGCCGCTGAAGACATGCTCGCCCGCGCGCGGATTCAGTTGCCCATTCCAGAGATTGTTCGCCCGCACCGCAATCACGTTGTCGCCCGCGTGCAGATCCCCGGTAATGTCCAGCGAGAATCCCGTGTACCCACCCAGATGCTCTCCAGCCTTCTTCCCGTTGACCCACACTTCAGCGTCCTGAAACGCTCCCTCGAACTCCAGCGAGGCCTGCTCCTTCACCGCCGCCGCATCCACGCGAATGTGCCGCCGATACCACCCATACCCCACATAAAAGTCCGGCGAACGAAAGTACGGCTCGCTGAACGAGTGCGGCAGGTTCACATACTGCCATCGACTGTCGTCGAAGGCCGCATCGCTGGCCCGCGCCTCATCGCCCAGCAGGAACTTCCATCCCCGGTCCACATTCGTCTTCGTCCGCGCCGCCTGCGCATTCGCCGCCAAGCCAAGCGCAGCTCCTACCATCAACAACCCAAGCCACGTACTCCGCATAATCATCCCAACTCCATGACTCACGCCGCTGACGACTGATCCAGCGATTCCGCTTCCTTCAGAAGTGCAGTATGGACCAGCTCCTTCAAATAAGCCTCCCGCTCGATCCCCTTGCGCTCCGCCAGCTTGCTCGCAATCTCTATGTCCACCGCATCCAGCGCGACAACCCTGCCGCTCGCAGCCCTGCGCTCTGCTGCCAGCCGCATGACGGTACCATGTCCAAGCCGTCCTTCGGC
>PLOT01000321.1 GCA_003142215.1 Granulicella sp. | reverse complement strand
TTTAAAGATTTAAGTTGTTTGGTTTGTGTGGGTTAGGGGGAATTTGGGGCTTCGAGGGTCTTGACACGAAAACAGGGGTAAGGGGTAAGGGGTGAGGGGTAAGGCAAGGGCAAGGGCAAAGGCAAAGGCCAATACGGAGATTCTGGCTGCGCCAGAATGACGACTCTCATGGGGGCTGCGCTCAGAATGACAAGCGAAAGGGGGCTGCGCCAGAATACGAGCAAACGCAGACAGCGGCGAAAAGGGAAATTCTGTCCTTCTGAGGTATTCTCATGCGGTAGACTGAAATCGAGAGGCGAGCGATGATCTTCCACGTCACGATGGAACCGGTCGAAGATGGTTGGATTATGGTCGAGTGCCCGGCGCTTCCCGGCTGCATGTCGCAGGGCAAGGACGAGCAGGAGGCCCTGGCGAACATCAAGGAAGCGATCACGGGCTGGCTCTGGGCGGAAGACCAGAAGGCGATGCGAGCGCTGTCGCAGGACCGCGCATCTCTTGTCGTCGCAATCTAATTGCACAGATTGCACAGATATTTATTTGTTGCACATATTTATGTGAGCGGTTTCCCGCTATAGTATGCTTATTCCCAATAAGTTGGCGAGATTTCCACATGGTGTGTGGATTTTCCAGTATTTCCACCGGTGCCAATTCACTAGCCTTGGCGTATGGGCACACTTGCGAACATCTCGGGCAAAGAGGCGGTGAAGACCTTCCTTCGAGCCGGGTGGGTTCGGGAGGGTCAGACGGGAAGCCATGTCATTCTGACCAAAGAGGGGCAGAGGGCGACACTCTCCATCCCGCAGCATCGCGAGGTGAAGCCGGGCACTCTTCGCGGGATCATTCGCGCGGCAGAGATGACGGTCGATCAGTTTATCGAATTAATGTAAGCAGATCGTCCACTCGGTTCAGACGGTCATGATCTCTTTTTCCTTGGTGTTGAAGAGGTCTTCGACGTGGCGGATCTCTGCGTCGGTGAGCTGCTGGATCTCTTCGCTGGCTCGTTTTTCGTCGTCGGCGGAGATGAGCTTGTCCTTGGCGGCCTTTTTGACCTGCTCGTTGCCGTCGCGGCGGATGTTGCGGATGGCGGTCTTGTGGTCCTCCAGCACACCAGCCAGGTGCTTGACGGCCTCGCGGCGGCGCTCCTCGGTCATGGGCGGGATGGGGACGCGGATGACCTTTCCGTCGTGCATGGGGTTGAAGCCGAGGTTGCTGGTGCGGATGGCTTTCTCGACGGCAGGAACGATGGCGGTCTCCCAGGGCGAGACGAGGATGAGCTGCGCCTCGGGGGTGGAGATCTGGGCGACCTGGGAGATGGGGGTATCGGTGCCGTAGTAGTCCACCTTGACCTGGTCGAGCATGTGAACATTCGCGCGGCCGGTGCGGGTGGAGAGGAGGTTTGCGCGGAAGTCCTCGACGGACTTTTCCATGCGCGACTTCAACTGCGCGTACACATTCTTCAACGCCGGATTGCCTGCCATGGTGGATGCCATAGGGTTTCCTGCCTTTCTGAAGCCCGCTTGGAGGCGGGCGGCTTCGACTTCGTAATTCTACAGAGGTTTGGGGGGATTGGGTTGGACTTCGATGCCGAGGAGGTGGTGCGCGGGGATGTTGAGCGGGGCGAAATGGCGGGCGGGTCCTGATTTGGGCTATTGCGCGGCAAGAATTTAGCATCAAACCGTTGACAGGCATATCCCACAAAAGTGTAAGGTGGCCTCGTGAATATCGAATTGAACTACGAGCAGAGCGCGCGGATCGAACTTCTGTCGTTGTACGCGGGCAAGCCTTCGTCGCAACTGTTGCTGGACGCGGCGATGCTGTTGCTGGACAGCGATGCGGGATGCTGCGAGCGCTGCCGTCCGGCGTGCCCGCAGAACTTTCTTGGCGAAGAGGAGATGGAGGCGCGGTTTGCGCAGTTGCTGCATCGCTGAGTCGAGGCTGCGCGGGGAGAGCGGCTGGTGGGGAATGGCTGGGGTGGATGGCTGGAATTGGGTGGCGGGGAAACTTTCCGGCGAATTTTCCGGTGAAGGAATGGCTGCGTAGCGCGGGTTGTTGGGATGCGATGTTGACGGTGACGCCACTGCCGACTCGCGTGGAGCGGCATTGCTCCCATATAATCGAACTTTCCCCACGGGAGCCTGCGGGGCAGGATTTTGCAGCGAATGAGGGTGTGCGTATCTTTACCGTAAAGCGAGTGAGCGGAAGTTTCCTGGGCATCAAGCTAAAGTCTGTGCGTACGCGCTGCGGAGCGGTTCCACAGCACATAGGCCTCGGCGAATCTGGTGCGATGCGATTTTCCTTGAGAGAAAATCGCGCGAAGGTCATTCTCTTCGGGAAACTCCGCCTGTGGAACCGCTCATTCGGCTCCCGCATTGCTATTGTCATGGTGGCCGCATGGGGGGTGGCGGCGCTGGGTTTTGTGCCTGCGCGAGCGGCGCGGGCGCAGGAGGCCGGCGCGGCCCCAGTTGCGCAGAGCGGGGCGGCGGAAGCGAGCGGCGGGGGACAGGTGCTGTGCCAGCCACAGTCGATCGGCAACCGCAGGATTCCCAAGGACTCCGTACTGGCGCGGATGGCGAGCCACCAGGGCGATCCGTATGACGCGGCGACGGTGGAGCGGGACTTCAACTCGCTGTGGAACACGGGCTACTTCACGAAGATGTGGATCGAACGCGTGGACACGCCCGCGTGCGTGCAGTTGGTGATCTATGTGCTTGAGAAGCCGACCATCCGGACAATCGATACCACAGGGCTCAGCTCGGTAACAATGTCCGACGTGGAGGAGCGGTGGAAGAAGGCCAAGGTTGGATTGAACGTGGAGAGCCAGTACGATCCGACGCGGGTGATGCGGGCCGTGGACGTGCTCAAAGACCTGCTGAGCGAGCATGGACACCAGTTTGCGACGATCCGGACCGAGGTAAAGACGATTCCTCCGTCGTCGGTGGGGATCACTTTTCGGATCAAAGAAGGGCCTACGGTGAAGGTGGGGAAGATCGCCTTCGACGGCAACTACAACCTGAGCAGCCGCGTACTGCGCGACGCGATGGTGAATTCGCGACCGATCGGGATACCGCACTCGATCGTGCTGGAGAATTTGCTGGCGCGGACGTTCGACGCGAGCAAGCTGGACGAGGACACGGACCGGGTGCGCCGGGCGTACCAGGACCACGGCTACTTCAAGGCGCAGACCGCCGACCCGCAGACACATGTGCGCGACGAGGGCGGGCTGAACTGGTTCACGCTGCGGCCGTCGACGGGCAAACGCATCGACATTCTGCTGCCTGTGGAGGAGGGGGAACGCTACAAACTGGGTGGGATCAACTTTACCGGCAACAAGATGTTCACCAACAGCAAGGCGCTGCGGGCACAGTTCGCGCAGAAGGACGGCGAATGGTTCTCGGCGACGTCGTTCTCGAAGGGACTGAAGGACCTGAACAAGGCGTATGGCAGCCAGGGATACATCAGCATGGTTGCGGACCCGAAGCCTCGACTGGATGAGGCGAAGAAGCTGGTGTACTTCGACATCGATATCGACGAGGGCAAGCAGTTCTATGTGTCGCGGATCGAGTTCACAGGGAATACGATCACGCGGGACAAGGTGATCCGGAGGGAACTGCTGCTGGAAGAGGGCCAGGTGTACAGCAGCCAGCGCTGGGAGATGTCGGTGCTGCGGCTGAACCAGTTGAGCTACTTCGAGACGCTGAAGGTGGATGACGATACCGAGACGCGGCAGAATGAGGACGATGGGACGGTAGACCTGCTGCTGAAGCTGAAGGAGAAGGGCAAGAACTCGATTGGCGTGAACGGCGGGATCAGCGGACTGTCGGGAACATTCGTGGGGCTGAACTACGAGACCAACAACTTTCTGGGGTTGGGCGAGACGCTGTCGGCGAGCGCGAACATCGGGGATCTGTCTCGCAACCTGAGCTTCGGATTCAATGAGCCGTATCTGCGCAACAAGCCGATCTCGGTGGGCATGGAAGTTTTCTCGCGGAAGACGGACTACAACCCGGCCAAGGCGTACTCGATTTCGAACGGCGCAAGCGCGAATGTATCCACGGCGCAGCAGTCGCTGCTGACCAACTACAACACATCGACGAATGGGTTCACGGTTTCCGCGAGCGAGCCGCTGAAGCATCTGTGGGTGGGCCGCGGGATGACTCGGGTGGGCGTGACGTATGCGCTCTCGCGCGCGTCGGTGATGACGTTCAACGACAATACGCGCAACATATTTCAGTCGCTGGCATTCCGGTCGGGAGTGGCGGGACTGAACCAGTTGACAGGCATTGTGACGTCGACGATTGCGCCGAGTTTCAGCTACTCGAGCCTGGACCGCGGGGTTGGGGCGCATTCGGGGCGCGACTTCAACCTGTCGGTGCAGATAGCTGGCGCGGGCGGCAATGTGAAGTACATCTCTCCGGTGGCGAGCTTCCGGCAGTACTACCCGATGCGGGGGCTGAGGATCGACCGGGAAGGGCACAACGTTCTGGGGATGCGGCTGCTGCTGGCGCACATTTCGGGCTTTGGCGGGGAGGTTGCTCCGCCGACCAACCGCATCTATGGCGGTGGCGAGTCGGATGTGCGCGGCTTCGACATCCGCGCCAACTCGCCATACACGTTTGTGCCGGTGAAGGTACAGTTCAACCTGACCAATCCGGATGGGACGACTGTGCCGCGCGATCCGACCAACCCAACGCTGGGCAATATACAGATTCCGCTTCCGGTGTACCGGCTGGCCTCTGTGGGCGGCGATACGCAACTGACGGCGAACATACAGTACATGATCCCGATCGTCAGCACGCTGAGCTTCAACTTGTTTACCGACTTCGGACTGACGGGCGACTTGCAGAAGGGAGAGCTGCTGCAGAGCGCGGCTGGGACATCCGTGCTGTCGAGCCCGCTGTATGGCTGCCCGACGTTTATCAATGGGTCGTGCTTCGGCGGCCAGCCGGTGGCGGCGCTGTCGGCGCGGCAACTGAACACGGTTCCGGGGACAAATTTTGTGCCGCGCATGTCGAGCGGCGCGGAGTTCCAGGTGATTCTGCCGATCGTGAATGCGCCGTTCCGGGTGTACTACGCATACAACCCGCTGCGGCTGTTCAAGAACCTGCCGCAGCAACTGGCGGTGGACGATGCGACGTTCCGCACGATGTTCCCCAACTCTGGCGCCGGGCAGTACAGCTATGAGCAGGCGCTGCAACTCTACGGGTCGGCTTACGAACTGCGCGAGCCGAGGAAGACCCTGCGGCTGACGGTGAGTACGACGTTCTAGGGGCAGGGGTAAGGGGTAAGGGGTAAGGGGTAAGGGGTAAGGGATAAGGGGTAAGGGGTAAGGGGTAAGGGGTAAGGGATAAGGGGTAAGGGATAAGGGATAAG
>PLOT01000325.1 GCA_003142215.1 Granulicella sp. | reverse complement strand
CTCAGTTTAGGGGTTCACTCCACACGATCTAAGCGAAGAGGAGCTGTTGCCGTCCAAGTTGTAGGGCGGCGTCTAGCTTATCTAACAGGAAACCTGCTGGGATTTTAGCGAGTTCCTTGGGTTCCACTTTGTGTAGACCGCCTCCGTAGACCCTTCCCTCCGAGATGAACCGATCCGGACTGATATTTTGCAGCGTCTCGAATATCTGGGCCGCACTTTCAGGATGCTCGTTGAGCAGGTCGCGCAGGGGGCCTTTCGGGTAGAGCATTAGATACACGTTGTGAGCAGTCGCTTGAGAACGGTTCCAGATAAATCGGAATGGGTGCTTTCCATTGCGCGAACGGCCCATATAGGTGCAAAGAAACGGGGCAGGCGGCCGGTTTTCCTGTGAGTACCACGGAGTGCGGTGGCTTGCGATGTAAGCAATATCGATTTCCTGCTCTCGCCCTTGCTGGATGTATTCATAGAAGCGCGGCCAGTTCTGCCGGATTTCTTCCTCGGGGGCGTCGCAATCGAGCAAAAAGAGGAGTGGCGAGACAGTTGGCAGCCCGTTGGGCAGCGACTCAACTATGTCATTCGCCAGTTTGCGCGGACCGGGCAGGATCGGCTTGAGAAACTTCCGTGGTATCTGCCAATTTTCCGCCTCTGCCTCGGTCAGGATAAAGAAGCCGTTCGATCCCGTGGCAATGCCGCGCTTGATCGAAAAGATGTCGCCCAGCTTGAGGTCATCGGTCTTAAAGATGATGGGATTGGCTGGGAACTGTGTCCATTTCTGAGATTCGCGCAACGTTTCCAGAGCTACGAGCGCCTCTGTCTCTGGGGCTTCGATCGAGCCTCCAAATGAGAAGCGGGCACTATGATCTGGCGGTGGCGGCGACTTGCGAAAGACCACAATGGCGGAGGAGACGAGTGCGTCTGTAAATTGCGCGTCGGTTGGGCAAAAGCGATGGAGATGAAGCAGGGTTACTTGTTCCGTCAAGTAGCGGCGGACGGTCGAGCCGTAGTTGACATCCATGAACTCGGAGGGAATCAACCAGATCGCAAGCCCCTGCTCCTCCATCCAGTCGTGGCACAAGAGCATGAAATAGCAGTAGAGACCGGCAAGTCCGCTCATCTCCAGGCGCAAGGATTGCAGCAGCTTCGCTTTTAGGCGGTCTTTGTCTTCGCCGGAGAGGTGATGGTGACGTACATAAGGAGGATTGGCGAGGACAAGGTTGTAACGGCGATCCGGTAGTGGCTGGCGTGTGAAATCGCCTTCTGTGATGCGAAGTCCCTGCTTTGCCCACAATTTCATTGCGGCATTTACGAAGAGCGAGTCTAGTTCGACTCCATGTGCCGCTGCGATGTTTCTCGACGGGAATGCATCGAGGATCGCCGAATAAAATGAGCCTGTGCCGATCGCGGGGTCTAAAAAACGCACCGGTTGATCGCCGAGAAGGGTGTGAGCATACCGTGCGAGGCTGAGCGCAAGGGCAGTTGGAGTCGCAAACTGGCCCCACTTGTTTCGCTCGGATGCGGTCTTGAGCCCGTCAAGGCGAACCTGCTCTTCCAAGCGGGATTCCTCGATGCTTTGCAGGCCGGCGGTCGCCATCGTTGCCCTCAGATTCCTAACTTGTCGATGTCCTCGATACGGTGTTCCCAAACCCAGTCTATGCCTTCCGCCGCTTCGTATCCGAGGTATGCTGCGTCGAAATATCCGCAGAGAAGCAGCACAAAGACAACCTGATCGCCATAGGTGGCCTTGTGAGCTGGTTGATTTTGGTCGCTTCTTCTTTGCGGCGTTTGTTGACATTGGTGAAATCACCGGAGGATTTAGCCTCAATCAGCAAAGGAAGGTGAGGAAGTTTCGCTCTGCGTGGCTGGATTACCGCATCGACCGGGATTCTAACGTCTTTCGCATTTTCATTATGGGACTTAACGAGAACATTCAGGTGAAATGTGAACGTGCCTGGTTCCATTTCATTGAGTGGGATAGTGGGAGGGTGCGCCTTGAGCTTGTAGCCTTTGCTGACAAGCCGCTTTTCCAAGAGGGTGAGTTGACGCTTTTCCTGCGCATTTCTGACAATTGGTTCGGCGACTGCGCCGCAGAGACGGTCTGCGACGATGGTTGATGAGCGGTAACGTTCTTCCTTCGTGGGAGTGCGTTTTTCGTCGAGCCACGGAAATATGTCAACGTCAACCATTTTTGAAATGACGCCGGAGATTTTCGCTAAGTGCTCTTCCAAGAGTTCCGGTGACAAGCGTGGTGGAATCTTGCCGAGTTCGAGATTTCCTACAAAGTTCTTGCTGGAGTCGGCAAGACCGATCAGCCGATCACGCGCGAGTGGAGGACAAGTCACCATTCGCAACACTGGCAATATCCCCGGATTCGCTTTGATTGTGGCAGGGCCGATGCTAGTGAGATTCTTCGTGAGTGTAAGGCCCAGTTCTACATTCTCAATTGCTGTCTTGCGAGTATCGCGATATGCCTTAGGAGCGAAGAGAACAAACCATCGATTGAACTGGTCAACCGACGCTCGGGTGTCCGCCTTCCATAGGTGAGGCTTATCGGCATTTATAGGCATACATTCCCTTAGCAAGCGTTGGACAGATTTTACCTGCTTGTCACCTCGGCTGCGCTTCACTCTTGTGCAAATACTTCTATTTCTTTATGTTGGCGAGGCGCTTTTGGGTGTCGAGGAAGCGGCGGAGGCGGTCGAGCGTGCGGGCTTTGCCGAAGACGATGAGGCTCTCCAGCAGGGGCGGGGAGGCGGTTTTGCCGGTGAGGATGGCGCGCAGGAGCATGAAGTTGTCCTTGACTGACCACTCCTTTTCGGTGCCGAGTTTTTTGAGCGCGGGATCGAGGTCCTCCTCGGTGAAGGGGGTTGCTTCGAGGAGGGCGAGCTGCTCGGCGGCGAAGGCGAGGGTCTCTTCCAGCGTGTGCTTTTTGGGGAGGAAGACCTCAGGCGCAGGCATGACGTCGTCCTTGAAGAAGAAGTCGGTGCTCTCGCCGAACTGGGCGAGGGTTTCGATGCGGGTCTGGACGAGGGGCGCGATGCGGCGGAGGTGGTCGTCGGAGAAGAGGGTGGCGCGCAGGGCGGCGAAGAAGGCGTCGGGGGTGAGGGCGCGGAGGTACTCTCCGTTGAGCCATTTGAGCTTGGTGAGGTCGAAGACGGGGCCGCCAAGGGAGATGCGCTGGAAGTCGAACTTTTCGAGCATCTCTGGGAGGGAGAAGATGTCTCCCTGCTTGACGCTGATGCCCTTGGAGACGATCTCCTGCTCGGTGGGCTGGGCCATGCCGCCGCCCATGAGGCCGAGGAAGTTGAGCATGGCCTGGGGCAGGAAGCCGGACTCGCGGTAGTAGATGAGGGAGACGGGATTCTTGCGCTTGGAGATTTTTGATTTGTCGAGGTTGCGCAGCAGGGGCATGTGCCAGAAGCGGGGCAGCGGCCAGCCGAAGGCCTTGTAGAGCAGGACGTGCTTGGGCGTGGAGGAGATCCACTCCTCGGCGCGGATGACGTCGGTGATCTGCATGAGGTGGTCGTCGACGACGTTGGCCAGATGATAGGTGGGGAAGCCGTCGGACTTGAGCAGGACCTGGTCGTCGACGTTGTTATGGGAGAAGTTGATGGGGCCGCGAAGTTCGTCGCGGAAGCTGGTCTCGCCCTCGACGGGGACCTTGAGACGGATGACAGACGGGCGGCCTTCGGCTTCGAACGCCGCGATCTGCGCGGGGGGCAGTTCACGGTGCGCTCCGTTGTAGCGCGGGGGGAGCTTGGCGGCGATCTGCGACTTGCGCATGGCGTCCAGCTCTTCGGGGGTCTCGAAGCTGCGGTAGGCGTGGCCGGATGCGAGCAGGAGATCGACGTGGGTGCGGTAGATTTCGGTGCGCTCGGACTGGCGGTAGGGGCCGAAGGGGCCACCGACGTCGGGGCCTTCATCCCAGGCGAGGCCGAGCCAGCGGAGGGCGTCGAAGATCATCTGCTCGGAGGTGGAGACGAAGCGTGCGCGGTCGGTGTCCTCGATGCGCAGGACGAACTGGCCGCCGCGCTGGCGGGCGTAGAGGAAGTTGAGCAGGCCGATGTAGGCCGTGCCAACGTGCGGGTCGCCGGTAGGGGAGGGTGCGATGCGGACGCGGATAGGTGCGGAGTCGGGATTCGCGGGGATGGTCATAGTTGGGTCAACGTTTAATGGTAGCAGGGTGATGGCTAGAGCTGATTGCTCAAATGACCTCTAGCCCCAGCCATGCTGCACAATACACAATCTCGACTTAAGGTCTCTCCCGGAATGCCGATAAGAAGAGATAGCAGGAGTGTGCCGATATTGCCGCCGTGGAGTGCGGCCAGTTTGCGGGTGAAAGGGCGATGGAACGAGGGAAGTCATGAAGCTGGAAGCAAAGTTAGGTTCGACCTGCGGGATACTGATTCTTGCGATGCTGGCCACTTCAACCGTGGCGTATCTGCGCATGTCTGAGGTCAACCGCATCACGGACAAGATCATCTCGGAGCGGGTTCCGGTGGTAGCCTGCGACCGCAGCGTCCGCATGTCTCTGGGAAAGACCGTGACGACACTGGAAGAGGCGCTGCTGTTTAGTTCCGATCGGGCCTCTATTGCAAAATACCGCGAAGCGTACAGCTACCAATGGGCCAACACAGAAAGACATATGGCTGATCTGCACGATATGAACAGCCGGTTCGACCTGGGGAAGGACAATAACCGCATCCGCATTATCGAGGCGCAGACAGCGCAGTTTCACGAAGTGCAGGACCATATTACGGCTTTGATTGAATCGCAGAAGCCCGAAGACCTGGCGGCTGCGCGTGCGCTTGTGCGGGGAGAGATGACGAATCAGGTGTTGGTTCTATATCAGAACCTGTTCGATGTGGTGGGTTACGAGAACAACGTCGCAAACGCCGAATCGCAGCAGGTGATACGAGCTTCTCATTCGATGGTGTGGACGCTTTGGATCACCACCCTGGGGAGTGCGATTCTGGGCGGTCTGTTCGCGATGATGATCGCGCGGCGCATCAGCCGCGGTCTGCGCAGCGTTGTGGGACGGGCGACCGCGATCACCGAGGGCGATCTGACGGGACCGCCGTTGGGGATCGAGAGCAACGACGAGGTGGGAATGCTGGCCGACGCCATGCAGTCGATGCAGCGCAGCCTGCGGCAGACGATTGGGGCGGTGGCGCGCACGGCCGCCAGTGTCACGGGCAATGCAGTCACCATCAGTGAAGCTGGCAGGGACATGCAGCACAGGATGGACGAGCAGAACCAGCAGACCGAGCAGACTGCGACGGCGATGCATGAGATGAGCGCCACGGTGACCGAGGTCTCTCGCCACGCCTCCAGCGCCGCCAAGAACGCACGGGCAGCGGCGGAGACGGCGCGGCTGGGCGGCGGCATTGTGCGCGAGATGCTGGGCAGCATGAACTCGATCGCCGAGGCGGTGCGTTCGACCTCATCGACCATTCATCTGCTGGGGGAGGACTCGGGACGCATCAGCCACATCGTGCATGTGATCGAGGAGATCGCGCGCAAGACCAACCTGCTAGCGCTGAATGCAGCCATCGAGGCGGCGCGCGCCGGCGAACATGGCCGCGGGTTTGCCGTGGTCGCCAGCGAGGTTCGCGCGCTGGCAGAGAGCACCGCCCAGGCCACCAATGAGATCTCGCTGATGATCCATGGCATTCAGGAGCGGACGGGCCAGGCGGTTGCCAGCATGAGCGAGGGCACAGAGATCGTTGCCGCCGGGGTGGTCACAACGGGTAGCGCCGGAGAGGCGCTGGAGAAGATCATCGGCATGGTCGATCAGGTGGACAGGATGATCGCCCAGATTGCCATCGCGTCGCAGCAGCAGAGCTCGTCTGCCGGCAACTCGAGTTCGGCGCTGAACTCCATCTATCAACTGGGGAACGAGAACCTGCGAGCGATGAACCTGGCGGTTGCCGGCGCCGAGGCCTTGCGCAACTCCGCGCTGGACCTGGAGCAGCAGATGGAACGCTTCCGGATCGGCGAGGACCATAGCGCAGACGTGGACCCCAGCGTCAGCCCCGAACTGCCCGGCCTGTTTCTGAAGATGATCGCTACATCTTAGATGGCGCGGGATTGGGGCGAGGGTAGGTGTGCGACCGGTCTTCAGCGAGGCCCACATCTCAGAATCGAGATGCGGGGCAGCAGGCAGGCGCTAAAGTTCCATGGCGAATTGTGAGGTGGGGGAGTGGTGGGCGGGGGCGGATTCGGCGGCGAGGGCGAGGATGAGGCGCTCGAGGACGAGGAGCTTGTTGGCGGGGGAGCTGCGGAGTTCGAGGTCGGCCTTGGCAACGAGGCGGAGGGCGCGGGTGAGGTCGCGGCGGGATTTGTAGCGGCGGGCCTGGCGGATGAGGTCTTCGGCGGCGAAGGGCGGCATACGGAATCCCTGCCAGAGGACGGCCCAGATGGCGCGCGAGTCGCGCACGTTTTTTTCCAGGATGATGAGCATCTGGCGGAAGGTGCGGGCCAGCATGTAGAGGTGTCCGATGGACGCGTCTTCGCCGCCGTCGGAGGCGTTGAGCAGGCCGTGGAGCAGAAGCAGGGCGCGGGTGCGGTCGCGCTGGCTGATGGCGTCGGTCAGCTCGTAGAGCGAGCGCTGTTTGGCGGCGAGGACGAGGGTTTCCACGTCGCCGAGGGTGATGTGGTTGCGGGCGATCTGCGAAGTTTGTGACGCTGCGAGCGAAATGCGGGGGTCCCTCGACTCCCCTTCGGCTCGCCGCGCTCGCTCAGGGTCGCTCGGGATGACGGCTTCAGTGGAAGGCGGTGGCGCATCGCCCACCTTAGCGACGGTGAGACTGTCGCGAAGATGGGGCACCCGGTTCTGTGATGCGTCGAGCGGTGCGGAGACGTAGAGGCAGAGTTTTTCCAGTTCGCTGGAGACGAGCATCATGTCGGCGCCGAGAGCGTCGACCAGTTCGCGGGCGGCGTCTGCGTCGAAGCGGATGCCGCGGGCTTCGGCCTCGGAGGTGACCCAGCGGATGGCGTCGGCCTCAGCCACGCGGGCCAGTTCGACGAAGCCGCAGTGGTCGCCGAGGGTCTCGCGGATGCGGTCGTAGCGATCTTTATCCTGGTAGTCCATGCGGCGGAGGTCGGTGGGGATGTGCAGGTAGTCGGCGACGAAGAGCAGGACGGCCTGCGGATTGGGGCTGCGGAAGTAGGCGTCGATGGCGGCGAACTCCGCCTTCTTCGAGCCGCGACCGTAAAGCAGCTTCAGGTTGCGCACGAAGATCACCTGAAAGGGCGCCATGAGCGATGGCGTCTGCGCGCAGTCGAGGACCTCGAAGATGGGGGTGTCGGCGAGGTCGAAGTCGTGCAGGGAGAAGTCGCGGGCCTCGACGGGCGCGAGCGCGGCGAGGATGCCGTGGCGGCAACGTTGGTAGAGAAATGCCTCGTCGCCGATGAGGACGTAGCCGGGGCGGAGGGTTGCGGGGGAGGCGATCTCGGCGAGGAAGCGGTCGGAGGAGGCGAAGCTCTTGAGGGGCGCGGGCATCAGAAGGACTCCAGCATATCGTCTACCAGGGCGTGGGCGAAGCTGCGTGCGAGGCGGATGACGGCGGCGGGGTCCTCGCGCAGAAAGCCGTTGAGGTCCTGCGTGGATTGATACTGCTCGCGGTAGGCGAGCGCGTCGTTCTGGTAGAGGACGCGGCCATCGCGCGCGGTCAGCACCACCTTCACGGTGATCGTCAGCAAATAGCTGGATGTCTCGCCGCTGGTGGAGTCGTAGGTGAGCGGAACCGAAGTCTGGGTGAGAATCGTGCCGCTGAGGATGGCATCGGCATCGGTCGAGTTGCCGGTGAGGACGCGGTAGCGGGTGCGCGTGTCCAGCTCGCGGACGACGGCCTGGGTGAGCGCCATCTCTGTGTGGTAGGCCTGGGAGTGCGTGGCGAAGACAGGTACGGCGATGGTGCGGACGCTGGCCGGGATATGCGTGGCCGAGCCGGCGGTGTGGTATCCGCAGCCGGCGGGCAGAAGCGCAAAGGCCAGCGGAACCAGGCAGGAGAAACGGCGCGCCGCGGTGGGGGACAGAATGCGCATTCGAGGTGTTTCTATTGTCGCACTGAGGCGAGGAGTTTCAGGGGAGTGTCTTTGCAGTGTGCCCAATTATTCAATGCGGAGCGGGTGTCTGCGGGGCAAGCGGATGAGGCGGCCCGAAGGCCGCCTCATGTTATCTCGGAGATGGAATGGATCTATGCGGGGCTGGGACGGCCTTCGCCATAGCCCGGCTTGCGGCCTGCCTCGGGCTTGATGACCTTCTGCCCTTCGCCTGGGCCGGGGTCGGCATAGGCCAGCGGCGACTTGAAGGGAGGCAGATCCTTGCCCGCGATGATGAGGTCGATCTCGGCGCGGTCGAGGGTCTCGCGTTCCAGCAGCGCGGCCGCCATGCGGTGCATGATGTCGGCGTTCTCCTCGAGGATCTTGTAGGCCGAGCGGTAGCCCTCGTCGACGAAGGCGCGCACGGCCACGTCGATCTGCTTGGCGGTGTCGTCGGAGTAGTCGCGCATCTGGGCGATGTCGCGGCCCAGGAAGACCTCCTGCTCCTTCTTGCCGTAGGTCAGCGGACCGAGGTCGCTCATGCCGTACTCGCAGACCATCTTGCGGGCGAGTTCGGTGGCGCGGACGATGTCGTTGCCCGCGCCGGTGGTCTTGCGGTTCATGAAGATCTCTTCGGCGCAGCGGCCACCCATCAGGATGGCGAGCTGGGTGTCCAGATAGTCCTTGGAGACGGTGTGCTTGTCCTCTTCGGGCAGGTGCATGGTGACGCCGAGGGCCATACCGCGCGGTATGATTGTGACCTTGTGCAGCGGGTCGGAGTTCCCGCGCTTGGCGGCGACCAGAACGTGGCCGGATTCGTGGTAGGCGGTGTCCTTCTTGTCGTCGTCGGAGAGCAGCATGGACTTGCGCTCCGCGCCCATCAGGACCTTGTCCTTGGCGACCTCGAAGTCGAACATGTGGACGGACTTGCGGTTGTAGCGGGCGGCGGTGAGAGCGGCCTCGTTG
The DNA here is from genome assembly GCA_003142215.1 of Granulicella sp. Classification (GTDB taxonomy): domain Bacteria; phylum Acidobacteriota; class Terriglobia; order Terriglobales; family Acidobacteriaceae; genus Edaphobacter. The sequence continues at coordinate 10,547 of PLOT01000325.1, read as the reverse complement.
ACCATGTTGGCGAGGTCGGCGCCGGAGAAGCCGGGAGTGCCGCGGGCAAGGATGTTGAGGTCGACGTCATCGGCCATGGGGACCTTCTTGCAGTGGACTACGAGGACCTCTTCGCGGCCACGAATGTCCGGGCGATCGACCACCACGCGGCGGTCAAAGCGGCCTGGGCGAAGAAGCGCGGGATCGAGAACGTCTGGGCGATTGGTGGCGGCGATGAGGATGACGCCGTCGTTGGACTCGAAGCCGTCCATCTCGACAAGCAACTGGTTCAGGGTCTGCTCGCGTTCGTCGTGTCCACCGCCCAAGCCTGCGCCGCGGTGCCGCCCGACGGCGTCGATCTCGTCGATGAAGATGATGCAGGGGGCGTTCTTCTTGCCCTGCTCGAAGAGGTCGCGTACGCGCGATGCGCCGACGCCGACGAACATCTCTACAAAGTCGGAACCCGAAATCGAGAAGAACGGGACGTTCGCCTCGCCGGCAACCGCGCGGGCCAGCAGCGTCTTGCCGGTGCCCGGAGGCCCGACCAGCAGAACGCCCTTGGGGATGCGACCGCCCAAGCGCTGGAACTTCTGCGCCTCGCGCAGGAACTCGATGATCTCCTTCAGCTCTTCCTTGGCCTCATCGACGCCGGCCACGTCCTTGAAGGTGATCTTTTTCTGTTGCATGGAGAGCAGGCGGGCGCGGCTCTTGCCGAAGCTCATGGCCTTGTTGCCGCCGGACTGCATCTGGCGCATCAGAAAGAACCAGAGAAGAATGAGAATGCCAATCGGCGCGATGTTCATCAGGACGGTGACCCAGGCGCTGGAATTCTGGTCCTTGATGGTGATGACAACGCCGTGGTCGTTCAGAATCTTGTACATGTCCGGGTAGTTGGACGGAATGACGGTGCGGAACTGGTCCTTGTCGGCGTAGTGGCCCACCAGTGTGGCGCCGTCGATGGTGACATCGGCCACCTTGCCCTCGTCAGCCTTGGCCAACAGGTCGGTGAAAGTGACGGCGGTCTCCTTGGGGGCACCCATGTTTTTGCCCACAAAGGTCCACAGGCAGATGACGCCCGTGACCAGGAACACCCATATAACAAGTTGCTTGACGGTCGAGTTCAATCGCGTTTCCTCATTCTTCCGGCCTGAAGCACCTGGTTGGGGCAGCTCTTCTGTGCGGCCATCGACCTGGCAGGCATGCGCTTGTGCGCCGGAACCTGCTGCTTGTTAGACGCTCACGCTGGACTATAGGTTCCAGGTCTTCGGCAGGAATCCCCCTCCCGGCCCGGAGTCGGCGTGCGTCAGATAAAGAGATTCTACTCTGAGCGGGCCACAATATGCAGAGAAACGGAACAACCAAGCGGGAACCCACCACAAGTTAGTTCCAATTTGGCCACTTCGTGGCGTTCTCGATGCTTCGCGCCACTTCGCGGTGTTCTGGACGCTTCGCGTAAATGCAAAACCATCGTGAGAGCGGTGCGTGTGAGTGGTCAGAGGCTCTTCGGGCTCTTTGGCGGCGCTTCGCGGAAGAGGCGAAGTTCGCGCGCAGAGCGCTCGGCGCGCAACAACCCCGGCAGGTGGAGCTTGGCACCGCTGCGCGCACCGACGGCAGGATCTGTGCGGCTCGGGTCTGGAGAGATCCCGGCCAGGGCGAGCAGGCGGGCGGTCTCATCGAAGGTGAGGCGCGCGCCCAGAGTCCGAGCGGCAGCGCGCACAACGCGGCTGCGCAGGGCCGGATCGAGTGGGCGCAGGCGGTCGATCTCGAGGGCGACGGAGTTGGATTCTCCGGGTACGGTGCTGACCGCGCGCCGCCCCCCGCGGACTGGTTTGCCGGGGAGGAGAAGTTGCGGCAGGATGCGGCTGAGCTCGGAGTTCCAGCGCGTTTCGTCCTCGCGCGCCAGTTCGGCCAGGTTGGCCAGCGCCTGGTCGATGGCAGGATTCTCTGCACGCAGCACGGGTAGGACGGAATGGCGGATGCGGTTGCGCGTAAACGCGTCGTCGGCGTTCGTGGAGTCGGTGCGCCAGGGCTGGTTGCGCGATTCGAGGAAGGCGATAAGCGCGGCGCGGCGGACGGCGAGCAGCGGGCGGAGGATTCTGCCGGGGTGGGTGGCGTTGGGGACGAGGACGACCGGATGAATGCCACTGAGGCCCTCTGTCCATGCACCGCGGAGGAGCTTCATCAGGACGGTCTCGGCTTGGTCGTCCAGGGTGTGCGCGGTGAGGATGGAGTCGGCGCGGCCATCGGCGATGAGCTGCCGGAAGAGGTCGTAGCGAAGGTTGCGCGCGGCCTCCTCGACGGTCTCGGGCTGGCCGGCGGCGCGGGTTTGAGCGATGCGGTCTGGGACGCTGGCGCGAACGATGTGCAGCGGAACTTCGAGCCGCAGGCAGAGCTGCTGGACGAAGGCCATGTCGGCGTCCGCCTCGTCTCCGCGCAGTCCGTGGTGGACGTGGACGGCGGAGAGGCCGACGCCGAGGGCGTTGCACGGCTGGGCGTTGGCAGCGTGCAGCAGAAGCAGCAGCGCCACCGAGTCCGCGCCTCCGGAGACGGCGGCGCAGACGCGGTCTCCGGGGCGAATGTGGGTGCGATCCAGCGCGGGCTTGAGGTTTGTCATCGTGACTTATGGTACTGCGCGACGCCGCTGCGGGGATGGTTGGCGTCTTATTTTGCGGCTCAAGTCGCGGCACTCTTGTTATACTTCGTGGGCTATGCGAGTCTTTGTGATTCTTCCGGCGGCTGGGATTGGGACGAGGATGTCCGTGGGTAGTGCGGTGGGCGCGGGCGCGTCCACTCCGAAGCAGTTTCTAACCATTGCCGGCGTGCCCGTGCTGGTGCATTGCCTGCGCGCGTTCCTGGCGGTCGAGCGCGTTGCGGCCATCTATGTCGCGGTGCGCGGCACGGAGATCGAGCGCGTGCGGGCGCAGATAACGGAGTTCGGACTGGGCGGCAAGGTGCATGTCGTCGAAGGGGGCGATCAGCGGCAGCAGTCGGTCGCGAATGCGCTGGCGCTGCTGGTCGCAGAGAACGGCTGCGGCGACGACGATGTAGTGCTGGTACACGATGCGGCGCGGCCCCTGATCGACGCAGCCACCATCGAGCGCACCATCGATGCCGTCGCTGAGCACGGCGCGGCGATCGTCGCTCTGCCGGCGGTGGACACCATCAAGCAGGTGGAACGCACGGCGCACGGCGCGATTGTGACCGCGACCATTCCGCGGGAGAGGATCGTTCAGGCGCAGACGCCGCAGGGAGCGCGCTGCGGGCTGCTGCGTCAGGTCTTCGCCGAGGCTGAGGCGGATGAGTTCGTGGGCACCGACGAGTCCAGCCTGCTGGAGCGAGCAGGCATCGAAGTGGCCGTGGTTTCGGGATCGGCGAGGAACCTCAAGATTACGCAGCACGGTGACCTGGAGCTGGCCGAGTTCTACCTGCGACAGGGAAAGACCTAACACCGATTGACACCGACGAGCACCGATCCAGGACAAAGATGGATACTGATGAAAGACAACTTCGGGGCAAGCATGATGATCTTACGCAGAAGATCATTGGTGTTTTTTACGATGTTTACAACGAGTTGGGCTGTGGGTTTCTTGAGTCGGTCTATCGTGAGGCAATGCGGCTTGCTTTAGGACAGGCCGGATTGAAGGTTCAGACCGAAATGCCGATTCCGGTTCGGTTTCGCGGCGAGTTGGTTGGAGTTTTCAGGGCTGATTTGGTTGTAAATGATGTTGTTCTGATTGAATTGAAAGCCTGTGAAGCGCTTGTTCGTGAACACGAATCGCAGACCTTACACTATCTGAGAGCTGCAGAGATTGAGGTTGCATTGCTGATGAATTTCGGACCGAAGCCCCGGTTCAAACGGTTGGTGATGGATAACGAACTCAAGAAACCTAAAGAAAAATCGGTTTCATCGGTGGCGATCGGTGTTAAGCCTTTAGTGGACGCTGAGGTGCTCTCGTGAGTATGAGGATTGGGATTGGCTTTGACTCGCACGTCTTTCAGGCGGGCATTCCGCTCATCATCGGCGGGCTGGCGATCGAGCACACCGAGGGGCTCGCGGGTCACTCCGACGGAGACGTGCTGCTGCACGCCATCACCGATGCGCTGCTGGGAGCGGTCTCGGCCGGCGACATCGGCAGCTTCTTTCCGCCCAACGATCCGCGCTGGAAGGGCGCGGCCTCCAGCGTCTTCCTGCAGACGGCGCTGGAAGAGGTGGCCACCGCGGGCTACCGCATCGTCAACGTCGATACGGTGCTCATCCTGGAGCGGCCGAAGATCGCGCCCATCGCCGGAGAGCTGCGCGAGCGCGTCGCCCAGTTGCTGGGCGTCAAGCCGGGCGAAGTGGGCATCAAGGCCAAGACGCCCGAAGGTCTGGGGCTGGAACACACGGCCGTGGCGCACTGCACCGTGCTGCTGGAGAGCCTGAAGGCGCCCGATGCGCTGGCACATCTGGTCGCGAGCGAGGAAGCTGGATCGGAAGAGGAGCTGAACGCCGTGGTCGAGGGGTTGGTCGGCGGTCGGCACGACATGACTGCGCTTGGCCGCAAGAAGCCGTTCGACACGGACGACCTGACATGAGGGTGAGCGAGTTTTCAGCCGTGGTGACGGACATCCGTCTGGAATCGCGCGAGGGCGCGGCGGTGCGCTGGCGGATGACGCTCGACCGCACGGAATTTGCCGCGGGCGACGTGGGCGTGCTTCATGCCGTCTCGCGCAGCGGAACGCGCATCGAGGTGCCCGTGCTGGCGGTGGTCGCGGACGAGGCGGGCGACCTGTGGCATGTGGTGGAGAAGCCGCTGGCCGCCGGAACCGACGTGGTCGGCCAGGTCACGAGGTAAAAACTGCCTCGGAGATGGTGTGGATCGGCGGCTATTGAGTGGAAGCGCACCCAACTCATCGCAAGAGACAAAGTCACGATGAATGGGGCGCCCGGACTGTTGACGTTTCGACCTTTGTGATAGCATCCGGGACATGAAAAATGAGGGATCCGTCTCCCGCCGGGACTTTGTGAAAGCGGCTTCTTTGGTGGCAACCGCAGTTACGACTGGCATCGGTTTGGAGCCGATGAGCGCCAGCGCAGCCGCTCCCGATGCCCAGCCCACGCTGGCGAAGCCCCTGATCGGAATTCAGGTCGAGGTGAATTTTCTGCAGAACAACCTGGTGAAGTTTCTGGACGACGTGCAGACGCGGTCCAGCGTGAACACGCTGATGATGCACTGCGCCCCATTCGAGGCGTCGTGGGGGGGACTGGACCGTGCCAGCAACCCACTGGGGAACTTTGCCACAGCGCATCCGCAGTATTATCGCGATATCAAAATGCAGCCTCAAGCGCTGGACGCGGGCGACTTCAACCTTCCCGACGAGTTTCAGAAGATCCGCGAAGAGACGCGGAAGCGCGGGATGAAGATTATTCCGTGGATGGAGGAGGACAATCGCGCGCGCCCGCAGATCAAGGGCTTTGACGAGTTGTATGAAGTCGATCTCTACGGCCGGCGAACGTCACACCATCCCGGAGGCCCGTGCCTCAACAACCCCTACTTCCGCAACCTTCTCGTCGCACAGGTAAACGATTTCGTCCGTTCCTACGACGTGGACGGGATTCAGCGTGGAACCGAACGGCAGGGGCCATTGGGCAACGCTCTGGGAGCCTGGCATCATGGCGGAGATCCGGGGCACAGCGATCCCGGCCAAACTTCCTGCTTCTGCGAATATTGCGCGGCCAAGGCGGCCAAGCAGGGCATTAGCATGGACCGGGTTAAGAAGGCGTATCTGGCGCTGGAGCCTTTCGTGCGAAACGGACGGGCGGGCAAGCGTCCGGTGGATGGCTATTTCGTGGAGTTCTGGCGTCTGCTGCTGCGCAACCCGGAACTGCTGATCTGGGAAGAATTCTGGTCGGAGAGCATGCGCGAGACGCAGCGGCTGGTTTCCAGCACGGCGAAAGCGGCCAAGCCGGGGATTCCAGTGGGTTACCACATCTGGCAGAACATCTCGTTCAGCCCGTTCTACCGGGCCGAGCAGGATTACCACACGTTTACGGAGTATGCGGATTTTCTGAAGCTCGCGACCTACGACAATCCGGCGGGCGAACGCATGGCCTCGTTTGTGGACAGCGTCACGCAAAATATATTCGGGGACCTGAGCCATCAGCAGATGCTGGATTTCGAATACAGCGTGATGGGCTTGAAGGAAAAGTCGTATGCCGAGCTGAAAGCCCGGCCTGCGCCGCGGTTCTCCAGCGATTATGTTTACGAAGAGACAAAACGCGCGGTGGATGGGGTGGCCGGGACCAGCACACGGATTACTCCGGGGCTGGGGATTAATATTCAAGAGCATAACAGCACTCCGGAGAGCGTTCGCGATTGCATTGAAGCCATCTTCCGGGCGGGCGGCAGCGGGTTGGTGCTGTCGACTGCCTACGCGGCGATGGGACCTGAAAACCTCAGTGCGGTGGGAGCGACCCTTCGCGAACTCAAATTAGTGTGAACTTCACTCCCGGTGAACCGGGCTTATTGGCCTCCGGAGCCGACGTTGTCGGCCAAGTCACGAGGTAAAAACTGCCTCGGTGTAGTGTTAACCAATTCGTTATTAACCACCACCCCGTACCCCCCCTCCCCCCCCATCGGTAAAATAGCCAAAATCATGCATTTACAGCGTTTTACCGCTATGATCGTCGCACCAAACGGGTTAGACCTCAAATGTAAGATTCTGTTGAGCTTATTCGCGGCGAGTTAGGCGGCGAAGTTACGCATATTTCCCCCTACTTTAATTGTACGCGGTGGAGCATAACTACTATGCCAAGTATTTTTGGGGGCTAAGTTGCTGTTGCTGCATGGGTTGGAGGCGCGGCGGAGGCTCGAGGGGCTTGACACGCGATTTTGCTGGGGTTTTTGGGGGTTCAGATTCAGAAAATTCTTGTGGCGGGTGGGAGGAAGGCAATTCAGTCGTTCCGGCTGCGCCTGCACTCCGGCCTTCGGCAGAGCGGAAGCGCCTTCGGCGCGGCTGTTTTTTGGTACGCGTGAAATCACCCCAGCGAACAAGCTCGCCGGGGACTAAGAGATAGGGGCACCCGGCTTGACGGCGTTCCCGTGACGGCGTACCTTCTGCATTACTTACCCGGGCCAAATTTAGATTTGTTCGCCGACATACGAGCGGCGAGAGGAGATATTTATGCGCATGATACTGCACGTTTACTTCCCCAACGATGCGTTCAACGCCGCCGCCAAGGATGGTTCCGTGGGAGCCAAGATGCAACGAATCCTTGCGCAGCAGAAGCCTGAGGCGGCGTACTTTAGCGAGTACGACGGGCAGCGGTCGGGCATTCTGATTGTCGATCTGAAGGATGCATCGCAGATTCCGGCGTTCGCCGAGCCGTGGTTCCTGCTGTTCAACGCCAAGGTGGAACTGCATCCGGCGATGACGCCACAGGACCTTGCTGCGTCCGGACTGGACGCCCTCGGCAAAGAGTGGTCGTAAGGGCGGGAGTGGTAACGGAAGCGCGGGGCGGGAGGAAGGCGATTCAGTCGTTCCGCGCTGCGCGCTGCACTCCGGCCTTCGGCAGAGCGGTGCGGGTCTACGACCCGGGCTTTTATGGCCCGCGTGAACGCGGGCCCTTCCGGGGGTTGGCGGTTGACGCAGGTGTCCGAGGTTGCGCAGAGGTCCGATCCCACATCTCAGAAGCGAGATGTGGGGCAGCCGGCACCCAGCCAACTATGAACGTATAATTCGACTGTACACCAATTGTGGCGAGGGCTTGATGCGCTGTCCAGAGTTGGCTGAGCGGCTGAAAGCGACGGCCTAAGACACCGTTGTGCCCTTACGGGCACCGTGGGTTCGAATCGCGCACTCTCCGCCAAATCCCCTCATGATCGCTCAATCCGATGAGCAATCATGAGGGGATTTGGGGGTTACGGGAAGTTGTGCTTCGGATGGGATGAGCGGGCCACCCGCCTAAATGCTGGGCACCCCATTCATCACGGTCTTATCGTGATAAGTAGTCCATCTGAATTGATCTATATCTCGTGGGGGGATTCCATCAAGGAGATATTTCACTTTCTCTGCTTCGCTACCTATGTCCTTCTCTTGAACCCGACTTTCTAGAATCACAGCCGCAGTCTTCGGGATGTATTGTCGTACTTGGAAAAATGCCATCTCTGCCGCACGCGAAATCACATCATGGCGATTCAAAGTATCGACTTCGCTAATATGTAATTGCACAATGCGTTCGCCATAAGTTTTAAGAAGAAGGTAGGCACCAATCATTGATGGATCAACTTGTCGAGCATGTCCCAAATCAAAGCACATCATTGCTTGGGGGAGGAGTTCAAAAACCTCCTTCAATTCAGAGACTGACCTCCCTGTGTTTTTTCTTCTATCCATATTTTCAATTGCTAATCTGGATGCGAGCGGAATCCAACGGGATGCTCGGCAGATAGCATCTGGATGCAGAATAATGGGCCATGCGGCAGGCAATGTAGCGAGAAGCGATACGAGGCGTTCTTCTTCGTCTTCGGTAAATGAACTCGGCGCGTGGAACGATATGTATTTATACCGATCCAGCCTTAGACTTGGAAGTGCTCGAAGCAACGGCTCAACTTCTGCTATTCTCAACGCGGACAACTCGACTGCTTGAAAATCGTATCCGCTGAGAAGAGTCAGTGCTCGCGAAAAATCTCCTAGTGCAATCGCCCCGGTTGAATACCCAACCAATCTCATTAGAACACCCCATACTTTATTGTTAGCTTACCGATTGGGTTGTCTGAGCTCAGGAAAATATCTTGAATAGCATCTCTGAATCTGTAACTAATTCTACGTGCCTCCGTGTTCAGGGGGTCACTCTCATACTTTTCTTGTGTTAATTCTTCCAAGTGCTTTCGTTTCAATGGATCGCTCAGAATGCCAAGGAAATTTTCGTATGCATTGAACATTTCACTAACCGGTTTCGGCTTGTTTGCGAAACGTGACAATGTTTCAGCAGTTATATCCAGAGGCGTCTTCTCAAGAAGATTTCTCACATAGAGTGCTACTTCAACAGACTTGTCACGGCTGAAAAATTTGATCCTCTCTTTATCCTCAGGAAAATCCAGATGACACCGAAAACAGACCAACAGACCTGAAATATACAGAAGCTTGCGTGATAAACGTAACTTAATGCTTCTGAGCGCAAAGCCTTCTTGAAACCGGTCATGTTGCTTGTCAGCAAAATCTACGGCCATTGTTCGCCAATATCGTGCAAAGTCGTTTAGAAGAAAGCGTGGAATCTTGCATGTATTTGAGGGCCTCCACAAGCCCAAATCCTCTTCCAAATAGCGCTTGAGGAGATTGTTCCTGACACGGTTGAAGGCATCGGAATCTCCCACGGGAGATGCTTCCAGCAAAATCAACGATCTACGTGTTGTATTTGTGTTTGTATCGTCTTCCCCTCCGATACAGTGGATCAGGCTGTGGCTGGAGGCCATGTTTCCGAAGGTGCCAGTTCTTCCCGGGGCCTTGGTCTTTAGTCTGTCTAGTGCATCGGAGATTTGCCGCGCCACAGTCAAGTGTTGTGGGATCGTGATTCCGTCGACTAGAAGAGTCCAGTCAATATCACTGGCGTCGGTAAACTCGCCACGCGCAAGCGAGCCAAATACGACCAAGCTTGTGTCAGGCAGTACAAGAGGTTCGCATGCCTGGCGTATGCGTTCAATTTCGCTCTTTGCATTCTGGCGTCCGCTGACAATGAATGGCCAGTCGGCGCCCAGTTCTGTTGCCAAATCTTCTATGGTGTTTACGGCCATCTCGTCTCACGCTTCCATTGAGCGGTACTGTTCACCGTAGCAGTCCCAAGGCTCTAGCTCCAAGAGGTCGCGGTGGAAAACCCGACATCTCATTCCACAGTAACGGATTTGGCTAGGTTGCGGGGCTGGTCTACGTCGCAGCCGCGGCGGACGGCGATGTGGTAGGCGAGGAGTTGCAGGGGGACGACCTCGAGGATGGGGAGGAGCAGCTCCGGGGCGGGGGGGATGTAGATGGTGTGCTCGACCTGGGAGGCGATCTGGCTGTCGCCCTCGATGGCGATGGCGATGACGCGGCCGGAGCGGGCGGTGACCTCCTGAATGTTGCTGAGGGTCTTCTCGTACTTGAGCACACTGGTCGGGTCCGCCGGGTCTTTCGTCGCGATGCAGACGACGGGGAGGGTCTCGTCGATGAGGGCGTTTGGGCCGTGCTTCATCTCACCGGCGGGGTAGCCCTCGGCGTGGATGTAGCTGATCTCCTTGAGCTTGAGCGCGCCCTCGAGGGCGATGGGGTAGTGGATGCCGCGGCCCAGGAAGAGGAAGTCGTTGGAGGCGTAGAAAGACTTGGCGAGGAGCGCGCACTGGGCATCCACCGAACGCAAAATCTCCTCCAGCTTGCCGGGGATTTTGGATAGCTCGTCGACGAGGGCGAGGGATTGGGCGTCGGTAACGGTGCCGCGGACCTGGGCGAGGTGGAGCGCGAGGAGGAAGAGCGCGGTGAGCTGGGCGGTGAAGGCCTTGGTGCTGGCGACGCCGATCTCCGGGCCGGCGTTGGTGGTGATGGTTCCCTGGGCCTCGCGG